>DASVGE010000271.1:0-73859 GCA_036379695.1 Pyrinomonadaceae bacterium | reverse complement strand
TGACAAACGCTAACTTCACTGCAACCGAACGTGCATTGAACTCACTCGATTTCGTTGTTGTGCAGGACATGTTTATGAATGAGACGGCGCGCCGCTTTGGGTCGGTATTCCTCCCTGCAAGTTCATCGTTTGAAAAGGACGGCACCTTCATGAATTCCGAGCGTCGGGTGCAACGCATTCGTAAAGCGATTGAACCTGCCGGTGAATCGAAGCCTGACTGGAAGATTATTTGTGAAGTAGCGGCAGCAATGAGTAAGGGTCAGTTTTTCCGATATCGATCGGTCGAAGACATCTGGAATGAAATCCGCATTGTCTGGCCTGCGGGATATGGCATTACATATGAGCGGCTTGAAGATAAAGGATTGCAGTGGCCTTGTCCGGTCGATGATCATCCTGGAACAGAAGTCATGCACGTGGAGAGTTTTTCGATCGGAAAGAAAGCCGCGCTTCGTCGAATTTCTTATCGACCCACGGAAGAAAAAGTTGATGAAGAATTTCCTTTTCTGCTGAACACCGGAAGAACTTTGCACCAGTTCAACGCCGGCACGATGACGATGAGAACTCCCAATACGAAGCTTAGGCCGACGGATTTTCTCGAAATCGCGCCAACTGATGCCAAACAACTCGACCTTCACGACGATGAGCGGGTGCTGGTGCAAAGCAGGCATGGCTCGGCCTCGCTGCCAATCAGAATTACTTCGCGCGTAAGGCAGGGAGAGTTGTTCGCAACCTTTCACGACGCAGAAGTATTTCTCAATCGCGTCACCGGCCCTCATCGCGATCGATACGTGAAGAGTCCCGAATACAAGGTGACCGCAGTAAGAATTGTCAGATAACGCGCCCGCTGGGTTGAGACGAGGGCATGAAGATTGCACATGATTACGAGCAAAGGAGGTACGTTCATGCCTGCACAGCAATTACAACAATCAAAGTTCGGATTCAGCAAAACAATCGATCTTCCTTACAAGGAAGCGGTCGCAAAAACACGTGGCGCGCTAAAGGACGAGGGCTTCGGCGTGCTCTGCGAAATCGATCTGAAAGAGAAGCTGAAAGAAAAACTGGGTGTCGATTTCCGCAATTACGTGATTCTTGGCGCCTGTAATCCACCCCTCGCGTACAAAACACTGCAACAGGAGATCGACATAGGATTACTCCTGCCCTGCAACGTTATCGTTTATGAAGCTGACGAGGCTGGAAAGTCAGTGGTTGCCGCAATCGACGCCACAGCGATGCTGTCGGTCACCGGCGGCAATGATGCAACCATCACTTCCGTCGCAACTGAAGTGAATGAAAAGCTCAACCGCGTCCTGGCTCAGCTTTAGTAGAGGTTTGACGCCCATGTCCAAAGTCATAAGCAGCAACGCTTCCGTTGCAACCAAGCTCGACGAAGTCGCGCGGTTATTGGAAGACCAGGACGCAAACCCTTTTCGCGTAGCTGCGTACAAGCGTGCCGCCACCACAATTCGAGAGTTGGACAGGCCTCTCGAAGAGATATTGCAAAAGGAAGGTCTTGCCGGCCTGGACAAGCTACCGGGCGTTGGTGAAACCATCGCCTCGATTGATCCACCAGATCGTGACGACCGGCCGCTTACCGATGCTGGACCGTCTGCGTGGCGAGAGTGATCCAATCACTCTACTGCGCACCGTTCCCGGCATCGGCAAAGTGATAGCCGAGCGCGCGCATGATGAGTTGGGAATCGAGACGCTTGAAGAACTGGAAGTTGCCGCGTACGACGGACGCCTGGCAAGAGTGCTCGGACTCGGTGAGAAGCGAATCGCGGGAATACGTGACTCACTCGCGAGCCGGCTTGGCAGCATAAGGAGATCAGCGCACGCAACTCCACCGCACGAGCAGCCCCCGGTAAGTGAAATTCTCGACATCGATCGCGAATACCGGAGGAAGAGCGACCAGGGACTGCTGCCGGTGATTGCGCCCAGACGATTCAATCCACAGCATCAAAAATGGCTGCCGATACTTCATACTCTTCGTGGAGACACGCACTACACGGCTGTGTTCTCAAACACTCCGCGAGCACACCAGCTCAACAAGACTTCTGATTGGGTGGTGATCTACTACGACGGCCGTGGGCGTGAACGGCAGTGCACCGTAATCACAGCCATGCATGGTCCACTGGCCGGACGAAGAATTGTGAGAGGTCGTGAAGAGGAATGCAGGCATCACTACATTCGCCCGGTCCAGCCTATCGAGCCTCGCAAGAAAATCTATGATGGCTTTAGCATTTAATGCGAGGCGGAATCTTAAGCAGCCTGTTCTTTGAATAATGAGTCGAACGCCTTTCGCGTCGCGCGTTCCCCTACCGCGATCATTCGATCCACGGCTAATGGTCCAGGAACGTAACCGCTAACCGGTACTTCGGGATGGATATGAATATCCGCATGCGACAGCGCGAAACGATAATGAGAAGGATAGACGCGGGGTGTTCGCGAAGGGGAGCAGCCAACAGATCGCATCAGCGAACTCCATTCCCAGACGTCGGAAGCGATAACGAAATCCGCGCCAAGCTCGCGACAGGCGTGAGTTGGCAACACACACGCGAAGCCGCCATCTTTTAGCTTGACGCCTTCGCGAATCACCGGCTGGCGCACTAAACGCACAGCACAACTGGCGCTAATTGCGGAGGGCAAAGCTCCACTGGTAATCGTGAGCGGCTGTCCGGATGAAACTATCGTAGCCACAGCCGCAAAAGGAGTTTTGAGGTGCTCGATGGTGGCAGGCAAATACTGGAGCGAGAATCTCTCCAGTGATCGTCCGTGAAGCAAACGAGGCCAGAAAACGGATCGGGCCATGTCAGCAAGCTCGCGCCAATCCATTCCGGCTGAAAGTGCCGCGCCAATGATGCTGCCAACGCTGGTGCCTGCAACCACAGCGGGTTTTATGCCAAGCTCCTGCAGGACCTTGAGCACTCCGATATGGGCCAGCCCGCGAACAGCGCCGCCACTCAGAGCGATGCCGATGCGTTTTTGCTGAAGTGAGTCGAACGTGACTGTCATGCAATCAGATTATTACATCACTGTCGACAAAGGTGAAATTGACATGACCGATGTTACGGAACGACTGGCTCGCCTGGCCGCTCTGGTAGCAACTCATGACTCAGAGGAGCACGATCACAAAACAGCAGGACGAAATCTATGGGCCCGCACGCTGGATGCGGTGTTAAGTTTTATTCGCCGCCATGCATCGCCGCTACATTTGCTGGGACTCACTCTGACGGCCGTAATTCTTTACATCTATGCTCGTCTGGTAGCCCTCACTGCACGTTTAGTTACGACCGGTGATGCATCCTGGCCCAACGTCAGCGCTCCCGCCGTAGTTGCATTGTGGCATGGCGACGCACCGTCGCTACTCGTAGCCTTTGCGATGCGTCGAACCGCAGCACCGGCTGTAATACTCGTCGCCAGCGATCCTCGCGGAGATTATCTCGCGCTGCTGTGTCGAATGTTGGGATTCAAGGTGGCACGCACTGATGGCAGGCACGGTGGCTGGAGTGAACTGACTGAACTAGCTGAAAAACTGAAGCAAGGTGCTTGTGTATTCATCACTGCAGATGGGGGTGGTCCAGCAAGAGTCGCAAAGTTGGGTGTGGTAGCGCTCGCGTCAGCCACTGGCGTTCCGCTGGTGCCATTGACCGCCGACTGCCATCCGGCATTGCAGCAAAGTCATAAATGGGACGCGGCGCGCAATCCTCTTCCTTTCAGTTCCGTGAGCGTTTGGATGGGAGCGCCGCGAAGGTTCGAACAATTCGTCGAGCCGGCATCCATCGAGTGCGCCAGGAAATGGTTGGACGAAACACTGAATGAAAGAACCTGGCAGAAGGATAAGACATGATGAACGCTCCAGGCAGAGCGAAAATTCTCAACGATTGGGGAAAATCTCGCGCCCACTTCATCTGAATAGTACAAATACCGTAGTTGATTCATTGACTTATTCGGAACGGATCTTGCGCTAACCAGCCTCCTGAAAGGAGTTATCATCATGGTTATCTCTTCGTTCCGTTTACACCGTTTCTTTGTTGCTGCAATCTCTCTGGGACTACTGCTCAACATCAGCAGCGCAATTACCACCACACAAGCACAGGCACGCGCCTACGTGACGAATATGTGTAGCGACACAATCAGTGTCATTGACACGGACACAAACGCCGTAATCACGAGCGTCCTCGTCGACCGTAGTCCCTTAGGAATAGCCATCACGCCCGATGGCGCGCGCGTCTACGTAACGAATCATGGGAGCGGCACAGTCTCCGTTATCGATACGGGGACCAACACGGTCGTCGCTACCATTCCGGTCGGCGCTTCGCCGTTTGAACTTGCCGTCACGCCGGATGGTGCACGCGTCTATGTAGTGAATCCCGGGGACGGAACGATATCGGTCATTGACACGGCAACAAATACGGTGGGCGACACCATCTTTGACCCCCTCCGTTCTTTGGGCGTTGCGGTAACACCCGATGGCACCCGCCTCTACGCGATAAGTCGTGGTGGTCTGTTTGGGACGATCACAATCGTTGATACAGCAACGAATGCAGTGGTCACCGCCATTCCCGCCGGCCGCAATCCCTTCGGAGTAGTTTTCTCGCCGGATGGTGCGCGCGCCTACGTGGAAGACGCGACCGAAGCCTACTATGTAATCGACACTGCAACTAACACGACCATCATCCACAGCCGGCACGATATATTTCATGATCAGTATGCCATTACGGCGGATGGTGCGCGCCTTTACGTGACGAGCCCAATGATCAATGCGGTCTTTATCATAGACACGAGCACAAACGCGGTGGTCAATTCCATTCCGCTTGGTTTCAGTCCGATTTTTCCGGCCCTGACATCCGACGGCACACGGCTCTATACCGCTAATGTGGACAGCACGGTTTCCGTCATCGACACGGCGACTAACTCGTCGATCGCCACCATTCCGAATCTTGATTGTCCTCGCCGGATCGCAATCACACCAGTCCCGAAGAGCAAAAATGATTGCAAGGATGACGGCTATTTGAAGTTCCGTGGGCTCGCGTTCGCCAATCAGGGGCAGTGCGTTAAATACGTCAACCGCCATGCAAACTGAGCAGCGTGCCGGTTAAGGGTCTCGTGCCAGTTCATGAAGAACTTGGGTTCGCAGACTTCGCGATGAGGGGACCCTCGTGACTTTCCTCCGCAGCAAAGGCATCAAGCGGATTCACTTCCTGCTCGTCCGGCAGCTCCGCTTCTACTATCGGTACTTCATAGTGCTTACGTTCACTCAAGTAGAAGAGAATCGGTACTGTCATCCGCGAAAGAAGCAGCGAAGCAACCTCGCCTGCCATCAATGAAATCGCGAGACCCTGAAATATCGGATCAAACAGGATCACCGCCGAGCCGACGATCACCGCCGCCGCAGTCAACATCATTGGTCGAAACCGCACTGCGCCGGCATCCACGACCGCATCGGCGAGCGGCATCTCCTGCTCCAGTCTGAGCTTGATGAAGTCAACAAGAATTATCGAATTTCGCACAACAATTCCGGCGCCGGCGATGAAGCCGATCATCGAGGTAGCGGTAAAGAACGCGCCCATTGCCGCGTGCGCCGACAGGATGCCGACGAGTGAGAAGGGAATGGCTGCCATAATGGTGAAGGGAGCCTTAAATGATTGAAACCACCCGACGACGAGTATGTAAATGAGTATCAGCACCGCGGCAAAAGCAAGGGCTAAATCGCGAAAGACTTCGTAGGTGATGTGCCATTCGCCATCCCATTTCATCGCCAATTTATTCGTCATAAAGGGTTGGCTTGCGACGTAGCGCTCGAGCTGATAACCCTCGGGCAGTTTTAACTGATCGATCGCTTCATTGAGTTTGAGGATTGCGTAGACCGGACTCTCTTCCTCTCCGGCGACATCGGCGGTCACGTAAACGACAGGCAGAAGGTTCTTGTGATAGATGCTTTGCTCGTTAACCCCCTGCTCAATGCGAACCAGCTCACCAAGTGGGACCAGGTTACCTCCTTGTCCCATGACTTTTATGCTTTTTAAGCGCTCGACACTCGATCGCCCAGCGAGCGGGAGTCGCAACCTGATCGTTACATCCTCCTTCTCCTGTACCTGATGGACCAGACCGACGTTGGCGCCCTGAACGGCAACCTGCAACGTGGCGGCTACCTGATCCGCCGAAACGCCGTTTAGCGCGGCCTTTTGCTTGTCGACGATGAATTGGAATTTGGCCTGCTCGTCCTCTATATAGGAATCGACATCTACCACGCCCGCACTGGAATCGAAGACGCCCCGAATCTGACGCGCAACTTCCAGTTGTCGCTGGTAGTCGGGACCGTAAACCTCAGCCACTAACGTCTGCAACACGGGTGGCCCGGGAGGTACTTCCGAGATTTTCACACGCGCCTGATATCTTGCCGCAATCTCCTGAATACCCGGTCTTACACGTTTGGCTATCTCATGGCTCTGCGCTTTCCGCTCGTCCTTGTGAGTCAGGTTGACCTGAATATCGGCGACGTTTGGACCAGTGCGTAAAAAGTAATGGCGCACCAGGCCATTGAAGTTATAAGGCGAGGCAGTTCCCACGTACATCTGATAGTCCGTTACTTCTGGAACGTTACGAACATACTCCGCCAGTTCCCGTGTGACCGCTGCCGTCTGCTCCAGGGTGGTTCCTTCAGGCATGTCTACGATCACCTGAAACTCGCTCTTGTTGTCGAACGGCAGCATCTTTACTCGCACAAACTTCAGGAACACCAACGCGAACGATCCAAGCAGCAGCACGGCCACCAGTGAAAGGAATCCAAAACGCCATTTAACGTCATGGATAAGTTTGCCCATCACGCGACGGTATGCACGCGTGGTCCAACCCTCTCGAGTTTCTGATTTGTGCTCTGAGTGCCCGCGGAGTAATCGCAAACTCGCCCAGGGCGTGACGATGAAAGCGACCAGCAACGAGAAAACCATTGCCGCCGACGCGCCCACCGGAATCGGTCGCATGTAAGGCCCCATCAATCCACTGACAAACGCCATCGGAAGAATGGCGCCGATTACGGCAAACGTCGCCAGGATGGTCGGGTTGCCGACTTCCGCGACAGCCTCGACGGCAATATCGATTCGCGACCGGCCGCGGTTCTCAGGCAACGCATAATGCCGGGCCATGTTCTCGACAACCACGATCGCGTCGTCAACGAGAATGCCGATCGAAAAGATGAGGGCAAAGAGCGTGATGCGATTAAGCGTGTACCCGTAGAAATAAAACACGGCCAACGTGAGAGCGAGCGTTACGGGAATGGCAGTCGCTACGATTCCTGCTTCCCTGATTCCAAGCACCAGCCAAATCAAGGCTGAGACTGAAAAGATCGCTATCATCATGTGCAACAGGAGCTCGTTGGACTTGTCACGCGCCGTCTCACCGTAGTTACGCGTTATTGCGACGTTAACGTCGCCGGGAATCAATGAGCCCTTGAGTGCATCCACTTTCTGCAAAACGTGATCGGCGACGGTAATCGCATTGGTGCCTTTTCGCTTGGAAACGGAAAGCGTGACCGCGGGCTGAGTTGTTGACGCCAATCCCGGCTTCTCGCTTCCAGCGCCCGTCCCATAAAAAACATAATCAGCAGGCTCCTCCGGCCCATCTTCAACCTGACTCACATCACGTAAATAGATCGGACGATTGGCTGATACACCAATCACTACATTGCCAACGTCTGCCGCTGAATGTAGAAAGCCTCCCGTCTCTACCAGGAATTCCCGATTCCCTGAGGCGAAACTTCCGGATTGCAGTTGCCGGTTTGCCTGTTCGAGGATCGGCACGATGCTCGCCGGCGCAACGTTGAACGCCGCCATCCGCGACTCGTCCAGGGTCACTCGAATTTGACGGCGTTGGCCGCCAATGATCTTTACCTCGGAAACGTCTGCGACCTCTTTGACCTGGTCGTGGAGCTGCGCGGCCACGCGGCGAAGGGTGAAGAGATCGTAGCGGTCGCTCGACAGTGTGAGAGCCAATACCGGCACGTCGTCGATCGAGCGGGGCTTGACTAACGGGTGACTTGCTCCCGGTGGAATCAAGTCGAGGTTCGCAAACATCTTCTGATTCAGACGAATGATGCTCGCCTCTTCGTTCTCTCCCACATAGAAGCGAACGACAGCCATGGCTTGCCCCGGAGCAGAAGTCGAGTAGACATACTCAACCCCAGGCACCTCCCACAGCAGTTTCTCCATAGGCTTGGTTACGCGCTCCTCGATCTCCTTCGCCGATGCGCCCGGCATCTGCACAAAAACATCGATCATCGGAACAATGATCTGAGGCTCCTCTTCACGTGGCAGCAGGAGCACCGCTCCGACACCAAGCAAGATTGATGCGACGATGATCAAGGGCGTGAGTTTGGAGTTAATGAACGCTCGCGCGAATTTACCGGCGAGTCCGAGTGCTTCTTTCATAACTTTATTTTTCTGCTATCCGCTGCACGACTTTTGTTGACTCGCGCACGCGAATACCGTCTCGTACCGCCGTCACACCTTCACCTATGATCTGTTCGCCTTCATTCAAACCCGACAGCACTTCCACTCGATCCCAAATAACCGTGCCCGTTTTGACTAATCGCAGGCGTGCCACACCTGATTGATCGACTACATAGACACCGGCGAGCTGGCCCTGTTGTATGACTGCTGTCCGCGGAACAGCCAATAACTTTCGTTGTCCAATGGTGAAGCGCGCCTTGCCATAGAGTCCGGAACGCAACTGCGCACCATCGACATTGGGCAAATCTATCTTGACGGTGTAACTGCGAGTTGCGGGATCGGCTGCGGGGACGATCTGTTCAACCGTACCTGATAATTCTTTGTCCAATGCTTCCAGTGTTACGTGTGCTTGGTCCTGAAGCCGGATCTTTCCAAGTTTGGATTCTTCCACCGAGGCGTGGAGCTGATAGCGAGAGCTGTTCTCGATCGTAAGCAGAGGCATACCCGGCGTCGCCATGTAACCGATGTCTGCATGCCTGGAAACAACCACGCCATCGATCGGAGATGCGATGCGTGAATAGCCGACATAAACTCGGGCATTCGCAACGTCGGCTTTAGCCTGATCGATTCGCGCCCGCATCTGCTTTTCGCGCGCGACGGAAGCCTGTAACAATCGATCTGCCCGCTCGCTCTCGGCTTTGGCAATTTCATACTTCGTGCGCACTTCGTCGAACTCCTGCGGACTGACGGATCGACGCTGGAACAATGTCTCGTAACGGGCGAGGGTGGTTCTGGCGAGTTTCTCATTGGCCTGGGCCGCTGCGCGCGCAGATTCGGCGGCGCGTATGCTGCGCTCGACCTCTTCGAGTGAGTCCTGAACTTCGCGCATGCCGGCCTGAGTTTTCTGTAACTGAATGCCTGCGTCGCGGTTATCGATCTCGATCAGCGTTTGACCTGCCCGCACCATATCGCCTTCTCGTACATGCAAGACCGCAATGTTCCCCATTACTTTCGCAGCAATAACGCTTCTGTTCTTTGCCTGCACCGTCCCTACTGCTTCGTAGTAATCATCGACAACCGATGTTTGCAGAGTCTCCAGCTTCAGTCCGGAGACGATGACTGCGGGTTGAGCGGGCTGCTCCTTTCGAGAGCAGGAGCTCAACATCAGGGTTGCGAGTAGCACGAAAACGATGCGCTTCATTGGCAATCTCCCTTCACGAACGCGGCGGGCCAAACACACCGGCGTCTTTCAATTGCCCGGTCGCCAAAAGAATGCCGGCGTAACTGAGATATTGATCGTAGCGAGCCGCAAGCAGATCCGAACGCGCCTGTACCAGCGCGGTCTCAGCGTGAAGCAATTCAGTAATTGTTGTTATTCCGGCGTGGTACCGGTCCTGCACGATACGCAACGTTTCGCTCGCCTGAGCCGAGACTTCCGCCACCACTGCGAGCCGTTCACGCGCCGCCACAAACTGTTGGTACGCCCGCACCACCTCGAAGCGAATCTGATTGGCGAGTTGTTCCTCTTCTGCGAGGGCGATCGCCTGAGTAGCCGTGGCCCGAGCTATGCGCGACTTCCGGCCGGGATCAAAAAGATTGAAGCTGACGGTCGCGCCCGCTGCGTAATCACCGCTTCCATTTGTGAAATGTTCACTGCTTCTCCCGGCGGTGACGAAGGCGTCCACTCGAGGCAGCCATTCGCCGCGAGCGCCATGCAACTGCGCGTCAGTCGCTCGTGACGACAAGACAGCGCGTTGATAATCCGGACGATTCTGTAATGCCTGCGAAAAGAGCACCTCCACGGCATCGACCGTAAATCTCCGATCGACGAGCTCAGCGGACGGTTGCTGCGGAGTATCTACCTGTAACCCAAGTGCCACATTCAACGCCGCAAGAGTGGTGACCAACTCTCCGGCAATCTGAATCTCCTGCTGACGAAACTGCGACAATTGGACGCGTGCCGCAAGCAAATCCGACTGGACCACCACGCCCGCTTCAACCAGATCTCGTGCTCGTTTGACATCCGCTTCAGCAGTTTTTACTGCATCTTCCGCCACTTTAAGCTTCGCCCGCGCCAGTAATAGACCGTAGTAACTTTTAATTACCTCGTAACGAATCTGCTGTTCTACAAGGTTGGTTTGCTGGTCGGACCGCTGCTGTTGAATTCGAGCGGTTGCGATGCGGGTTTGTGTTTCGCGCTGATCGAACACTGGAACACGCAACGTCACGGACGAGCGAAAGTTGTTGATTGAGTCTGGATAATTGAGAGAATCGATCGCGAAGTTTCCTGGTCCAAACCGTCCCTGTTCCAACAGACTGCCAAAGACGAAAACCGGATTATTGCTCCTCGTGAAGTTTGCGGCTGTTACCAACGAAGGCAGCCGGCGAGAATGCGCTTCAGACAACTCCGCGTCCGCGAACTGCCGGCCCGCACTCGTCGCGCGCGTTAACGGGTTTCGCCGGAGCGCGATCTCCACCGCATCTACCAGCGTAAGGCCGTCACTTGATACTGAGCCGACCTGGCCCAATGCCGTCAGCGGCGCCCAAAATACGCTAAACAAAACGATACTCAGCCCTGACGCCACGGCACGAGTCTTTAGCGATGCTGTAAACATGAGCCCACCCGATTAATCGCACTAGACCCTGGCTGCTGGTGGGGCACCCAGCCAACGCAGAAATGTCATCATCGGACACCAGTCTGTAAACGCAGATTGGATCAAGTTGAGGGCGACGAAACCGGTGAACAGAAACCAGTACGGACTGTGGAAGTAACCGAGGAAAATGGTTGCCAGTACAAAACTGCCGGCGATTAGTCGCAGGTATCTTTCAACTGTCATGGTGTCAAAACCTCCTGACTACGAGTGACGAAGCAAGCGACATTCCGGCACTTCAATGCCACATAGATAAAGTTTCGGCGATTTTCAACGACTCCCGCAGTTGCAAAATTTCGCAATGAGTAATCGATTTGGGGATTTTTACGCCTGCTCGTGGGCGGTTTCGACTCGGAGGGTTTGGAAAGTGGCTGCCGAAATGACTTTTGTGCAAGCCTGTCTAATGCGGTGCTGAATAACCGCGGCAGCCTGGAGGAATACCTGCCTTAGTTTCGTATAGTCGCTTTGCTCTTTCAGCGCTCATTACGCGGGGCTTACCTTTTGGAGCACAGCGGACAACGGCTATTTCCTCGCTGCAGCCTGGACCAGCCCAACCGTAATAGTGTTTCAAATTGTATTTCCTGCTTAAAGGCACTGAAAGCACAGCCTTGCCGCTCCGACTACTAAAGCGATAAACGGAATAAGGATCGTAGGTGGAGAAACAAGTTCCCCATGACTGGGATAGGCAATGCACTCCCACAAGCTCAGGATGTTTGTCGTGATCGATATCTGTGATGGCCAACAATTCAAATGCATCGGAACTGAATACAACTACCGGAAGATTCTTCCGGTCCAGAGCCACAATGTGGACGCCGCCCGGATCGCTCGCGATTGCATCATTAAAAACCAGAAGCATGGGCCTGCCCGACTGGTCCCTCAATTTTGGCGATAGATAAAAATACGACGACTTCATCAAGTTATCCGCAATCAGCTTCTGATTAACGATCTCGTTGTCGAGACGCACAACTCCATTCGCAATGGGCACCACTAATTCAGGTTGACCAAACGTTTCGACTCGCAAGCGACACTCATCACCTCGCGTCTCTAAAATCAGAGTATGTGGCCGATTGGTCCCCTCCCATTGCCAACTGGTTGTTTCAATAGCTTGCCAGTTTGCCTGCGCTTGAGAAGAGCTGAACAGCGAGAGCACAAGAAGAAGGTAGACTGTCATAAATGACCTCCCGATTAAGTAACATTGCCTCGTAGATCGTTCAGCATCTGCTGAATTCGTTGCTGTAGGACCTGCGTCAGTTCTTCATAAGCGGCTTCCCCGGTTGCACCCGCAGCTATCTCCTGAGGATCGATCGCTTCACCGAAAGCGATTCTGATTTTGGCAAGGTGGAAACGCCACGAGTAGCGGGGCCAGATCCGGTAAGGTCCATCCAAAGCGACGGGAACGATTGGAAGTTTCATCTCCGTCGCGAGGATAGCTGCTCCCTTCTTAAACTCGTGCAACTTTCCGTCGAAAGAGCGCTGGCCTTCGGGGTAGATAGTCAGGATCTTCTGCGCAGAAAGACCGGCAGCGCCGGCGCGCATCGCACGCAGCAGGTGCGTATCAGTGTCGATGGGTACGACATTGATGAGCCGTGCGAGCTGGGCCATGACAGCATTGGTGAAATACATGCTCGCGCCGACGTGAAACACGTCGCGCAATACACGGCGCGGATAAGTCGAACAAACAATGAACGGATCCAGATAGCTTTGATGATTCGGGCAGATTAAGTATGGACGTTCCAGTTTCGTAAGCACGTCAGTGCCTCTCACTTCCATGCGAAACAGGAGACGGGAGATTAAGTAAACAATCCGCAAGACCGCGTACGCGACTAAAACCAATCCGGGTTTCGGCTTCAGAAGTTCTTTCACTTCCGCGGAGAGTTGGTCCTGAAGATCCGGCTGCGTCAATGCTTCACGCCAGGAAAATTTTGTCGCACCGGGTTGACCTGCTGCTGGTCCGGTTCCGAGTTTAGTGTTTGCCAGGCGAGCAAGTTCGGCGACTGTCTGCACCGTGGCCGCTTCTTCAGGCTTAACTTCTATGCCGAGATTTTGCTCGACACTGACCAAACACTCCGCACGGGCCAGTGAATCGAGCCCCAGATCAATCTCGAGGTTCATTTGCGGGTAAATTGGCTTTGATTCCGCGAGGTGCTGCTTCACTGCCGCAATGGTCGCTCGACCGCCAGGACTGTCCATCAACACTTGATCGGCTTCGTTGATATCTGAAGCTCTCGACTCGCGTTTACCGTTCGTTTGATTCCTGGAAGTCTGTAGTTCGCCAGCGAGTTCGAAGCGCTTCAACTTGCGCGTAGTAGTTCGCGGCAATGGTTCCGCTCGAAGAACAAAATCATGTACGCGCTGGTATTCAGGCAGCTCGCGACCGAGATTTTCCAATTCCCAAACAACCCATTCCCGAGCGTTAGCAATGTGTTGGTTCCTGAGATACTCGAAATTTGGTACTACAACCGCGCACAACTTCTCTGCACGCTTAAATTGACTCGACTCGTCCTTCACACCGAGCACACACACTTCACTGACAAATGGCGACTGTTCGTAATGTGCTTCGACGTCTTCCGGAAAAACATTCTTACCTGACGGCAACTTCACCACGTCTTTCCTGCGACCGGCAATATAAAGGTGGCGCTGCTTATCCATTCGCCCCAGGTCACCGGTGCGAAACCAGCCATCGGTCGTAAAGGCTTCGCGATTCGCTTCAGGGTTTTTGTAGTAACCAGACATCACCACCGGTCCGCGAATCAACACTTCGCCCACGCCCGCGTCATCGGGTTGATCGATCTTTACTTCAATGCCATTTAGCGGAGCGCCGACTGAACCAATCTTATTGTCCTCGAAGCGAGTGACGGTGGCAGCGCCGCTGGTCTCAGTGAGGCCATAGCCTTGAAGAATTGTGAAACCAAGGCGATGGAAATCTTTGGCAACGTCTATATCGAAGTTGGCGCCGCCCGATACCGCAAGTCTCAGCTTCCCGCCGAATGCCTGATGCACGGACCTAAAGAACCAGCGACCCGCATTCAATCCCAACCAATCGCGTAATAGTCCATTGCACAAAAGCAGAGAGCGAAAAAGAACTCTGAGAAGCAGTGGTCGTGAGTTCACCCCATCCCAAATCTTTTTATGAAATAGATACCAGAGACGTGGCACACCCACGAGCGCTGTCGCCCCGCTCTGCTTTAGTCCTTGTTCAATTCCAGCGCTACTCAATTCCCTGAGATAGACCACCGGCGCGCCGACGATTGTTGCGAGCCAGAGATTCACAATCTGCGAATAGGCATGAAACAGCGGCAGCAGGCTCAGCACCACTTCCCGATCGCTGATGCGCATTACTTCCTGAACCTTCGAACTTTCTGCGTAGATGTTTCCGTGAGTGAGCGGCACGGCTTTAGGTGTGCCGGTTGTTCCCGACGTGTACATCAGTAGCGCCAGATCTTCGGGTTTAGCCGGCGGCGACGCTTCAGTGAAAGCTTTCGGAACAAGGGTTTGCGACCAGTCGGCAAAATCACCGAGGCCGTTGGGATGTGTGACCGGCAGCAGCGCTACTGTCCGAATGTTTATGCCTGATAGTTCACAGGCGGAGCGAAACTTGTCCAGCGACGCAGGCGAAACAAAGGCCAGCTTTGCTTCTGAGCTCTTGAGAAAGGTAGCGAGCGCCTGAGTCGTCGCAGATGGATCCAGCGGCGTTACAACGGCGCCCCGGTACATGATGCCGAGATATGCGATGGCCCAATTCGGATGGTTTTCGCCAATTAGCGCGATCCGATCTCCAAAAGCCACGCCTTCTTCACTCAGGCGATAAGCAATGCTGCGAACCTGCGCCAGCATTGAACCGAATGTCGTCGTTTCTTTGCCGTGAGGTTCGATGAGCGTCATTGCGACGTTGTCCTGGTGCGCGTTCGCAGTAGCGATTACGTGCTGACAAAACGTTTTCGGTGGTGATGTTCTTTCCACGGTCTATCCTAGAAGCAACAAAGGTCCATTAGATTGTGCTGGGCAAGGTCCATGCCATCAATTGATGGCCTGAACACATACGGATACGGCCTTCTGACTGCGAAGTCACCGCGCAGAATTCCGCAGCAAGCATGCAATAGCACGCATCGCCAATCCCAGTACAGGATTAAATCAACGGCATTTTCGGTAGTGCCCTGGTTTCACTTTTTTATCCACAGATTACACAGATTAATTAATAAAATCTGTGCAATCTGCGGATAAGAACCTAATTAGGTCACCACCGTATTTTCCTCTTCATGGCGTTGATGACAAGCGGGCATGGTGGTTGCTTGGTTCAGAGGTTGAGGAAAACCGTCGTTGAGCGGCGAACTATGGCACAGCTAACAGATGCCGTCGAACCCGGCGAAATAGTTCAACTCCAGGAACTCAAGGACCAATTGGACATGATCCGGGTCGAGATGCTGGAACTCGAGACTAATGCTCTCGCCGGACAATTCGACTTGCACGAATCCCAGACTGAGAGCGCCAGAAATCTGCTGCACTATCTTTCTTTACGACGGCGGGACCTCCGGCCCCTTCAGGACCAACTGGCAGCCCAGGGACTCTGTTCGCTCGGGCGCGCTGAATCGCACGTAAAAGCCAGCGTCGACACTATTGACGATGTTCTGCACCGCCTCATCGACAATCACTACGAGCAACAGAATTCAGATGGAACACTCAACTATCAGGAAGGTTTAGTTCTGTTGAATTCTCACACTGAGAGGCTGCTTGGTCCAAAACCGCCAAATCGCTCGGTTCGCATAATGGTGACAATGCCTGCGGAGGCCGCAGAAGACTACGATTTTGTTCGAACGCTGATTCTCAATGGCATGGATTGCATGCGCATCAACTGTGCCTACGATGATATGTCAGTATGGTCGAAGCTGATCATGCACGCGCGCCGCGCCTCAAATGAGACGGGCAGGAGTTGCCGGGTGTTAATGGACCTCGCCGGACCAAAGTTGCGAACAGGAGAAATCAAGCGAGGACCGGAAGTAATCAGATGGCATCCGCACCGGAACGTTTATGGAGGGCTGAAGAGCCCTGCCAAAATCTGGTTAACGCCGGCCAAAGGCGCCAGCGCCCCTCCGGAACCTGCCGATGCTTGTTTACCCGTGACTGGCCGGGGCCTGGAGCTGCTGAAACCAGGAGATGTGCTCAAATTTTTTGACGCGCGTGGCGCCTCTCGCTCCCTGAAAATCGTAACACCGGTGAATGGACACTGGTGGGCAGAGTCAACACAAACTTCATACATTCAATCGGGAACGGCGCTCTATCTCTTAAGAATGGGCCTGCCGCTAAAAATGTTTCCCGAACGGATCGGCCAACTGCCGCCTGTAGAGCAATACATTCCGCTAAAGAAAGGTGACCTTTTAATTCTCACACGAGCGCCGATCGCAGGTGAGGCAGGAGTCTATAACCATAACGGGCGATTGATTAAACCGCCTCACATTTCTCTCAGTCTCCCGCAGATCTTTGACGACGTTCGTGAGGGTGAGTCGATTTGGTTTGACGATGGCGCCATCGGCGGAGTTATCGAGAAAGCCAACAAAGAGCAGTTACACGTCCGCATAACTTACGCACGGACAGAGCGCAGCAAACTGCGAGCTGATAAAGGCGTTAATCTCCCGGACAGCTCACTTCGTCTGCCTTCGTTGACCGAAAAGGATCTTGATGATCTCCAATTCATCGCGACGCATGCAGATCTCGTAGGCTACTCTTTTGTGAAGAGAGCAACGGACGTACAGGAATTGCAGAAGCAATTGGCACTGTTAGGTGGCAAAGACCTCGCGATAGTTCTGAAAATTGAAACGCGGCATGCATTCGAGCAATTGGCGAACTTACTACTTGCGGCGATGCGCAGTCCCGCTGCCGGCATCATGATTGCGCGCGGGGATCTCGCCATTGAGTGTGGTTGGGAGAGAATGGCTGAAGTACAGGAGGAGATCCTCTGGATTTGCGAAGCAGCCCATATGCCGGTGATCTGGGCTACTCAGGTGCTCGAGAATCTCGCCAAGAACGGTCTACCTTCGCGAGCGGAAATCACGGATGCCGCCATGGGGGAGCGTGCTGAATGCGTCATGCTTAATAAAGGTCCATACATCGTGGACGCAGTGCGTGTGCTCGACGACATTCTGAAACGCATGGAAAACCACCAAAGTAAAAAACGTTCGATGCTCAGGCACTTACGACTCGCCGATCGACTGTCCTATTAACAACCCGGCAGCCAGGACCCTCGCAAACCACCGCTGCTGAGGATTCTTCCTCAGTTTTCCGCGCAATTTAACGCAATAGACGGTTCGCGAGAGTAAGCAATGCAGGCAAAACCCACGTTTCCCTGCCGGGTGCGCAGGCATGTGCGTTGCAATCCTCTGGCCTTGGAAAGGAGTCTTAAAACCATGGGCCATAAGCATGTGCTCTTTGAAGCAGCAGCGCGTGAAAAAATTCTCCGCGGTGCAACCGCGCTGGCGGATGCCGTGTGTGTGACGCTCGGACCGAAATCAAAGTCGGTTTTGATTGAAAAGAAATGGGGCAAGCCGATCGTCTGTAACGACGGCGTGACGATCGCGAAGGAGTTTGATCTCGAGGATCCGGAAGAAAACCTTGGCGCTCAGATGATTTGCGAAGCGGCGGAACGGACCGGCGACGAAGTCGGCGACGGCACCAGCACTTCGACGATCCTCGCCCAGACGATATTTGCGGACGGCGTACGCAATGTTGCGGCAGGAGCGAGCGGAATAGATCTCAAGCGTGGGCTTGATCGCGGCCTGCGTGTAGTTGTTGACGCCTTGCATAACATTTCGAGGCCTGTCGGAAACCGGAAAGAACGCGCCCAGGTCGCAACCATTTCTGCTCACAACGACTCGTCAATCGGTGAACTTGTAGCAGACGCAGTCGAGAAAGTGGGTCAGGAAGGCGTCATCTCGGTAGAAGAAGCAAAAGGCACGGAGACGACGCTTGAAGTCGTGGAAGGCATGCAATTCGATCGCGGTTTTCTGTCGCCTTATTTCATCACGGATCCGGAGAAGCTGGAAGCCGTTCTCGAAGATCCGTTCATCATGCTCTACGACAAGCGCATCAACAGCCTTAACGATCTGCTACCGCTACTGGAACAAGTCGCGAAGATGAGCGGTTCACTGCTGATCATTGCAGAGGACATCGAGGGCGAAGCTCTGGCCACGCTGGTCGTCAATCGACTGCGCGGCGTGTTGCCTTGTGACGCGGTAAAGGCGCCGGCATTCGGCGATCGCCGCAAAGCGATGCTGGACGACATTGCAATACTTACGGGCGCCAAAGTCATATCTGAAGAACTCGGTCTCAAACTGCAAAACGTAACGGTGAACGATCTTGGCAAAGCGAAGCGCGTCGTTAGTGATCGCGAGAAGACAACGATTATCGGTGGCGCGGGTAGTAAGGAAGCGATCGAATCGCGCTGCAACGACATTCGAAAACAGATCAAGCTCGCGACGTCGGATTACGATCGCGAAAAACTGGAAGAAAGGTTAGCGAAGCTCGCCGGTGGCGTTGCGGTTATCCGTGTCGGAGCGCCCTCTGAAACAGAGATGAAGAGCCGCAAAGAAGCATTTGACGATGCCATCAGCGCGGCAAGAGCGGCCAGTAGTGAAGGCATCGTTCCCGGCGGTGGACTGGCGCTATTGCGTACGATTCCGGAACTCGAAGCCGAGGCAAACAAATGCGAAGGCGACGAGCGGACTGGTCTTTTGATTCTAAGGCGTGCGCTGGAAGCGCCGACGCGACAGATTGCCGAGAATTCGTCGGTTGACGGTGGCGTAGTGGTTGACAGGATGCGCCGTGCTACCGGCAATTACGGATTCGATGCCGCGCGTGGAGAGTACGTGGACCTCATCGAAGCGGGAATCATTGATCCCACGAAGGTCATCAGGATTGCGCTTGAAAACGCAGTATCTGCGGCGAGTGTGCTGTTGTTGACTGAGGCAACTCTCACGGAGGTTCCTGAAAAGCAAATTGAAAGAAATGCCGCGCTGGACCAGGTTGGAGTGTAGACAATGGAAGCGCGAGATATCATCGTCATCGGAGCGTCGGCGGGCGGTCTTAGCGCGCTCACAAAGGTGCTTTGCCAATTACCACCCGATCTGCCGGCAACCATATTTATCGTTCAACATTTGTCGCCGGCTTATTCGAGTAACCTGCCCGCTCTTCTCGAGCGGGCGGGAAAACTGAAGGTGTCCCATCCCGTGGATGGCGAGCGAATCGTTAAAAATCATGTTTATGTCGCTCCGCCCGATCATCACTTAGTCATCGACCATGGCCACATTCGTCTTTCTCAAGGACCAAAAGAGAACCTTACGCGACCCGCTATTGACCCGTTGTTTCGTTCCGCTGCCCTGGCCTTCCGCTCACGCGTTGTTGGCGTCGTATTGACTGGAGAACTTGACGACGGTACTGCCGGACTCTGGTCAGTGAAATACCGTGGTGGCATTACTGTGGTCCAGGATCCCGAAGATGCCGCACATCCAAGCATGCCGCGCAGCGCAGCCAGGAATGTCGCCATTGATTATTGTCTGCCACTTTCAAAGATCGGACCGTTGCTGGTTCGCCTGGCAAACGATCCGTTTGAAGAGGAAGGTGCACCGCTCTCGGAGAAGCTGGAGATTGAGACACGGATTGCGCTCGACGATCGCCAGGCACTGACTCAATTGGGGCGGTTAGGTGAACTCACATCATTCACCTGCCCGGACTGCCATGGTTCGCTCTGGCGATTGACAGAAGACAAGCTCATTCGCTTCAGATGCCGCACGGGACACGCGTATACGGCTGAGACGTTACTGATTGAGCAAAACCAGGTACTGGAAAACATTCTACGCGACGCATTACGTTGTGCAGTTGAGCAGTCAACTTTGACAATGGATCTTATCGAACACTCGCGTCGAACCAACGATCAAGACACGATTGGGCCATGGGAAGCCGAGCTACGGAAGGCAGGGTGGCGTATGCACCTCATTCAGCAGGTATTGAACTATGAATCCGAATGAAAAGGAGGCGTTATGGCTTCACATCACACTAATACAGTTGTCCGTTATGCCCGAAACAAAATCGACTTGCAGAAGCGGATCGAAGAAAGCGGATGGGGATTCTTTCTCCTGACGATCGGAATACTCCTGGTGTTGCCGAGCGAGTTTGCTCCTCGAGGTGCCTGGCTTGTAGCCACCGGAATAATCATGCTTACGCTTAACTGCATCCGTTATCTGAACAACGTCGCGGTTAGCCGGTTCACAGTGATCTTAGGATTACTTGCGGTTGCGGCAGGGCTGACAGAATTCTTTAGAGTGGCACTGCCCTTGCCCGGTCTCCTGGCATTAATAGGACTCAGCATCATTGTGAAATCGATGTTGCCCAAAAATGCGGTAAAGAGAGGTTAACCTCCGCGCCTCACTGGTGCGGTGCTTCAGCGTGCGCCATGAAAACCTCGGCCGGCGACTTGGAAGAGGTCAGTACAGCGAGCGGTAGCGACCTGGTTGAATCATAGGAGTCAAAATCGTCAGAAATATCGCATGCCGATCACTGACCAGGTCGCTACCGCTCGCTGTACTGACCTCTTCCAAGCACGTAATTTCAAACTTTTGAGGCAAAGCTATTTTGAGATTTTGAGACAGTGGCCGGTAAGCTAGTAACCCACCCTCCTCAGATCGTCCCCTGCTTGGTGCTGACTGTCGTAGATCAATACCTCGATTCCGACAGGTAGCAGCGAACTGAGTTCCTTTGCCGCAAACATAGGTACGCGAATGCAACCATGACTGGCAGGACGAGTAGGAATGGAAAAACTACCGTGAATTGCGATGCCGTTGAAGATGTAACTCGGATAGTACATTGGCCCGAGAGAGCTCAAGCGCCAGCCTTTGATTTTTCGCAGCACCTTGAAAGTACCTGTTGGTGTGCGGGCGCGGTGAATTTGACCGTGGTCCATGTAGCGCGCTCCGTTTCCGGTTGAGACAGGTAGTATTCGGCTGATCTCGCCGCCCTCGTCGATGACAAACAGAACTTGTCTTTCCAAATCGATCTCGACGTGTGGGTGGCGTGCGTACCGCGGGTGCGGGCGCGTCGCAGCGCGCAAAGCATTCAACTCATCCAGTGTGAGTTTTCCACTTCTCGCGCGATGCTCAACTTTCTGGAATGCTATTAGAGCGTGTCGGGAATCCGAATCAAATTTGCCGTCGACGGGGCCGGCCCAATAACCCAGATCCGACAGCCGTCGTTCCGCCTCTGCTATTTCTTTCGAATTCAGCGCCTGTTCAAAAGACTTGCCAGAGCGATGCGCAATCGCCTCGACAGAACCGAAGTGGCCCACCAATAACATTAGGACGACCACGGCTAAAACCATCAAGCGCGTTGCGACTCCTGGTCTTGTGTGACACATTGGTAAAGCCGCCTCCTATCAAGATGACAGGCAACGGAAATGCCGTGACTTCTTCTCTTTGAAAGTCAAACATCACACTATTCTGGGTAGTGCCCTGGTTTCACTTTTTTATCCACAGATTACACAGATTAATTAATAAAATCTGTGCAATCTGCGGATAAGAGCCTCAAATTAGGTCACCACCCTATTCTGCGGGCTGAAGCTCGAATATGGTTTGAATTTCCAGCGTGCTTTCACTCAATCGGTGGGTAGGTTTGCGCAACACAGAGGCGTGATGTTGCTCTTAGTTCGTGCCATTGCTCGTCTTCGGCGGAATGCCTGGTCCTATGTCTGAAGCTGAGTGTGGGATGCTATGCCTCAAAGCTGTGTGGGGATATAATTGGCGCGAGCAAAGTTCGGCCGATTGGCCTGCGTGCGCGATAAACCAACCTTAGATCGTTACTCAATTACGTCCAGGCCACCCGGAGAAGTTGGTGGTTGTGGATGCGGCCAGTCGAGTCTCCCCTCCGCTCTAATTCGAAAGAGGGCCTGTATGATTAGACTTATACTGATCGCACTGACGTTATTCATCTTTGCCGGCGGGTCTGCGGTATGCGCGCAAACACCTCCCCGCTCACCCAAACGTGAATTCTTCAAAAACATTCTGAACGATCAAAAAGCGATCTGGATTGCGCCATTACATCTTCGGCGACACGACGCGAAGTGGGTGATACCCAGCAGCATCGGTTTCATGGCACTGGTTACTACGGATCGAATGAGTGGTGACGAAATTGCCGAATTTGATCGTCAACTGAAAGCGAGTCGCATCATCAGTAAGGCCGGCGCGTTTTACACCCTCGGAGCGGTTTCGGGAACTTTCTATTTATGGGGTCGGAAAAGGAAAGACGACCGCGCCAGAGAAACAGGAGTGTTAAGTGCAGAAGCGCTGATTAACAGTCTGATTGTCGAGTCGGCACTGAAGGGAATCACCCAACGCGCGCGTCCAATGGCCCGAGTGGAGCGCAGTGAATTCTTCGATGGCGGAGACTCTTTTCCTTCCGGTCATAGCACGCAGGCATGGGCCGTCGCGACAGTTATCGCTAATGAATACCATGATCGCCGGGCGGTCCAAATTGCTGCGTACGGAGTGGCCACCGCTGTGAGTGTTGCGCGCTTCACGAGCCAGAAACATTACATTTCAGATGTGGTGGCCGGAAGCGCTTTGGGATACGCAATCGGAAAGTATGTCTACAAAACTCACCATCGCAAATCGCTCGACGAAGATAAACCAGCCAGCACTTTTTGGCAGCCGGTGATCGTGCCTCAATTCAACCGCGCTGCGCACGCCTACGGGCTATCGCTGACGTGGAACTTCTAGTGGCGAGTAGTGTTCACGTATGCCTGGGTCGCAAGATGTTCCAGGCCAGATACACTCCTAACAACAACGCACAGAGAAATCCAAAAGCGAATACTACCCAGCCCCAACGCTCCCAACCCGGAGGCCGGTAGACTGATACAAGCACCGCCAGACCGTTGATGAAGGCAGCCGCAATCACGCCCAGCACGATTCTGTTTGCGATTTTCTCGAGGCGGTCGATAACCGGATCAAAGCCTTCCGGACGCATACCAATCTGAAGGTTTCCATTCTCGGCCGAGCGGACAATCCGGCGGAGGTGTTCCGGCATTTCCACTCCGAGTTTCGCGAAATCCAGACTCGCGCGACCAAACCGGCGAAACCACCGCAACGGAGAATACTGACGCAGCACCAGGCTTTCGGTATACGGCGTGAGCGCGTCAGTTAAGTGAAAGTCGGGATCGAGATTGACACCTAACCCCTCAATCATGATCACAGTCTTGAGCAACAAGGCCAGATTCGACGGCAGGTGCATGTGATGCGCGCGCATAATCGAATAGACGTCGTTCAGCAGAGCGGTGACCTTCAGCTCACCCAGCGGTAACCCCCAATACGTGGACAGCAAACGTTCAATATCACGACGGACCAATGCGCGATCGATTCGTTTGCGAGTGACGCCGAGATCGAGAAACACGTCTACGAGACGATCCGCGTCCCGATGGTTGATGCCAATCAACAACTCGGCAAGGAGTTCCTGTGTCTGCTGATCGAGCACGCCAACCATGCCAAAATCGATCAAGCCGATCGTGCCGTTGGGCTCAATGAAGAAATTTCCCGGATGCGGATCTGCATGGAAAAAACCGTCTTCACAGACCATTTTCATGACCACTTTGGTTGCGTAATCAGCAAGCCAGCGCCGATCCGTCCCCTGTTCATCAAGCGCCTTCAGATCGTTGATCTTGATGCCGTGAATTCTCTCCAAAGTGAGGACACGAGCGGTTGTCACGTCCCAAAACACGCGCGGCACGTGAATGTGGGAATCGGCAGCGAAGTTCGCCGCAAACAGTTCGGCATTGTGGCCCTCTCGGATGTAGTCAAGCTCTGCTCGTAGTGTTTGCGAAAATTCCTCAACCAGTCCCGTGAGGTCGTAGCGATCAGCAAAACTCCAGTGCCGGCTGGCTGTTGCGGCGAGTTCGCGGAGAATCTCGAGATCCTCATTCACTTGTTCGACGACTCCCGGGCGGCGGACCTTTACAACAACTTCGGTTCCGTCCCACAAAGTGGCCGCATGGGCCTGGCCAATGGAGGCTGCGGCAAGCGGCACTGGATCAAACTGCGCAAAGATATGTTCGATAGGTCGGCCTAACTCCGCTATTACGGCCTGGTGGATATCTTCAAAGGCAACCGGTGTGGCTGAGTCCTGTAGCTTGGTTAGTTCAGCGAGATATTCGGGAGGCAGTAGATCTGCACGCGTGGAAAGGATCTGGCCCAGTTTGATAAAGGTGGTGCCTAGTTCTTCAAGAGCGAGTCTTAAGTGAAGCGGCCGCGCTTTTGCGACCACCGCCGAAGTAGCGTTCGCAATTGGTTGTTCGTTGTTTCTTAAGAAATCCCAGCCATGAGAGAGCAGGACGCGCGCTATTTGCCGCGAACGATTCAGGTGAAAGTGTTTTCGCCAGTCGATGAGATTCATGATTCGGTGGCGACCTAATTTGAGGTTCCTATCCGCAGATTGCACAGATTTTATTAATTAATCTGTGTAATCTGTGGATAAAAAAGTGAAACCTGATGTTGGGCGACTCGCCAGGAATGCGCCGACTGGCGGCGCTTGCACTTGCGGCGTGCGGTGCACTCCCTGGAGTCGCCCAATTTAACCAGCCGAGACGCTACCTGGCGGCGGCTTTCGCGGCTTTTTGCTCGGTCGGAACATTGATTTCGACTTTGCGGGTTAACGGTTCCACTTTCGGCGCCGGGATTTTTATCTCGAGTACGCCGTTGTGAAATGTCGCTGCCGCATTCTCGGTTTTGGCGCCTTCGGGAAGAGGAATTTGCCGATAGAAGCTTCCATAGCTTCGCTCGCTTCGATAGAAGCCTTCGCGCTTCTCTTCTTTCTCTTCCTTGCGCTCACCTGAGAGCGTCAGCAGATTGTCAGTCACCTCGACCTTAACATCGTCCTTCGTGAGGCCGGGAAGATCTGCCCGTACCATGAATTGCTCGTTGTTGTGAAACACCTCGAGCTGAGGTACCCATTCGACTTTGTCAAACTCCATGCGGAACGGCGCAAAGTCGGTCTTGAAGAAATTCGGAAAGCTAAATCCCTGGAAATCTTCAAACAGCCGTTCCATGTCCCTTGTGAAGCGGTGCATCATCTGAAACGGATTCACCGTTTCGGGAGTCTTTACCGCCACCTCCATGTTTTCTCTCTTTCTGTCTTCTTTCATTGCTTTTTCCTTTCACTAAATGAGTGCAGATTTCGTTATTCGCTAGAAGTAGGGATCTATCCGAAGATGATCTCTCAAGTGAGTCACCCCCGGTGCATGGGCAATCGAGCCGATAACGGCGCGCTTTTCCTGCCAGGAGTGAACTCGTCCCCATAAATCCACTGCACCATCATGAACCTCGATCCGTAAACGCTCAGCCTCGCGATCGGCCCGGCGCTCAAGCGCAAATTCAACTTCTTCACGCAACTGCTTCTCGTTAACTGCCTGTTTGCGAATCGTGATTTTGTTGATTACACCAATTACTCCCGCGAGTCGCCTGATTGCACGCTCTGCGTCCGTCCGCTCGCGCCCGTAGTCGACTTGTCCTTCGAGCGTTACCCAACCGTCCGACACTGTCGATTGAATCAGCTCATTCGGCACCAATGCGTCCCACTCGAGCGCGTTTCGGACAGCACCGGCGATCTCCGAATCCGTGCGCACAAACTGCTCGACGGGTCTGACATCGATGTCATTCGCTACGTCAAGCACGCCGGCGACACGATGCGCCGCTTCCTGAGCTGCAATCTTTTGGACATAACTCGGCACAATACCGAGTAAAGTTACTATTCCATCAGCGACTTCAACGTTGATGCTCGCCCAGGAAACGCGCGAGTCCCACTTCAATTCGCGCAGGATCCGTTGTTTCAGGTCTCTATCACTTCGTCGTTCCAACATAACGAACCTCCTATGACGTGAATCACGCCTCACTAACGACGACGAGAATCCAGGTTTTACGTGCTTACGTGTCAGCCGTTGCGCTTGCTGTTACCGGTACTGGATGTCCGCAGATCGCCTGATATGTCTTCACAATGTCGCGATAGGCGATACTGTCTCCTTTCCCCTTGGCATTAAGCACAACGTCATTCATCGACAAGATGCCTTCCAGTTCACCTTCAGCGTTGATAACCGGTAGCCGCCGGATCTTGTGCTCCTGCATCGCTTTTAACGCCTGGTCGATTTCATCTTCGGGATTAACCGAATAAACCTGACCCGTCATCACTTCCTCAACCGAAACACCTGCGGGATTCGTGTTTCTCATCGCCACCGCCATACAGATGTCACGATCGGTGATCATGCCGATAACTTTCCTGCCGTCTTTTATGATCGGCAGGACTCCACAATCGTTTTCCCACATCAGTTGCGCCGCATCGGACAAACTTTCTGTAAGCCAGATTGCCGTGGCGTTCGGCGTCATTATTTCCCTCACCTTCATAAACGACCTCCTTTCACACTACGACTGCTAAGCCCACGCAGCACCGCCTGCCATTTATACCCGTACGTTACACGGAGCAACGAACATGCCGCACAAAACCGGGCGATATCCCGCGGAGATGAATTAGCTGATCCAGGCGCATGGGGAAAGTTCCGCAGAAGTGCGTGGAAAGTTGCGCAAAACCTAGCCCAAAAAACTTCCTCCAACGCCTGCACTTTCATCGTTAAGCTTCGCCTCAAGAGTCTGAAATCACTCCTGGAAGAGGTCAGTACAGCGAGCGGTAGCGACCTGGTCAGTGATCAGCATGCGATATTTTCTGACGATTTTGACTCCTATGGTTCAACCAGGTCGCTACCGCTCGCGGTACTGACTGCTTCCAAGTGAGAGTCAGGACTTTTGAGGCCTCATCGTTATGAGGAGGCACGAGCCTTGCGAATTTCACAGATTCGATTGGAGGCTTAGTAAACTTTATGAGAACAGTCAGGAACCTCGTTTACACGCTCGATTTGTCCGAGATTGGATTGAAGGATGTTGTTCGAGTCGGTGGTAAGAACGCTTCGCTGGGCGAACTCTTCAACTCCTTACGACCAGAGGGAGTTGGCGTAATCGATGGCTTTGCCACCACCGCAGACGCTTACCGTGCGTTTTTGGCTGAGGGCGATCTCGAATACGAGCTCCGGACGCTCGTTTCAGACTTCGATCACGAAGACGTAGAGGAATTGAGACGACGCGGACACGCGGCTCGCGTGGCCGTTCTGGATATGCCGCTGCCGAAGGCGCTGCGCGAAGCGATTACGAATGCCTACGAGCAACTCTGTAAGCGACTGGGACGTGAGCCGGAACTTGCGGTGAGATCGTCGGCCACAGCAGAAGATCTGCCGGAGGCATCGTTTGCCGGGGCTGCCGAAACCTTTCTCAATGTTCGCGGGCGCACAGGGTTGCTGCGGGCTGTGCATCAGTGTTTCGCGTCGCTGTTTACAGATCGGGCAATTAGTTACCGGGCACGGCTCGGATACGACCATTTGAAGGTGGCAATTTCAGTCGGCGTACAGCCGATGGTGCGTTCCGACAAAGCAAGCTCGGGTGTGATCTTCACGCTCGACACTGAGTCCGGATTTCGTGATGTCGTATTGCTCAACAGCTCTTATGGTCTGGGCGAATATGTGGTGCAGGGAGTAGTAACACCTGATGAGTGGCTTGTCTTTAAGCCGGCACTCAAGACTGGCCACAGGCCCATCATCTCCCGCAGGCTCGGCAGCAAGGAAGTGCGCCTGGTCTATGGTGATGGAAGTCGGACTACACGAAGTGAGGCTACTCCAGCAATCGAACGCGGGAGGTTTTCACTCTCGGACGATGAAGTCCTCAAACTCGCGCAATGGGCCTGTGCGATCGAGGAGCACTATTCCAAACAAGCCGCGCATCCTCAGCCCATGGATATTGAATGGGCCAAAGACGGAATTACGGGCGAACTCTTCATCGTTCAGGCTCGGCCGGAAACTGTTCATTCGACGAAAACGAGAGACGTAGTCGCGCAGATCTTTCGACTGAGCGATCAACATGGACCACCACTCGTAACCGGGCAGGCTGTTGGTGAAAAGATTGGAGTGGGACGAGTCCGGGTCGTGCATGACGCGGCAGAACTCCATCAAGTCGAAACTGATGAGGTGCTCGTTGCCCGGCTCACAGATCCGGATTGGGAACCGGTGATGCGACGCGTTGCCGCCATCGTCACAGATCAGGGCGGACGAACTGCCCACGCTGCGATTGTGTCTCGTGAGTTTGGCATTCCGTGCATCGTCGGTAGTGGAAACGCGACGGCAGTACTGCGAACTGGCGACGAGATCACCGTTGCCTGTTCGGAAGGTTCCGAGGGACATGTTTATGCCGGACGTGTTCCTTTCGAGGTCGAAAGGATCGTCGCTGCGGGACTTCCGCGAACACGCACACAAGTGATGCTGACGATCGGCGATCCCGCTCGCGCATTTCAAATGTCATTCATCCCGAACGACGGCGTGGGATTGGCCCGGACGGAATTCATAGTTACCAACCACATCGGCATTCATCCGATGGCCCTGGCTCGTTATCCGAATTTGAAAGATGCAGGCGTGGTCCGGGAGATCGCTTCGCGTCTTGGAGACGAAGACCCACGTCAGTTTTTTGTTCGTCGCTTTAGCGAAGGTGTGGCTCGCATTGCGGCCGCGTTCTATCCGAAACCCGTGATTGTCCGGACGAGCGACTTTAAAACCAATGAGTACGCTTGTCTTCTCGGAGGCAAAGAGTTTGAGCCGGAAGAAGAAAATCCGATGCTCGGCTTCAGAGGCGCTTCTCGTTATTACGATCCGCGTTATGCCGATGGCTTTGCGCTTGAGTGTGCGGCCTTGCTGCGCGCTCGCAAAGAGATGGGCTTGACCAATATCAAGATCATGATTCCGTTCGTGCGTACCGTCGCCGAAGCGAAACGCGTGATCGACGTGATGGCCCAACATGGGTTGAAACAAGGTGATGATGGACTCGAGATCTACGCAATGTGTGAGCTGCCGGCGAATGTCGCAAGAGCTGAGGAATTCCTGAGAGTCTTTGATGGCTATTCGATTGGGTCGAACGATCTAACACAACTCGTCCTCGGAATTGACCGCGACTCAGGCACGGTTTCGCATCTGTTTGATGAAAATGATCGCGCCGTTCTCAGTCTGATTGCCGAGGTGATCGATGAAGCGCAGCGGGCACGAAAACCTATTGGTATCTGTGGTCAGGCGCCGTCAGATTTTCCTGAGTTCACTCGCTGGCTGGTTGAACAGGGCATCACGTCGATCTCGCTCAATCCGGACACGGCGATCAGGACCGCACTCGTAATCGCGGCTGAGGAAGCAACAGCATTAAGACAGAAAGCATCCGCCGCGTGATAGAAGGAGTTTGAAAAATGAAAATGAATCCGTTCACAAAAGCAGCCGTCATCGGCCTTACGGCCGCCGGTGCGGCTTACGTGTTGACTCAAAGGAAGAAAGAAACTGTATCAGGTGACGCAACGAAGTCCGTCGCTATTCACGGGTTTGCAAATCCCGGATACGAAGTAGTACGTGAAGTGTTTGCCGAGAATTTCACGCGCCGGGGCGAGATAGGTGCCGCCTGTTGTGTGTATCACAGAGGTGAAAAGGTCGTTGACCTTTGGGGCGGTATCAGGAACAAAGCGACTGGTGAGCCCTGGGAAAGAGACACGAAGGCCCTGGTCTATTCAGCCACCAAGGGCCTGGCAGCGATGACGCTGGCCGTTGCCCATTCTCGTGGCTGGCTGAATTACGATGAACGTGTCTGCAAATACTGGCCGGAGTTTGCTCAGAATGGAAAAGAGCAAATTACTGTCAGACAACTCCTGGCCCATCAGGCAGGACTGTTCGCGTTGGATGAACCCATTAATAGAGCTCTGCTCGCCGACCTGGATCGTCTGGCAGATGTTCTGGCTCGACAGAAACCAGCGTGGGAACCGGGAACGCGGCAGGCGTATCACGCCATCACCTTAGGCTTCTACGAAAGTGAATTGTTGCGGCGGATCGATCCGAAACACCGCAGCCTGGGCCAGTTCTTCCAGGAAGAAATCGCCACACCGCTGGGACTGGACTTCTATATTCGCCTGCCGGAATCAATTCCCGATGCGAAGCTCGCACCGCTTGTAGACCCAAGTCGTTCCGAGATGCTCACCGGTTTCCCATTCTGGATGACGCTCGCGATTTTGAATCCCCGGTCCAACTTTCGCAGAGCGCTGCTCGGGTCGGAGTTGGCCCATGACGAGCAACACATCTATCCACGCAATCTTGAAATTCCAGCCGGCGGAGGCGTTGGCACGGCACGAGCTCTCGCGCACGCTTACAGCGTTTTTGCTACCGGTGGTAAGGAACTGGAATTAGACCCGAAGACTTTAAGGGAGTTGGCTGCACCGGCAGTTCCCGCCACGCATGGCTTTTACGACGAGTGCATAAAAGACGAAGCAGAATTTTCACTGGGTTTCATGAAACCGAGTGACGGATTCCCGTTTGGAACTTATAAGTCGTTCGGCTTTCCGGGAGCAGGCGGTTCGTTTGGTTTTGCCGATCCTGACGCTCAAATCGGGTACGGATACATTCCGAACCGCAAAGGCGTAACGATGGGTGGTGATCCGCGAGACGTGGCGCTGAGACGCGCGTTGTATTCAGAAACCCCAGCCGCGCGAAATTGGGTTTTACAGGATTGAGATCGCGACGTCGGAAGTAAAGCGATGAAGGCCTGGGTCTTAAGAACACCTGGAAGTGTTGATGAACGCCCGCTCCACTTAGTCGATGTGGCAACACCGATGCAGCGGGAGGGCGAATTGCTCGTACGCGTGTCCGCTTGTGGTATTTGTCGAACGGACCTGCATGTGGTCGAGGGTGAACTGCCGGTGCGGCTCTCTCCGGTGGTTCCAGGCCACCAGATCGTCGGACGTGTGGCTGCCGTCGGGGCTCAGGTTGAAGATTTCGCTCTTGATGATCGCGTCGGCATAGCCTGGCTGAATCGCACGTGTGGCAAATGCAGGTACTGTCTCTACGGTCGCGAAAATCTCTGTGAACACGCGCTGTTCACTGGCTGGAGTGTGAATGGCGGATATGCGGAATACGCGATTGCACCAGCTTCCTTTACGTACCGGATACCTGACGATTTCGAAGACATTCAAGCTGCGCCACTGCTTTGCGCCGGCATAATTGGCTATCGCTGTCTGCGCCTGACCGGGCTTAGTGAGTCGGGATGGAAGGGCGCACGACTCGGCATATATGGCTTTGGCGCAGCCGGTCACATTTGTATTCAACTGGCGCGCTCTCGCGGCGCAGAGGTTTACGTGTGTACGCGCGATCGTGAGCGTCATCAGGCGCTGGCCCACGAGCTGGGCGCAACCTGGGTTGGAGATGCGGCTGAAGAACCGCCCGTCAAACTCGACACTGCAATCATCTTTGCACCAGCCGGCGAACTCGTGACGACGGCGCTCAAGGCTCTCGCAAAAGGCGGCACGCTTGTACTCGGCGGCATTCACATGAGCCCGATTCCATCATTTGACTATTCGTTGATCTATGGCGAGCGAGTGATAAGAAGTGTCGCAAACAATACCCGTGAAGACGGACGCGAGTTTCTGCTTGAAGCAGCGCGCATTCCGGTGCGTACGCACGTGCAAACGTTTCCGTTCGCTCAAGTTAACGAGGCCTTGATTGCATTGAAGCATGACGCGATCCGCGGTGCTGGCGTCATAGTTAGCAACGGTAAATAGCGTTGCTCAAAAGTCGGAAATCATTCTTTGATCGGGAGCGGTAGCGATCTGGTCAGTGATCAGCATGCGAGATTTCCGAACAATCTTTGACTCCCCCGGTTCGACCAGGTCGCTTCCCTTTGGATTGAGGAAAACTTCGCACTGGTAAGAGCCGTTTTCCGCAGCATTTCTGAGACCCAGTCTCGAATGCGCCGTATTTTGAAGGGCACAAACTTTGCCGTTCAGGTATTCGGGGTGACTATGATGATTACAGTCGAACGCATTCTTTGTCCGACAGACCTGTCAACCGAATCAGACGAAGCGTTGCGCTATGCCGTCGCGCTGGCGCGCATCTACGAAGCAAAGCTTTTCTTGTTGCATTGCAGCGAACAGGATTCTCTTCCTGAGGAAAAAGACGGTGAGAAGATGAAACGTCACATGAACCGCCTGTTCGTAGAATCGCTCGTGCCTCACCTCGGCCTCGCCACCATGAACGAACTTAATTGGGAGGGTGTTGTCCGCCATAACGTCTCCCACATTGGCAACGCAATTGTTCAGGAAGCTATTGCCCGGAAGGTAGATTTAATTGTGATGCGCTCACGTCGAAGGCCTCGCGCCGCAGTCCTCCTGGGGTCGACGGCTGAGGTTGTTTGCCGTAACGCGCCTTGTCCGGTGCTGGTGACTCATCCGCGTGAACGCGAGTGGGTGAGTATGTCGAGCGGTGAAATCGATCTCAGACGTGTTCTCATTGCTCATGACTTCTCGCGCGACTCAGAGACGGCCATAAATTTCGGCATCTCTCTGGCGCAGGAATACCAGGCGCAAGTGCATTTGCTGCATGTGCTCGACACGGAAGGACACGAAGAACCTGAACTGGCCTGGTCATCTTCCAGTACGGGGAATGCCTATACATTCACTGCCCGGAAGCTGCAGGATGCGATACCGAAGGAAGTTCATCTATGGTGCCAATTCGTCAACGCGGTGCGCTGCGGCAAAGTTCACGAAGAGGTTCTGGCGTATGCCAAAGAGAACGAGATCGATCTGATTTGCATGGGAGTAAGTGGCAGTCACTGGACCATTGGCAAGTTGCTTGGATCCAACGTCGATCGCGTTCTGCGCGAGGCGCCATGTCCCGTTTTGGTGTCAGCTCAGAGAAAGTTGCATTACTCGAATGTACCAAACTAAGTGGAGGGATCATGTCAACACTTCGCTCTTATATTGATCAAAATCAGCAAACACTACCTGGGGTCACACAATTTCCTACTGATACCAACCTGAATCAGGTTCGCTGTGGTATGTGTGCCAGAGAGCTTTTTGTGGATGACGAAGGTTATCGTCTTTACACGCAGGCGTTAAACTCGGGGCTGGATAATCCGTTTCGCTGCGAGGTCTGTGAGGAGTATGACGATCTCGCCTACGAAGGATAAAGTCAGCGACGAGCGCAATGTAAATTGATGTCCTGGTTTTCTGAAACTCCAGTCAAACGCTCAATCTTGATCCTGAAAACGATCACCTCTGGCGGACAACCGTCGATGGCAATCGCAGTCTCGACCTGACCATTTAGTGTTGGTTGGATTTCTTACCTCGAACCACTTCCACTGAGCAATGAGCCCGCGCTGCGACGGCTGCTGAAACGCTCCCCAGAACAAATCTTTCGAAGCGATTGCTGAACCCTGCAGAACCGACAAAAACACAATCGGCGCCCCACTCCTCTGCAATCCTGGGCAATTCTCGTTTAGGATCGCCTTCCCTCACCGCGCAAGTCACTTTCAGAGCCGCGGAACGCAGTATGTCGAGTGCCTGCTTTGAGATCTCTTCAACCCAGGCACGTTCCTCCTTTCGATCCTCTTCGAGCATCGTTTGCAATGGCGGAATGAGTTTTCCCAAAAACTCAGGTGCTAAAGGATCGTCAACCAGGACCACCCTGACTTCGCTTCGAGCCGGCCAGTTGCGCGCTGCCACAGCTCTCAACGCCTCGTCACTTGCCGGTGAGCCATCAGTGCCGACGATGATTCTCACCGGAGAGTTTGGCTTTTCGACGCGACCACGAGCGATTCTCACCGAACACAAAGCTTCAGTTAGTACCCGCTGTGAAACGCTACCGAGCACGAAACGTCCCAGGGCAGTGCGACCATGTGAGCCAACTACAATCAAATCAGGTTTCCACTGATCGGCTTTAGCGACCAACTCCCAGGCGGCTGAGCCACAAGAGGAATCGGCGCTCACTTTCCAGTTTGGCAAGCGCGTTTGCACTCGGTCGCGCGCACGTTCAGCCAGGACCAATGCTTCTTTTGCAGCAGCACAAGACTTTGCAAAATCACGCTGCAGTTCAGCGGGCGAGTTGGCATGGCGTGCCTCTTCGATGATTTCGTAAGCCGAAGGTGGCGGCGGCGGCAGCCACACTTCGGCGACTGACAAAATGTGTGCTTCACCCGCCGCTGGTAAGCCTGCCTGGATCAGATCATCGAGTGCAGCGTCCGCGCATTCGGAACCGTCGTAACCGATAAGTATTTTCATAGCACTTTACCTCGCCGCTGGCAGAATTGAACGCAGGCTCAATTGGTGACACCGCAAGCGTCGTACCCGGCTAAATACACTTAAAGTCGTATCAAATTGACAGCAGCTGAGAACTTTTCCTCATCATGTGCGAAAGCTTACTTGAGCGCTGTGATCGTGATGGTAACGGTCCCCGTTGTAGCGGGGTTCTTGTTGTACGATACCCAAAAGCGTTCTGACTTATATGTCACCATACGGAACAGAGATCCATCAGGTCGCTCCATCAGGTCTTCGCCAACAACACTTTTGTGATCGGGCGCGCCCACACCACCAGCGTAATCCGTGGAAATGGTGACGACCTTTTGCGACGTGTTGTAGGCGATCTGAGCAGTTTCGTTGGACGAGATGAGATAAAAGTCCTGTTCGTCGCTTTTCAGTGCCGGCTCGCCAAGTTTCGCTCGCACTTCGGCTGCCGCCATCCCGAGACGTATGCCACGATATTCTCTATAGAGTGGTTGCTGGATTTGTGCCTGTGCTTGAACCGCCGGCTGCTGCCTTTTGCTTTGACCTTGCGCGAGGAGACCAGCCAGGCCCCACAGCAACAGCAAGCCAATTAGAAAGTACACCAGTTCAGCAATGCTAATTCTTGATTGGTTCGCGCTGTTTCTCATTTCAATCACCTCCCTAAACAGCTTGCGTGAGCGCAATGCCTGTGCCCGAGCCAGCGTCTGAAGAATGTGGCAGAAAATGCGTATAGAGTGGTGCGATTGGGGAAAGTTCACCAATTGATAGGGGGAACACCCACAGTGGACCAACGCCATTCGTCGGCGACTGTGTCTTTGCTCATGTTGTTCTGGAGAGGCGGCTGGTTCTTCAATTGCCTCCCCTGGTTATTCGAGAGCAACTTGTCCATGGCAAAGAGTGAAAAAATCGAGTGGTTCTGGAGCGTGCCCCTGGCCGAACTGTTTGACCGTCTCCAGACCGCTGCCACGGGCTTAAGTGCAACCGAAGCTAAACAGAGGTTGCAGTTCTATGGTCCCAATCGCCTTAGGTCGTCAAAACGAACTGATGCGGTAACGCTGCTGGGCGCGCAGTTTAAGAGCCCGCTCATTCTTATCTTACTGGTGGCGGTTGGCCTTTCATTCTTCTTCAATGAGTCAGTCGATGCCCTGATCATCATCGCCATAATTTTATTGAGTAGCTTGTTGGGATTCTGGCAAGAGAAGCGCGCGGCTGACGCCGTCAAGAGCCTCCTGTCAATCGTGAAATTGGAAGCCACCGTCTTACGTGACGGCGTTGAGGTAAATGTGCCGGTTGAGGACGTCGTGCCTGGAGACGTGTGTTTACTTAACGCCGGAGACATCATTCCCGGTGATGCGGCGATTGTTGAATCGAAGGACCTGTTTGTCGACGAAGCCGCGCTAACCGGGGAGAGTTTTCCCGCAGAAAAGGAAGCTGGAGTAATCGCCGCAGACACCGTGCTCATGAAACGCACGAACAGTTTGTTTATGGGTACGCATGTAGTCAGTGGCAGTGCCCTGGCACTAATAACTCTCACAGGAGCTCGGACCGAATTTGGCAAGGTGTCAGAGGGATTGCGGTTGCCGCCGGTGGAAACGGAGTTTGAACACGGTGTCCGCAAGTTCGGTTACCTGCTAACCAAAGTTACTTTAGTGCTCGTGCTTGTGATCTTTGGTATCACAGTTTTTCTGAACCGGCCTGTGATCGACTCATTTCTTTTCGCGTTGGCCATAGCTGTTGGCATTATTCCTGAATTATTGCCCGCTATCATCAGCATTAACCTCGCGGTCGGCGCAGTGCACATGGCGCGAATGAAAGTGATCGTCAAGCAACTCGCGTCCATCGAAAACCTGGGCAGTATGAACATTCTTTGTGTCGATAAGACCGGAACGCTGACCGAAGGCACGATGAGGTTTAACGGCGCGCGTGATGTGAAAGGCAACAACAGCAACAAGGCACTGTTGTATGCCTATCTGAACTCGTCTTACCAAACCGGGTTTACGAATCCGATTGACGACGCAATCCGTTCCACTCAGCAGTTTGATCTCAGCCAATGGGAAAAGATAGATGAGGTGCCATACGACTTTGTGCGAAAGCGACTAAGTATTCTCCTCGCTCACGAAGACGAGCGCATCTTGATTACTAAAGGCGCCGTTCACAACGTGCTGGACGTATGTTTCTACGCTGAGGTCTCGGGCGAGAAGCGGAACATTGCCGAGATACGGGATCTGATAGAGCGACAGTTCGCATCGCTCGGCGCTGACGGTTTTCGCACCTTGGGTCTGGCTTACAAGTATATGGATGGGAATTCTCACATTACCAAGACTGATGAAATGGGGATGACGTTTCTTGCGCTCCTGGTTTTCTCGGATCCAGCTAAGGAAGGCGTGACGGAAGTTATTCGTGATCTGAAAACGCTGGGTATAACAGTAAAGGTGATCACGGGAGACAACACGCCCGTCGCCACCAGTTTGACGCGAAAGGTTCTCGGTTATGAGCCACAGGTTTTAACCGGCAAAGAATTACATTCACTGAGCAATGAAGCCCTGCGCTCTCGCGCAAACATGACTGACGTTTTTGCTGAAATCGAGCCCAGTCAAAAAGAGCGCATCATAATGGCGCTAAGACAGTCGGGAAATACGGTGGGCTTTCTCGGCGACGGGATTAACGACGCTTCCGCACTTCACGCCGCCGATGTTGGGATATCCGTCAACAGCGCCGTTGATGTTGCCAAGGAGGCGGCGGCAGTGGTTCTTCTCGAAAAAGATCTAAGCGTGTTGTCTGCCGGCGTGAGCGAGGGTCGAAGAACGTTTGCGAATACACTCAAGTATATTTTCATGACGACGAGTGCGAATTTCGGGAACATGTTCAGCATGGCGGGCGCAGCGTTGTTTCTTCCATTCTTGCCGCTGCTGCCAAAGCAGATCCTGCTGAACAACTTTCTCACTGATTTTCCTGCGATGGCGATCGCTACCGACAGCGTTGATGTGGACCAACTAAGAAGGCCACAGGTTTGGGACATCAAATTCATTCGCGACTTCATGATCATCTTTGGCATCGTTAGTTCGGTCTTTGATTTTCTCACGTTCGGCGCACTGATCTTTGTGCTCAAAAGTGGGCCTGAAGAATTCAGAACTGGTTGGTTTGTCGAATCAGTAATGACCGAGGTGCTCATCATCGTGGTAATGCGCACCTGGAAGCCTTTTTATCAAAGCAGGCTCAGCCGAACGTTACTGGTTGCGATGGTTCTTGTCCTGTTAATTACCCTTGCTCTGCCCTACAGTCCGCTCGGCGCACTTCTTGGTTTCAGCCCATTAGCACTTCCCTCGCTAATCCTTCTCGGGTTGATTACCCTCCTTTACGTCGCCACTTCCGAATTAGCCAAACGTATCTTTTACACGAAGGTAGTGAGGCGAGTATCACAGAACGTCAATCAATACCCACTCACCGCGAATCAGATCCAGAGTGCGAGCCAACTCAATTAACTGATTCTTTGTGCAGAACGGCGAAAGATTGCGTACGACAGTCATCTTTGGCTGAGCAGGTAGTTTCGGGATAACATTGAATTCTTCCAAAGTGGAAGATCGCTGTTTACTATATCGGATCGGTTCTTAGGTTAGAAATCTTCTACACCTGTCGTATAAATCATAGACATGTTTCTATCCGTTTCATACAGCTCAGACACGAGCTGTTCGACATCTCTTGGACACAGAGCCTCAAAAACGTCTGTTAGTTCTGTTAATCCGCACTTGGACAGATCCGCAGCATGGCAGAGTTTCAGCAAGCGGTAAGGATTACTAAGTAGCTTCTCCATAGCGTGCTTTGCTTGCGCATCAAAATTCCTCTGATAACTTCTCAGTCTCTGAGCAACCGCGTCCTTCAATTGCGCCATATAGTTTAGAAGATCACGTTTATCCCAAAAAAAGAAGCCGTCTTCAATGTAACCCTGCATAAAATAAGCTCTGGCATGAGGTGAAATGATTCCTCGTACAGGTGGTTGCATGTGGTTCATTGCCAAGTGGCTCATCAAATACATCCGCTTAAAATCCTCACGTGCAGGAAAACCTTTCTGCAAAGGTAAAAGTTTTATTCCCAACAGAACATTAGAGCTGTCACCGTAATAGTTCCACGTTCTATCATTGACGGCATTCACATCCATTAATTCTATTTTAGGAAGTATCGGTCGAATAGTAGCTGCCGGAGAATGTTTAAGCAGCAGGGCCAAAACCGTTTCTTTGATTTTGGCGATGAAGGAATCGGAAAGCCGATAACCCAATACTGTTACGGATTCTATATTGGCGCGGATTAACTTCATGGCTAGATCAACGTGACCTAACTCAATCTCGCCCAACGACTCTGCAGTACCAAGGATGTCGTAACGGACAGGATCTTCCCGGTAAAGTGCCGACATCAACTTTGACCGCATTCTGTAAGTCAGATCCGAGTTGCGTTCACCGATTTCATTCTCTACATCGTTTTTAGTTTTTTCGATAAGTGATGCAATTTTTGATTCCCGACATTCTGCTGTGAGAACGGATAGTAAGCTCTGTACAATGTTACAAACTGATTCAGCATTAGGACGTTCATCTATATCAGATTCTGCGACCCACGCTTTCTTTTGAAACCAGATGGTCCTATCGTAAGTAACCACCGCATTTGGATCGTGGTAGTACTTATAGACCAATGGTAATAGGACATCATCGAAGTGTAGCCAGAACAAGAAGTGCTCCATGAAGTGGGCCATGCCAACAGGAAACGTCTTCACCTCACCAAAACTATCGATACAGGAAAGATGAGTGCTGCCGAAGTTAACGGCGATAGATACTGACACCACGCCGGGCGTCCAATCATGTTTATATGAGATGATGTGCAGACGCTTCCCGTCTTGCGTCTCAGTACAGTCATAATTGAAGAATCCAGATATCTGAATTGGCATTGGCATGAAGCGCGAGGCTGTCCTACTTGTACTTTAAAAGCGGCCACTCTTAGACGATCCGCTCGTCATCGTCTTCCTCTTGAAAGAACAGGCCAGCGTGGTGCGCCGCTTCAACCAGCTTGACGGCCAATTGAGTGAGAGTTACGGCAGTTAGACCAACTTTAACCCAAGGGCTTTCTAGCCAGTCCTTTAATTTACCTATTTTGCTTTGGGTTTTGGCCGCAAGTTTCATTAGGTGCAGTTCATTTCGCGTACTATGGTAATAGACTAATAAGTGTTTATCCTGCTCTTTGGGCAGCATGAGATCCCATTCCTCTTCGCTAATAGGCTCGAGTTTCAATTTCCCCTGTTTCAGCTGTTCAAGCATTCCTATATATTCATCCTCCCGATTCTTTTCCTGAATTGTTGAACCCAGCTGATCTAATATTTTTTGAAGGTAGGTGACTCTCTGCTTGTTGGTGTCCATGTGATTATCCTCCTTAGAGAGAAGAGATTTTTTTGAACGCAACTATTCGCATAATACCTTCGATGTCTGGTCGGATATTAACAAAACCGGTGGTCCAGGAGACCACCTGCTTCACTGATAATAATCCCCGCCTGGTACTCTCACTTCACCGTGTAGTGGGCACGCCGCCGGCGCAATAGCACCAGGGTATGTGTGGCAGTCGCCCCGGGCACTTCTGATTGTCTTCACCCAACTCAGCCCGAGTCCGGCGCCCATCAGTGGTACCGGTTATTGCACATGTCGCGAGGGCAAACGGAAGAAGCTCTCGCGGAGACAAAACGCGCACAACAGCTCGACCCACTTTCGTTGTTTGTCGACATGGGCCTGGGAGAGTTGTACATCTACGCGCGGCGCTTCGATGAAGCGATCGCCTAGCTTGAAAAGGCACGCGAGCTGCATCCGGAAGCGTCGCTCGGAGCCGCGGTTTTGGATCTGGTTAGGCGCATTGACAAGGCGTGTCAGTTAGCGGCAAGCACAACCATATATATGTATGGGCAAGAAGTCTGATTCATTTCAGATGACCCTTTCTTCCTCACGATGTGTGCACGTGACACATTTCCTTACTTCAATGTCATACAGTAGCAGAAGGTCGATTCTTAAGTCCGGGGCAGTTCAAGCGGAGCTTTGGTAATGCATCTCCCTGCCCCTCACAAAGGAGAGCTATCATGCCTCACTCTATCCTCCCATGGAACGAAGTGGCGCTTGAAGCCAAATCAGCCATTCTGAAACCAATAGGATGAAACAAGTGGCCCCAGTGCAGACACACCGGCCCTCGTTCAGCTGAATTCACTCACGACAATGCAGAAAGGTAGAAAAAAAATGAAAACTCACTTTCAAAATCATCACGGAAACTTGAGACTGGACCGTATTTTGTGCCTTGCGTTTATGCTGTTGTTTGGAAACTCCGTCGAGGCGCAAACAGCTTTTTCTCACACGGCCAACAGCGGGAACATTTCGTTTAACTCATCTTATTTGGACCATCCGGAGCTCAACGGAAACTCCAACAAGGCGATTCAGGTGACGTCGTTGCATTCAAACAATCAGAATCATGTGGGTGTTTGGTTCGATCGGTCGCGTAACAAATGGGCCATCTTCAATCAGAGCCGCGCGCCCATGCGCGCAGGAACTGGTTTTCACGTTGTGATTGCCGATGGGTTTATTCACCGAGCTCAACCGACAAACATTTTAAGCAACTACACAATTATTGACAGCCCATTCACAAACAACAATCCCTCGGCGTTGCTTTTTGTAACTCAAAACTACAATCCGGCAGGCGCAAGCGAGGGCATTTACAATAACCATTCAATCGGTGTTTTTTACACTGCGGGCAAATGGGCGATTTTTAATCAAGATCGTTCTGCCATGCCGCCAAACGCCGCGTTCAATGTTCATGTTTCCGGCGGCGCCGAATCGGCCAGGGTGTTAACAAGCGTAGGCGAGGGGCTGAACGGGCGGATTCCGGTGGCTTTTGCTCGGAGGGACAATGTCTTGCTGGTTACCTCAAATTGGAATCCAAACGGCAGAGCCGGAGTTTATAACAATGGGGTCTTGCAGGTTGGCATCGAACCCGACTCCGGCGAGTGGATGATTTCCTCCAACAGCATCAATCCGCCACGGGGCGCGGCATTCAACGTGGTCGTATTTGCTTCCAGGAATAACATCCAGAATTCGCTAAGGGTCAGTGAGACGCTTCCACCGCTTCTCAAACAACGCGTGGTTGTACCGAAGCAACGCCTTATCAGGTTACTTCCCAACAAAAATTTTGCAGGAATTTTCGTGGTCAAATTTGTCGAAGGCTCTCACGTTCGCCGCCGCGAAAACCGCTTTGTCAGCGACATTCAGGTGCTTAGCGAGAAAGAAATCAGTCGGTTGCAGCGTTCTCAACTCTCGGTTGCTGAGTTGCCGGCGCAACTTGACCAAATCAACGAAATCATCAGGCAGTACAGCACGAGATATGGTTTCCAAGTGGCCGAAATGTTTCAGTACAATCTTCGCCGTCAAAATCCCAATACTCAATACCAGGATCCCAATGCTCAATTCTATGAAAAAGAAAGGCTGGAATTGGTAGCCGGTGAAGAACTCGCCGATCTCGATTTGTACTACATCATTGCCGTCCCGAATTTCAGAGATATCGACGCGCAGGAACGATTTATGAACGAATTGAACAGCTTCAAAATATTCGAAGAAGTTCAAGCAGCGTTCTTAACGGAGAATGCAACGGTACGATCATCGGGCAACATCAGGCGGTCTTCGAGCTATGGGTTACCACCCCCCGATCTTTCCGCCAATCAAGGTTATCTAAATGCCGCACCTGAGGGCATTGATGCCCGGTATGGCTGGACAATCCCCGGCGGTCGAGGGCAGGACGTTAAGCTAATTGATGTTGAATACGATTGGGTGACAGACCACGAAGATTTTGCTCCTGGTAGCAATCGATTTTGGGGCCGTCGTCCGCCTGCGGTCCCATGTGTCTATGACGGCAGCAGCAGCGAACACGGAACGGCCGTTATGGGTGTGCTCAACGCCCCGCACAATAGTTTCGGAATTAACGGCATCGCCCCTGATATTGGCTACGGCCTCTCGTCGATTTGTCGCCCGCTGGGTTGGCTACATGCAACTACCAGTCACGAAGCGTTGTTTACCTTGATCTCAGGAGAAAACATCGCCGGTCGTACTCACAATCTTGTTACCAGTTATGCCATCGACGATGCCGCTGCCGCTCTGCGTCGCGGAGACATTTTGCTTATTGAACAACATGCCATCGGACCTTCGAGCGGGCTGACCTGCTCGTGCAATTGCGAACAGTGGGAGTATGTTCCGATGGAGTATTATCAACATAGCTTTGACGCGATTAAACGCGCGGCAGTGAGGGGAATCGCGGTGGTTGAAGCAGCCGGAAACGGTGGTCAAAATCTTGACGCTACACATTACAATGGACGTTTTGACCCGTCCCGCTATTCGGCTGCGCTGCTGGTCGGCGCCAGCAATGGCAATGGAGACAACAATCGGGCGTGCTTCTCAAACTTTGGCAGGCGTGTTGATGTTCATGGGTGGGGTGACAGAGTCGCCACCCTCGGTTATGGAAAGGCGCCAGACGGTTCGAGAACAGCACCCTGGTATACGGGGGAAATTCCGCGTCAATATACGGCATCGTTTGGTGGAACTTCGAGCGCGTCCCCGATAGTTGCCGGAGCGATCGCCAGTATTCAGGGTGCCAGGAAGGCAGCGGCTTTAGAACCTCTTTACCCGGCTCAATTGAGAACTCTGTTTATCTCCACAGGAACTCCACAGGGAGCCGCCACTGCGTCGGAAAATATCGGACCACTACCTAATTTGCGGGCGGCTATGACTTCGACTCTCCGAGCCAGTGCTGCCGGTGGAGGTTATGCAGGAGCCGGAGTTTATGCGATTCAAGCGCGTCACAGCGGAAAGGTACTGGATATCAACATCGATTGGTTTTCCGGACAACAAAACGGCCGCCCGTTGGGACAGTTCGAGAATGTAAATTGGGACAACCAAAAATTCAGGGTCGAACCATTGCCAAATGGATTTGTTCGGTTCATAGCCCTGCACAGCAGCAAATGCCTTACCGCATTTTCGACGAATGCTGGAACCGGATTACAGCAATGGGACTGCGCCGCGGGCAACGACAATCAGCAGTTTGCGATCGAGCCAGTCGGCGACTTTTACCGTATCAAGGTTAAAAATAGTGGACTCTACCTTGATGTGGCGGGCGCTGCCTTAAACAATGGCGCCAGAGTCATTCAATGGTATTTGAATAGCGGGGACAACCAGCTTTTCAGATTCATTGGAACCAGATAGATAAGAAAACGAATCCCGGTTTGCGGAGTAGAGCAGGTAGCTAGTATCAGAAGGTGTGGAAATATGAAAACAGCGTATCCTTGCTGGTGATCCAAAACCAGTTGAGTTCGGCGCTACAACGCCGAAGAAAGGATACGCTGTGGTCTTATCAACACCAGAAGCTCGTAGTCGTCCCTGAGGGCGATCTTTTAGAAGCAATCAGCCGATAGGGAGCGCAACGCACGCTGAGCGCCGTCCTGGAATGAGAAGTCGAAGAATACCTCGAGCGACAGCGCTATGTGCGACGCCGTGAGGAAGCGGAGTTTCGCGGCTATCGCAATGGCTACGGCCGCGAACCTCAGGTGACCATCGGCAGTGGCACCATCAAAGTGCGCGCGCCACGAGTTAGTGATACACCGGCTGAGCAGGAGCAGTTTACGTCAAAGACTCTGAAGCCTTATCAAAAGCATTCGCAGAAACTGGCAGAGTTATTTTCCAAGCTCTTCGTTGAAGGTCTGGCGACACGCGATTTCGAGCCGGCCCTGCGTTGTTTGTTGGGCAAGCCGGCCGCCTTGACGTTTTGCCTCATGGGCAACCGCGATTAGTTCGCCTTTCTTGGCTTTAACGAAGGGAGAACGAACGAGCCAATCATTAACGAAGACAGCTCGCGATTCGTCTATCAGATCCTGAAGTTCCCTGTTTGCATCCCAATGAGTGGGTGCACTTTTGGAAACACCCTTACGCTTTCCTGTCTTGTCGTAGTAGGTGAGTCTGGCAAGATACTCCATGCGCTTACCGCGCTTCCGTCGTTGAATGGTGGTTGGGAAATTTTCATGTTGCCTCCGGCCCGTATTCACGGCTTGTGCCACAGACTCCAGAAAATTTGCGGGACAAACCGCATTTTGAGGGAGGCGAGGTTCTAATTTCCTTAGGAAAAACTGGTGCCCCCGGCGCGATTCCAACGCGCGACCTTCCGCTTAGGAGGCGGACGCTCTATGCAGCTGAGCTACGGGAGCACGAGTGAGTGCATGGTAAATGATGATGAGGGAAATCTAAAGCGGCCTTCAAATAGGTGGACGTTCCTGACAACCGAAGTGCTCGGCACTGTGCCGAATGAAATTATTGACATCATTTGTGCGTCCAGCGTAGCATCGGACCAAGGTCGAGCGTACCCGCAACGATCCAAAGCTCACAGTCAGTAACAAATCATGAACAAACCTGAACGCTTCCCGGTACAACTGTCGGTGCAGGCTGGTCAACAGAAAAAGATCACACCTGGCGTTGCACAGCGCAAGGTTGGGCCAACGGTTCAGGCCAGGCATCCCGTAGCACCTGCTGTCTACCGCCCGCAGCCAACGCCGAAGGTCTTGCAGAGAAAAACTGTCGGAAGTCAGCAGGCCCCGCACACACAATCAGCTAAACCAGTCGCACCACCTCCAGTATATCGTCCGCAGGCTGTACCCAAATGTCTGCAAACGAAGATGGCGCCTGTCGCTCCCGCCGTTAAGTCATCACCGGTTTATCGTCCACAGCCGGTACCAAAAGTACTGCAACCGAAACCTCAATCGCCCTCCGCGACTGTTGCGCCACGGCTCCATCAACCCGCGCCGAAGAGCCTGGTCCAACCGAAGACAATCATGCCATCGCGAAAGCCACCCGGCATATTGCAGGCATCACTTTCCGGACAGAAAAATTCTATCCAGCCTAAGACTGCTGAAACTGCACGACCGCAGGCGCCAAAGCCGCATCAGCCAAAGTACGCACCACAGGCACGCTCGATGGTTCTGCAACTGGCCACCACTGCGGAGTTGATAACTCAGACTCTCAACACAGATGAGATAGCTGGAGAGGCGGCGCGCCTGGGGATCGATGCGGATAATTACAGAGCGATGCTGATCGAGCTCGAAACCCAGGAGTTGAGCAATAGTCTCTCAGACGTACAAGGTTACGTCGGGGTGGGCTGGTTCAGAAACCCGTTGGAACCCGCCTCTTGCTATCCGCAGTCGATCAGATTACTTAACCTGCTGAGGACGAATGATGCCCAACTCGCCGCCGACTCGGCCCGGGGCTCGGAGGGCAGAGATGCGCTCGTTCGTGTCGTAGGTACGCTCACCGCACACATCCGGCGGCAACACCGGGCCGGCCAACCTACCATTTACCGCGTCGCTTGCGGGGAGCATGGTTTTGCCCTCATCGTGCGCGATGGCATGGTGGAGCACCTCGAGAGCTTTGCCAGTGAACGGACGCTCCGCGAAAGCGCTACAAATAATTATCACTACAGCGTCGATAACGTATGTAACAACCTGACGAATTTAGTCTCCGCCAACATCAACACCCGACGCGCTGCTGCCCGAAGAATGGGCTGGAATGGCGACGCCCTCGGCCTCGGCGCAGGTTTTCCCGGGAACCTCGGTGACAAAGGATTTAACTGGGAATGCTCGCTGATGGGAGATGAGCATGACATACAACAGCGAGTTGAGGCACGGATAGCAGCAAACCGGCGGCTCGTGACGCGACAGTATGGCCGAGCTAATACAGCGTTGGAGCGACGACGTGCACAGGAAGAGCGGATGCTGGCAGAAATGGCCGCCGCGTTACTAAGAGAGAGGCGTCGGGGACGCGGTAACGCCCGCGCTGCTCGACCAGTGCGCGCCGACGAGGCACTGAGAATTCAAGTGAATGATCGTAGACGTCCACGTGGTGGACGCGGCGTCCGCGGACGTGCGCGTGGACGGGGCCGTGGACGTGGCCGTGGCAGTGAACTCTGGCTCAGGAAGTCGGAAACCAAGGTTGGAAGCAGTCAGTACCACCTCGCGGTAGCAGGTGGGTGCGCAGCCTTCAAGCAGGTGCGGGGGTCAACGCAACATATACGCAGCATTGATCTAACGAGGTGATTTCAAGTCGTCGCACGGCTGCGCACCCACCCGCTACCGCGAGGTGGTACTGACTGTCTCCAACCTTGGTTTCTGACTTTAGGGCAAAGCCGTCGGCAGCCAACAGTGAGTCGTCCTTAGGATTGATACTTGATCAATGAGCGTACGTCGTAGCCGGTCAGCTTCTCGCGGCCGGGGAGGAATTCGAGTTCTACGACAAATACCAGGCCGACAACTTTGCCGCCGAGTTGTTCGACCAGATCGACAACGGCGCGCGCCGTGCCGCCAGTGGCGAGGAGATCGTCGGCGATAAGCACGCGATGGCCGTCTCCAACAGCGTCGCGGTGGATCTGTAAAGTGTCCTGACCGTATTCAAGATCGTAAGAGATTGAGGCACACTCCGCGGGCAGTTTGCGCGGTTTGCGCACGGGCACAAAGCCCGCGCCTAGGTGATACGCAAGCGCCGGCGCAAAGATGAAGCCACGCGCTTCCACGCCGATCACCGAATCGATCTTCTCACCTTCAAATTCCGCCGCCAGGGCGTCGACCGTGTTGCGCAGTCCATCGGGGTGCTTCAAAAGCGTGGTGATGTCATAAAAATTGATGCCGGGCTTGGGAAAGTCCGGCACTTCGCGGATTAACGATTTTAGATGATCCATCTTTTAGTTTATCTCTCGATTCGAAACGCAGAATAAGAGCCCGTTGGCTCGAGATCTATCTCTTCCACCTGATCCACTGTCGACCACTGCGGCCCGGTCGCGAGATCGTGTTTGAAAGCTTCAACACTACTCGCCGGCCCTTCGGCAAAAGCCTCGACCGAACCGTCAGCGCAGTTGCGCACATAACCCACCACCTGATGTTTGGCAGCGGCGCGCTGCGCAAAGAAACGATACCCGACCCCTTGCACGTCACCTCGTATTAAAAACTTCCTCGCTACTTGCACTTGACCAGTTCGCCTGGTTTTCCCTTCTCTAAAGTAAACGTCTCCTCGTCTGCGTCGCCGACTTTCAGAGTCAACGTCATCGTGTTGCCTTTGATCGTGCCGGTGTAAGTCGCCGGCTGGCCGGGAGAATTATCGTCGGCTCGCACTGGTCCACCACGTTCCGTGCGATGCGTGCCGCGCAAGTTAAAACGACCCTCAGCATCGACCACCAGTGGTCCATTGATCACACCAGTCGCACAGTCGTATTCAATCGTGGCCGATTTCGATCCCACGTCGAGGCTGATGTGCTGTCCGCCCCACATTCCGGTGGAAATACGTCGCATTTTTTGGATCTTCGCGGAAACGATTAAGGCCGAGAGCAAAATAATGAGAAGCCCCGCAGTGCTCTTCTGAAAAAACATACGTCGCATTGTAGGCCCCAACGAAAGTTTCACGCAAAGGCGCAAAGCGGACAGAAACTTTCTCTCAACTGCTCACGTAGTACGCACACTGCGGGTGAGAACGAATCTTTCATCCAATTCTGCGTAGCTCCTCTAATTTTTCGGTTAATTGAACAACTCAAAGTGAGGACTCCCAAACTATGCGACGTTTACTCGTGACGTGCCTGTCGCTATTGATGCTGATAGCCAACGTCTCTTACGCCCAGGCAAAACCACTCGACATCCCGGTTGTCTATTACAAACTTCCGAACGGCCTGAAAGTAGTGATCTCTGAGAATCACATCGCGCCCGTCGCCTCGGTCGGCGTCTATTACAACGTCGGCTTCCGGCTCGAACCCAAAGGCCGCACCGGCTTCGCACATCTCTTCGAACACATGATGTTTCAGGGTTCGGCGAACGTGAAGAAGTTTGAGCACGTGAAATTCATCGAAGCGAGTGGCGGCAGTGCGAATGGCCACACGGATTTCGACTACACGAACTACTACCAAACGCTGCCCAGCAATCGCGTCGAGCTCGGGATCTGGCTCGAGTCAGATCGCATGCGCTCGCTCGACATCAGCGAGGAGAACCTCAAGAACCAGCAGGCGGTCGTGAGTGAAGAGGTTCGCGTAAACGTCCTGAACCAACCGTATCAACTTTTCGAGTGGATCAGTCTCTGGGAGAACGCGTTCACTAACTGGAACAACTCGCACAACGGTTACGGCGAATTATCCGAAATCAACGCTGCCACGCTCGAAGACGTTCGCAGTTTCTTCAAGACTTATTACGCGCCAAACAATGCGGTGCTGACCATCGTCGGCGACGTTGACGTCAACGAAGTCAGGAAGATGGTCGAGAAACATTTCGCGAGCATTCCGTCACAACCGATGCCGGCTCGCGCCGATCTGAGCGAGCCTGCACAAACGAAAGAGAAGCGAGTTTCACAAACTGACAAGCTCGCGAACCTGCCGGCACTCGCCACCGGTTACCACCTGCCGCCGCAAAACTCTCCGGACTTTCCCGCGATGGCGCTGCTGGTCCAGATCCTCCAGGGTGACGAGAGTTCGCGCTGGTATCAACGACTCGTCAAAGAGAAAGAGTTGTCACTCGATCTCAGCGGCGGTCTCAACTATTTCGGAAACGAGTTTGACTACACCGGACCGATGATCATGACCACTCGGACCACGTACAAACCCGGGCGCTCGGCGGACGAAGTGTTACGCGAGATGGATGCAGTGATTACGGACATCACTGCGAAAGGTGTGACGGAGAAGGAAGTGGCGGACGCCAAGGTCCAATATCGTTCCAATTTCTACAGCCAGCTCGAATCGAGTTTCGGGCAGATGCATTTGCTATCGGCGCTCGCACTGTTCCGCGACAATCCGCAACAGATTAATTCCCTGCTCACTCAATTCGAGAACGTAAACGCCGCGCAGATCAAAACGGCAGCCGCGAAGTATCTGGTGGCTACGAATCGCACGGTGATCGATCGCGTTCCCGAAGCGAAAGCGGCGCAACCAAAGACTGGGAATTAGCCACGGATTTCACGGATGAAAAGAGGATCAAAAATGAAAACTCTACTTGCCATAATCCTGTTAGCAACCACAGCATTCGCACAACAAAAGACGCCACCGGCTCCGGGCGCTGCAAGACCTTTGAATCTGCCGAAGATCACGGAGAAGAAACTCGCCAACGGGCTGACCGTCGTGCTCGCTCCACTGCCAAACGTTCCCAAGATCTCTTCGATACTGACGTTCCGCTCAGCAACAACGGCAACCGATCGCACCGCGCATCCAGGCATCGCGCAGGTCGTGGCCTCAGTGGCCAACGAAGGCACGGACACGCGCACCAGCAAACAGATCAAAGAAGAACTCCGCTCCATCGGCGGCACACTCTCACTCGGAAGTGACGCCGACTCCACAACCATGAGCGCCTCTTCGCTCTCAGAGTTCTCCACACGTCTGTTCGAACTCATGAGCGACGTGGCCCAACATCCGGCCTTCCCGGAAGCCGAAGTCAAACTGGCCCAGGAAAACACGATCCAGCAGATTCGCGCCGAACGTGCCACTCCGGGTTTCCTCGCGAACGAGCGTTTCCAAAAGGCCGTCTTCGGAAATCATCCCTACAGTTTTGTGGTGGCAGACGAGAAGTCGATCAGCGCGCTGACGCGAAACGATCTGCGAGCGTTCGTTACGAAGTATTACATTCCCAACGCATCTCACCTCATCGTGGTCGGGGATATCGACGTCGAAAAGACGTTTGCGGAAATCGAGAAGGCTTTCGGCAGTTGGAAGAGTGGCACTGTACCGCCGGACGAAAACCCGCCGGTCCCGACCAGAGAGAAACGGCAAATCTATTTCGTGAACAGGCCCGGTTCGATTCAGTCAGCGATCTACATCGGCAACGTCAGCATTCCACGCAAAGAGAAGGACTATTTTGCACTTCGTACTGCCGACACGATCTACGGCGGTTCGTTCTACTCTCGGCTCACGCGCAATATCCGCGAAACAAAGGGTTACACCTATTCGCCTTTTAGTTTTTCGGATACGCGTGGAAAGACGGGCGCGTTTTATTCGGGCGCGTTTGTTCGTAACGAAGTGACTGGTCCAACGTTGCTCGAGATGTTCTACGAGTTGGATCGCATGCGCGTGTTGCCGGTGACGGATGAGGAGTTGAGTGCGGCAAAGGAATTCAGCACCGGCAACTTCTCGGTCGAGTTGTCCACGCAGTCTCAATTGGCCGGCCGCATCAACACGATCTACACGTACGATCTCGACAAGAACTTCATCAACGACTTCCGTCCGAAGGTTGAATCACTGACCGCAGCAGACATTCAAAAAGCAGCCGCGAAATATTTCGATACTTACCGTGCGGCGATCGTGATTGTCGGCGACTGGGACAAGGTGAAGGACCAGGTCACACCGTTTGGTGAAGTGACGATGTTCGACGCGGAGGGCAACGTCACCGCAAAGTAGAAAAACCATCCACAGATTACGCAGATTACACAGACAAATCTGCGAAATCTGTGTAATCTGTGGACCAATGCTTGACGACGAGACTCGCAAGTTATCGAGGACACCTTCACGCTCATACGATTCGATCGACGACGCGCGTTTTGTGCCGGGCACAATCCTCGCCGAACGCTATCGAATCGTCGGCCTGCTCGGCAAAGGCGGCATGGGCGAGGTCTATCGCGCCGACGATCTCAAACTCAGCCAGCCGGTAGCGCTCAAGTTTCTGCCTGACAGCTATCTGAGCGATGGCGCCGCCCTCGCGCGCTTCCATCGCGAAGTGCGCGTCGCCCGCCAAGTTTCTCATCGCAACGTCTGCCGCGTTTACGACATCGGCGAGATCGACGGCAGGCATTACCTCTCGATGGAGTTCATCAAAGGCGAGGAACTCAGCTCGCTCCTGCGTCGCATCGGCCGCCTGCCGTCTGACAAAGCCATACAAATCGCCAGGCAGATCTGCGCCGGCCTGGCCGCTGCGCACGAGAACGGCATCCTGCATCGCGATCTCAAACCGGCGAACATCATGATCGACGGTGAAGGAAATGCCCGCATCACTGACTTCGGACTGGCCGGCCTCGCTGAAGAATTTCCTGACGACGAAATTCGCGCCGGCACGCCTGCTTACATGGCTCCGGAACAATTCGACGGCACAACACCCAGCGTTAAGAGCGACATTTACTCGCTGGGCCTCGTCCTTTATGAACTCTTCACCGGTAAACGTGCTTTCGAAGCTGCCTCACTCGGCGAACTGATCGAGCTTCGACGCAGCGACACTACGCCGACAATCCCGACGTCAATCGTTAAAGACCTCGATCCGGTTGTCGAGAGTGTTATCGATCGTTGCATTCAAAAAGACCCGGCGAAGCGTCCGTCGTCGGCGTTGCAAGTGGCGGCTGCGCTTCCCGGTGGCGATCCGATCGCGGCAGCTTTAGCGGCGGGCGAAACACCGTCGCCCGAGATGGTGGCAGCTGCTCCGAAGGAAGGTGCACTGCAACCGCGTGCAGCCATTGCCGCCCTCGGAGGTGTGGTGGCACTGTTGTTGTTCCTGCTGCTGTCGTCGAAGTTTGGACGCATTGAACGAAACCTGCCGCTCGAGAAACCGCCGGAAGTGCTGGCAGAACGCGCGCGTGAGATCATCGCGAGTTTGGGTTATCCGAATACGCCTGTGGATCAGGCCTCCGGTTTCGATGTCGATCAGAGCTTCGCCCGTCACGTTCAGGGCAAGACGAATGAGGGTTGGCAGATAATTCGATCGGGCCAACCGCTCGTTCTGTATTACTGGTACAAGCAGGCGCCGAGATATTTGATTCCGGAGGGCGCAGTCCTTGTTCTTCCTTCGAACCCGCCACTGACGATCGCGTCGATGACGAACGTCAGTCTCGATCCTCGCGGCCGCCTGGTGGCATTCGAACGTCAGCCACCGCAGCTTGAAGACGCAAATGTTGCTAAACCAGCGTCGACAAACTGGTCGCCCTTATTCACAGCCGCGGGACTGGACCAGACAAAGTTCACACCGACTGAATCAACGTGGGTGCCGCTGATGTATGCGGATGAGCGAGCGGCATGGCAAGGTCAACATGTAGACCATCCCGAGATCCCCATTCGCATCGAGGCTGCGGCATACAAGAATCGACCCGTCCACTTTGCCGTTATCTTTCCCTGGGACAGGCCACTACGCCAGGAGGAGCAACATTCAACGGGCGGCGAACGGCTCGCCACCATTCTTCTCTTCCTCGTCTTTCTAGGCGTGTTGATTGGCGCGGCGCTGCTGGGACGGCGCAATCTTCAACTCGGACGCAGCGATAAGCGAGGCGCGTTCAGGCTGGCCATGTTTATGTTCTGCGTGTCGGCGTTGGGCGGGATGATTGGAGCGCACCACGTACCCAACCTCAGCGAAGAGTTAGACGTCGTCTTTTTAATCACTGCCTACTCGCTCGCTATGCCGGCGTTCATCTGGCTCCTGTACATCGCACTTGAACCGCAGGTTCGCAGGAGATGGCCCAGGCTGATTATCTCCTGGAGCCGGTTGATGGCAGGCAATCTCAGGGATCCGATGGTCGGGCGCGACGTGTTGCTGGGAGGATTGCTGGGTATTGCGCACACCGGCGCCATCGTCTTCGGATGGATGGTGCCTCATTGGTTGGGCTATCCCACGGCGCCGCCGCTGCTCGCAAACACACTGACGCTGGGCGGTGTGCGACCGATGCTGGCGCTGTTACTAAACCAGAACATCGTGGCGAGCGTGTTTGTGGGTTTTGCGTTCCTGTTTTTCCTGCTGCTGCTCTATATCATTTTGCGGAGGGAGTTGCTGGCTGAGATCGGACTCTTTCTGACGGCGCTGACGATAGAGGTAGCCGCGTTCGCGAGTGCAAGTCCGCGGTTTGTCTGGGTGGCGTCAATCATCGTTTCGGTGCTCATCGTTATCATGGTCGCGCGGCTTGGCTTGCTGGCGACGATGGTGGCGCAATTCTGCTTCTTCCTCACCGCGTTCTATCCGATGACGACAGACTTTTCGGCCTGGTATGCATCGTCAACCGTGTTTGCGTTGACGATCGTGCTTGGTTTGGCAATCTACGGGTTTTACACGTCACTCGGTGGTCAACGAGTGTTTGGCGGGAAGCTGCTGAACGACAATGATTAGGAGATCAGCCAGGTCAGGTAGTTACTGAACTGATTGATCAGCGAAGCACTGTCCTGCATCAATCCCGCGACCACCACGGTGAGACGATCGCCGAGCAGAAAAGGCGCGAAGGCGAGTGATACCGAGCCAAAGATAAGCAGGTTGGACGCGATTTCTGAGAATTCATTCTTCTTCATACTGAGTCACTCCAAGTCGTTTGCTCTGGGGAGAGCGGGGGGCGCAGGTATTGAAGGAGCCGTGAGTCTTTTGGGCACTCGTCGAGTACCCGCTGACATGTTGAGCAAGACACATGCCGCGTCCTCTCGCACTTGCGATCAAGTGGCGAAGTTCTTGTGAGAGTGTGATTTACGGAATTTTCTCACTCGTGCTGGCCCAACTCGCGAGTCGTAAAACTCCGGTCAACCTGCTGTGCTTTAAAGCAATTTGATTAGCGGCCATGATTAGCGGTCGTCAAAGATGCCACGGGCTTGTCCCGTGGAGCTTCACGGTGGCAGCTATTGAAACTCAAACCCCGAACACTAGATGCCACGGGCTTGTCCCGTGGAGTCTCCCGCTGGCAGCTATTGAAACTCAAACCCGAACACTAGATGCCACGGGCTTGTCCCGTGGAGTCTCCCGCTGGCAGCTATTGAAACTCAAACCCCGAACACTAGATGCCACGGGGCAAGCCCGTGGCATCAGTCAAATCGTGCAGCGAGCGCAGTCAATCTGACTTTCCTCATAACTGAATTTGACACAATCTGATTGATCTTCGGTCAAGTCAATCAATCTCTTCACTGACACATAGTGGATTTTTGTCTAGAGAACTTTCGTGGCACCGTGCTTGCTCAATGGGCCAGCGTGGTCATTCGACTTGGACCACAAATCAAACCTGGACCATGATGATGAAGAGCAAAGCTAACTTAAAAACATCACGCAAGGGTGGCGGATTCTCAGCCATCGAACTGATCATCACCGCAACGATCCTGACTGTCGTCACCGCATTCGGCATATTGGGAATCAACCGCGCCAAGGCCAGCGTTCGTCTTTCCGGCGCCGCGCGTGAATACGCTGCCTACATCGAGAAAGCTCGCATCCTCTCGATTCGCAGTCACGCAGACGATGCGAGCGAAAGATCCACCATCGCCATCAACGACAACAAAACCAGCTACGACATCACCATGGACCTCGATAACGACGGCGACCTGGACACCCGAACCATCACGCTGCCGAGCGGTATCGAATTCGACGGCGAGCCCGAAACGATCGCTTTTGATTGGCGCGGCCGCACCTGGAACACCCTGGCGGATGGCTCGACAGAAGCCAACGCGCAAGTCTCGATCAGGTTGAAGAACGGCATTGAGATGATCTCGATCGACGTTACCGGCTCCGGTGACATCACCATCAACAGCGCAGTCTTCGATGATGAAGTACCCAATGTCACTCTCAAAGTAGGGGACCTCGCGTCAACCGGAACTACGACCACAACAACGACAACACCAACTACAACAACGACCACGCCAGGCACGACCACCACCACACCGCCCGTCACCGTCGATCCGCAACCGGAGACAAACCCCGATCCCGTAGACACAACTACCAATCCCGGTACGGGAACAAATCCCAATCCAGTGCCGTCACCGAGCCCAACGCCGACCGTGTCACCATCACCATCACCGTCGCCGAGCCCATCGGCGCAGCAACCCCCATCGGTGTGCACTGTCAACGCCGATATGGCGACACTCTCTCTGAAACTCGATGGCTCGGGCACGATCAAGGTGAGCCACAACGCTTCAGTCAGTCTTACCATCAGTGGGACCTCAAGCAAGCCTTCGGAACTTCAGGTGTCTGGAGCACAAACCGTGGAGCCTGGAAGTTTTGCAACCTTTACAATCAAGTCGAAGAAGTCAGTCGGTTTTTACAACGTAACGTTCAAAACGAGCTGTGGCGAGAAAGTAGTGCCGGTGACAGTCGTGACCGTGCTAACACTCGGCCTATAAGAGAAACCTGAAACAGTCATGAAAACCCGGACTCCCAAAAACAAAAACTTCAAAGGCCAACAGGGCTTCACCCTGATGGAAACCAGCATCGCAATGGTCGTGATGATGGTCGGCGCCCTCGGCATCGCTTCGTTGTTTGTCTTCTCAACGCAGAACAACATCGGCGGCAGCGAACGAGCCCTGGCGATGGCAGTGGCCCAACAACAGCTGGAACAGATCAGAAGCGTCAGCTACGAAGACACGACGTTGAATGTCGGAACTACCACCTCCACCGTTCAAAGCGGGCAACGAAATTACACGGTGCAAAGAACCGTGGCCCAGGAAACCAATCCCGACAACAGCGCCAAACAGTTGAAGAGAATCACCATCACCGTAACGCCGCAAGCGGGTGGTCCAAACTGGCTGAGTACGCCCGTCGTCCTCGTATCGCTCCGCTCAACACTCGCCACCGGAAACTACGCTGTCGCTAACTAATCCCAAGAGGAAAGTCCGATGAACACTCCACGGTCAAACAATCAGGCAGGTTTCTCACTGTTCGAACTGATCATAGCGATGGTGGTTACGCTCACCATCTTCGGCTTGTGCAGTACCCTGCTGGCCCGCTCGTTCAACGTTCGCTCGCGCGAAGATCGCAAGTCAGACGCAATCTCGGACGTACAGCGCGCGCTGAATATCATGACGCGCGAAATCAGCAACTCCGGCCTGAAACTGCCGGGCGGCCTTCCTAACGTTTCGACTAACGGCGTGGTAGCCGGCGACAGCGACGCGCAGGCGATTCGCGTCATTTCCAATCTCAACGGCATGCCCGACTCCGCCAACGGTTACTTCGAAGACTCCGACGTGACCGACATGGATGAAGATCTCAAGTTCCTGATGTACGTCGATGAGACCATTGGTCAACGTTACATAGTGCGTTACGAAAAGAACTCCACGAACACGACCACCGTGCTTGCCAATCGTATCGATTCACTGGTGTTCCGTTATTACGATGAGAAAGTCACCTACAACACGACCGTCGTCGATGGTGTTTGTGACATTACGAATGTGAAGAACGCCGCCGGGGATGATAAAGACGAAGTTTCTCCCGGCTCCGCCAAATTCGTTGTGATCGCAGTCGGCGTAACGCTGCCGGCAATAGGCGTCGCCGGCGCCGACGGTTATCAGCCCCCGGCTCAAGTACAACTGACGTCCGACGTCGTTCTGCGCAACTCAATCGTTTACTAAGGACCCCCGCACATGAACTCCCAATCGCAAACCATAACCAACCACAACCGCAGAGGCGAACGAGGCGCAGCGCTCGTAACCATGCTGCTGGCTTCGATACTTATGCTGGGCGCCGGCGGTGCACTCATCATGACGACCATGATGTCGGCCAATAACTCGATAACCTCGACCGCCGAGATGCAGGCTTACTACGTGGCCGAATCGGGGATGCAGTCAGCGCTGAACGTGCTGCGCGGAAACAGCGCACCACTGGTGAACGCGGGCGACCGCATGAGTTTTCGCACTGCCATCATTCCGTCGATCTCCAATGGAGGCAACGCGGGCGTGCTGCGTTTTGCAGGTTGGCTTCCTTATAACAATCCTGCAGATCCGAACAGCCTTGTGCCGGTGACGGTGGGAACAGTCACGGGCGGTTACAGAATCACCGTTGAGAACCTGGATCCGAACAGTCACATCGTCGAGTTCCAGACGTCGGCAACTATCGACGGTAGTGTTGCCGGGACTTCTTATCAAAGGACATTCGGCACGGTCGGCGGAGCTGATGAAGTGACGATTCGTTATTCAGGCCAGGGCTCAACCACCCTGACTCCCGATCCGAATAACTTTCCGTTAACGCTCGACTCGGCTCTCGGCAGTTTCGTTATCGAAAGACCGCTGACCAGCACGCAGGATGACGTTGTGATTCCGAAGACCGGTTTCGAAATCACGATTAATCAAACACTCCCCTGGGTAGCAACAACATACCTCGAAGGGACGTTCGAAGGTGAGGTTGACAGTGCGGGCACTACCGTCAAGGTCACCTTCGACAATGCGTCGGTGAGAGCGGATGGCACAATCTACTCACTGAACCTCGCCGGCGGCACGAAGGTGCTTGATCTTACCTACGCGTCGTCGCCAGCCACGACTTCGATTCCGGCACGAGTTACCTCTCCCGATCCGAAGCGGTTGCTTATCAAATCCTATGGCTTTGGACCAATGGGTTCGGAAAAGCGTCTCGAGTTGATGATTAACAAAGCTAACTTAGAGTTCGATATGCCGGCCGGCGTCACGTTTCGCGGCGCCGATGATTGCACGCCGATATCATTCGACTCCGGAAGCAGTGGCGCGAAATGGTATTCAGGCGTGGACTACTCCGGTGTAGAACCACAACGACCGGCCTTTGCAGTGACGCAATGCGATCAGGGTGATGTTGACGCCGGAATCAAAAAGCACGACACGGTTGTAGATCCGGAAATCGGTATTCTCGGCGACGATGAAACCATCCCGGGCACGGTCGATACCCCTTCTTTTCTCGACAACGCCAACAGAGCACGCGCATATCTCGATAGCTTGCAAAGCAGGGCGGAGGCTACCGGCCGTTACTTCGAGTCAACTACCGCTAATCCGGTAACAATCAACCATTCAGTGAATAGCCCGATGTATACATTTTGCGATGGCGATTGCACGCTCCTGGGCGGCGCCGGCGTTCTGGTGGTAACGGGAAGGTTGACGTTGCAAGGAAACCCAAGCTTCAAGGGCGTGATACTCGTGCTTGGCAAGGGTGAGTTGCTCCGCAACGGTGGTGGTAATGGCGATATCCTTGGCGGCATTGCGGTCGCCGCGTTTAACCGCACAGCGGGAAATTTCACGGCGCCGACGTTCCACACCAACGGTGGCGGTAATTCAACCATACAGTACGACTCCGCGGCTCTGAGAAACGCCTTTGGCTCCGGCATGAACGTCTCCGGCATCCGCGAATTCTAACTTTCTCCCCCCACGCGCGCAGCCACAGATTACACGGAGCATCCGTGAAAATCTGTGGCTGAATTTGTGTTAGCCTACGCGCATCATGATCAAAGTACTTCTTTTTATCGGCATTGCGTTCATGCTGACTCTCCACTCCGCCAGCGCGGTGCGGCAGAACGGCCCGAAGCCCCTGGTCTTGACAGACTGCCAGCCCCAGCGCATTCCCGGTCCCGCTAAGTGCGGCACGTTCGAGGTCTACGAAAACCGCGCCACAAAGAAAGGCCGGAAGATCCGTCTGAACATCCTTCTCCTCCCCGCAACCGGCGGCAAACGCGAGCCCGACCCAGTGGTTTACTTCGCCGGTGGACCAGGCTCCGCCGCCACTGAAGACGCCATCGGCTTCGCCCCGGAATTCGCCAAGATCCGTGAGCATCGCGATCTGCTGTTCGTAGACCAGCGCGGCACCGGACGCTCTCATCCGCTCAACTGCGTCTTCTTCGATCCCAACGATCTCCAAAGCTATTTCGGTTACTTCTTCCCGCTCGAAGACGTTCGCAAGTGCCGCCCACAGCTCGAAGCGAAAGCCGATCTGAAACTCTACACAACCGACATCGCTATCGACGACATGGACGAAGTCAGGGCCGCACTCGGATACGAAAAGCTCAATCTCTTCGGTGGCTCTTACGGCACGCGCGCCGCGCTGACTTACCTGAAGCGCTACCCGCAGCACGTGCGTACGGCAACACTCCAGGGCGTCGCTCCGCCCAATGCTTACATGCCCAGCGATTTTCCGTTGCATCTGGACCGGGCGCTCTACGGCGTGATCGAGGAATGTGCGGCTGATGAGGCTTGCAACAAAGCCTTTCCGAATCTCAAAGAAGAAACGAAAGCGCTCATGGACCAACTGATGAAAGGTCCGGTCGAAGTCGAGATCGAAAAGCCTCAGTCGAAAGAACGCGTCAAAGTGAAACTCTCTCGCGACCTCGCGGCGGAAGCGATTCGTTACATGATGTATCACCCGGTGCCGGCGTCTCGCGTTCCGCTGCTCATACATCTCGCTGCGCAAGGCAACTTTGTGCCTTTGACACACACCGCTCTCAGCTATCGCAAATCCATCGTGGGTAGCGACAGCAATGGCATGTATCTCTCGGTCACGTGTGCGGAGGATCTGCCGTGGATCAAACCCGGCGAAGGAGAACGGATGGCGGAAGGTACGGTCCTCGGGGATTACCGGTTGCGCCAGCAAAGAGAAGCGTGTGCGCTCTGGCCGCGCGGAGAAGTTGAGCGCGATTACGCTGAGCCGGTCCGTTCCGATGTACCTGTTTTGATACTGACTGGAGAATGGGACCCGGTGACGCCGCCCTCCAATGGCGACGCGACCGCGCAGGGTCTGAAGAATAGTCTTCACATCGTCGTCCCAAGTGGCGCGCACGCGCTCGGTGGGCTCGAGAATATCGACTGCATTCTTCGTCTCAATACCGAGTTTGTCGAACGTGGAACGACTAAAGATCTCGATACGAGTTGTGTGAAGACGATCCGGCGCAAAGGTTTTGCGTTGAAATAAGCCACGGATTTTCACGGATGAACACGGATCAGAAATCAATTCTGATCCGTGTTATCCGTGTAATCCGTGGCTAAGTTTAGTTCAACAGTTGCAGCCCGAGGATGCTTTCGAGGATCGTCCCGAGGATGCTGTAATTTCCATTCGAATAGCGGCCGTAACGTGAGCGGCTGTAGTAACCGTCCTCGTAACCACGCCTGAATCCTTCACGGAAGTAATACTGATACTCGCTCAGATCCACGTAGTAACCATCGTAGCCGTAGCTCGCGTCCTGGTAGGCATAAGCTTCCTCAGCATTGAAGCCGTAACCATCCTGACGGTCGGCCTGTCCCGCGTGGAAGCCCTGGCTATAACCATCATTGATCGCGCGCTGCAACATCTCCGCGCCGTACCGGTTCGTTTCGTAGTAGCTGCCGCCTCTGCGATACCGGTAGTTGTATGGGCCGTAGTCGTTATAGCGCCACTGCTGCAAGCGCAACTGGTCGCGGCGCAGTTGCTCCAGGTAACGCTGCTGATAACGCAACTGGTTCAGACGTCGTTGCTGTTCGAGCAAGCGCTGACGCTGATACACGAGGTTCTGCCGTCGCTGCCAATCCTGGCGATAGCGTTCGGCGCGTAGTTGCTGTTCGCGCTGCCAATTGCGCTGGCGCCAGTTGTTGTCATTGCGATCGTTGTCACGACGGCCATCCCAATCGCGATTGCGGTCGTTATCACGCCGGCGATCCCAATCCCGATTGCGATCGCGTTCCGACTGCTGGCGACGTTGCAGTTCCTGTTGCTGTTGTTGCTGTCGGCGCTGTTCCCAATCGCGGTTCTGCTGCTGCTGTTGACGCTGTTGCTGCCAACGCTCTTCGCGTTCGCGCGACTGCTGAACTTGTTGCTGCCGCTGCTGCTGCCAGCGATCTTCGCGTTCGCGCGAGCGGCGGATCTGATCGTCGCGCTGTTGCTCGTTACCCGGTTGCTGCTGGCGCCGCTGTTCCCAACGCTGTTGTCGTTCCTGGCTGTTGCTCTGTTGCTCCTGACGACGTTGTTCCCAGCGTTGTTGCCGTTCCTGGCTGCGGTTCTGTTGAGCCTGTTGTCGTTCCTGCTGTCGTTGCTCGCGTGCAGCCTGGTTCTCCTGCCTCCGCTCCTCGCCACGACCGCGCCTCCCCTGAGCATTGGCGATGTCACTCGCCGTCGCGAGCGTTGCGCATATCGCCAAAGACACGCCTAACTGCTTTAGATATTTCACGTTCTTCTTTGTTCCTTTCGTACCGAGCGGAGAGAGAGATTTGGTAATTGGCAAGTGCTATTCCACGACACTTTGCGAGGAATGTACGAAAGGAATGTAGCTTTACGGAACGATTTGATTCAGGACGTGACGATATGGGTTAAAAATCGCTCGATTAACGCAGATAAACACAAATCGCCCCAATAACCGGGCTGGCATGGTGCTTGCCAAAATTCCCGTGAAAAACAATTTGAGGGGGCTTTTTATGAATAACCTGAAAGTGTGGCCGCACCTCGTGATCATCGCGGTGGTGTGTGCCGTCATCGCAGGCGTCGGCGTTGCCTGGTGGATGAAGCACGAGCAGACAGCGTCAGCCGAAGCAGTGCCTAACGCCGCTCGCATTCAACGAGTCGAAGGCGAAGTGGCACTGAACAACAGCGACCCGTCCAACGCGCAAGACGATCAGTGGACAACGGCTACTGCGAACCAGCCGTTCTCCGTCGGCGATCGCATCTACACGCGCGACAACTCGCGCGCGAGCCTGGCATTTACCGGACGCAATTTCGCCCGGCTCGATCCAAACACGTCGCTCGACGTGCTTTCACTCAGTGAAGACCGCACGCAGTTAGCACTGCGCGACGGCTCCGCGATTTTTGACGTTGGCTATCTCGATTCAGGTGATCTGTTCGAAGTAGCGACGCCATATGGCGCGGTCGATTTTCAGCAGCCCGGTCTCTACAACGTCGGCATCGACAACGGTCAGGTGCTGATCTCGGTGCTGAGTGGTCTGGCGCAGGTCGTCGGGATGGGCGGCAGTGGACAGATCGACAAAGGTGAAATGCTCACGCTGCTTGGCCAGACTGCAGCCGACGTGGTTCTGTCGCAGATTGACGGACGCAACGCCGGTTACCTGGTTGACGATTACTACTCTTATCAATACCCGAATTATTACGACGGTCGCTATCGCGACTACAACTCCTATCTCAGCGATCCATATTATTTCGATCCGTATCGCCGGAACGTGAGTTACCAACATGTGAACTCATACATACCCGGCCTCAATGAGCTCGATTACTACGGCGACTGGCGCAACCTCGACGGCTACGGATACGCGTGGTCGCCGCGAGTCGATCAGGGCTGGATGCCTTATCAGACGGGTTACTGGTACACCGATTACCCGTATGGACCAACGTGGGTATCGAGTGAACCGTGGGGCTATGCTCCTTATCACTACGGGCGCTGGGCGTTTGTTGGCGATCGCTGGTACTGGGTGCCGGAATCGATGAACACCAGCCCGGTCTATTCACCGGCGCTGGTCGCGTTCATTCCGTTTTCGCAAAACGACATCGGATGGGTGCCGCTTGGTCCGGGCGACGTCTACGTGCCTCATTACTACACTAACGACTGGCAGCCTTATTACCTGACGCGTGACGATCTATATCACCGCTCGGTGAATCTCAACGTGCCGGGCGCGGTGACGGTCGTGAGTATCGACGACTTCACGCGCGGTGGGTTCGATTGGCGGCGAGCACGCAAGGCCGATCGGGACATGCTGGCACAAGTGAATCCGGTGCTGGATCCATTGCTGGTGACGCCGTTGCGAAATGCAGTGGTCAACTCGGCATGGGGTCGTGGGAAGACGGACATTCCTCCGGGAATCGCCCGCAAACTCAACGATACGCCGGTGGTGACGAGCGTCGAGCCGAAGGCGCCGCGGTTCAAGCCTGATATGGCCAAGACGATGCGTGTGAATCCGGCGTCGGATCGCGCGAAGGGGCAGAAGCTCAAGGTGCGAGACGAGCGTCAAGTCCAACAACAGCCTGTTGAGCAAAGAGCTCGCGGTCAGGAGAAACGTGAAGAGCGTCGCGTCCAACAAGAGCAGCGCCCGCAACAAAAACAACAACAGCGAGTGGAGCGGCCGGTCGCACGGCAACCGCAGCCTCAAGCTGAGCGTGCGGCACGTCCAGTGAAGCAGCAACAGCCGAGAGGTGAACGCGTGGCTGCACCACAACAAAAGCAACAGCGACCTGTCAAACAGGAGCGACCACAACCACAGAAACAGGAACGTCCTGCGCCAGCCCAGAAATCTCAGGGCGGCGCCAAGGGCAAAGGCAAGAAACCATAAACCAGCCACGGATTACACGGATGAACACGGATTTCCGATCAGTGTTCATCCGTGAGAATCCGTGGCTCTTTTTCCTTCCTTCCTCACTCCACCTGTGATAGAACTACCCGCCCCGAAATACCCTATCGAAAGGAAGCTCCCGCTGTGCAATCAACCAGACGTACATTCCTAGCCCAGGTTGGCGCCGCAACCGTGGCGACAACGGTCATCGGCGGTGTTGAAGTTGAAGCCGCCCCCGGATCGAATCAACGCGCCAACACTTGCGCCAAACTCCGGCGCGACGCAGCCAACGCCGGACTGCAAACCACGCCGCAAAATCTCCAACACCCAAACAACCAGGACGAGAGCCTCTACCCAAATAAGCTGGGCAGTTACTCGAAAGGTTTGCCACACAACAACGACGGCACCGTAGTCCTGAGCGCTTACAACGCATTTCTTCAGGCAATCAACAGCGGACGACCGGCGGACTTCGACGCTATTCCGCTCGGCGGCACGACCGGCCTGACGAATCCTCAAGCAGGTCTCGCTTTTGATCTGGAAGGTCCCGACGCACACGCGTTAGTGCAACCACCGGCTCCGGCGTTTGCGAGTCGGGCACAAGCTGCCGAGATTTCGGAAAACTACTGGATGGCGCTGCTGCGCGACGTCCCTTACTCGCACTTCACCGCAAACCCGATCGCCAATGCCGCCGCCACAGATTTGACGTTGTACGGCGCTGACTTCACTGCTCCGAAGAGCGGCGGTGCCGTGACAACCGCGACGCTGTTTCGCGGACTGACTCCCGGCGATCTAAGCGGACCTTACCTGTCGCAGTTTTTCTATCAGGACTGCAACTTCGGCGCGAACAAGATCGAGCAGAAGATCACGACCACCGTACCCGGCGTCGATTACATGACCGACTTTGCGACGTGGCTTGCAGTGCAACGTGGCATTGCACAACCGTCGAATACGTTCGATCCCGTGCCGCGCTACATGCGCAACGGTCGCGACATCGGCCAATGGGTACACATCGACGTTTTGTTCCAGGCTTACTTTCACGCCTTCCTGATCCTCGCCGGAGCAGGCGCGCCGTTCGACAACGGTAATCCCTACAACGGCAATCCGAGCCAGATCGGGTTCGGCACGTTTGGTGGTCCACACATCGCCACGCTCCTGTGTGAAGTATCAACACGCGCGTTGAAAGCTGTCTGGTATCAGAAGTGGTTTGTGCATCGACGCCTGCGTCCCGAGGTGCACGCAGCAAGAGTGCACCGCACGCTCTTCAACGGTGCCGGCTATCCCGTGCATGCTGAAATACTCAACTCGTTCAACGATTCAAACCGGCTCGGCGGTTTCATGCCACCAGGCAACGCGCTGTTGCCGATGGCATTTCCGGAAGGTTCGCCCACGCATCCAGCGTACGGCGCCGGGCACGCGACAGTCGCGGGCGCGTGCGTCACGATTCTTAAAGCGTGGTTCAAGGAGACCACGCGGCTGGTCGACATCGGCCTCGATCCGGTGCAGCCAACCGACGATGGCTTGAGCCTCGTGCCTTATACCGGCTCCGACGCCGGTGATTTAACTGTCGGCGGTGAGCTAAACAAGATCGCTTCGAATGTGGCTTTAGGTAGAGATACGGCGGGCGTTCATTGGCGCTCGGACGCGAACGAATCCCTGAAACTCGGTGAGCAGATCGCCATCGGCATTCTCAGGGACCAGCGCTCGTGCTACAACGAAGTCTTCAACGGCTTCAGCCTAACCAAATTCGACGGCACAACCATTACTGTCTGAATCCGTTTTTTCAAATCCGCGTCTATCCGTGTTACCTGATCTCGACGATAGCGACACCGCCGGGGGCTATCTGAATCGAAACAATCCCGTTAGTCGGTTTCATCGGAGCGCCACTGATCCACTCAGTGGCGCTCTGGATTTGTGGACCGATCGTCACGTTCACATAAGCGCTGCGATCGACTTGCGCCATCCCCTGCTGCGGCTTGAACACGCCGTTGTTATTAAACAACGTCACGACCCATCCATTCGCAGTGCGATTGATCAAGTATTCAACATCACCTGTAACCTTCAGCGGCGTCGCCTCAGAAAACACGTGCGCCAACAGGTGCGCTGCGAAAGGAACGATGCGCTCATCCTCACCGAGCAGATCCGGCACCGCAACGAAGATCACGTTTCCCTTCCCGACTTTATTTACCGTCACCAGTGGATTGCCGGTTGGGACCGTAATTAACGGCGTAGCGCCTTTGAGTTCGACCTTCTCATACCTGAAAACCTGCCCCTTCAGATCCTGAGGCTCCTCATTCGGCGACAGACACGTAGCGTTGTGAGCTTCGCCCGTGTCGTTGAGCAGCCGCACGCCTAAGAACTGTTCCGGCAGTTTCTTGACCTGCGCCGCATTGATCACGAGCGTGCCGCCATTGCGCACGTAGTCGTTAATTCTCTGGATCCACTCCGTGCTCCAATCGATCCGTCCACCAACAACCACCGCCCGGTACGACGGCAACAGTGTCTGCATCTTCGAGCGCGAACCCTGCACGTCCGCGGCAGTCAATACGTCGAAGATGTCGCCAAACACACCGGAGACAAACGACTGCCTGTCTGCCGTGGCCGGATCACCTTCGACCACCAGTCCCGGATAGTACGCAACCCCAAACAACTCTCTTAACGCGCGATCGCCGCGATCGATCTGCGACACTTCAAACGGCCAGTGCGGATAGTCAGTCATCTCGAAGCCGTGCGCCGGATCGAGCAGGAAAGCCACGGGCGTGTAAGGTGTGCCGCGCTCGGGATGTTTTTCGGCGAAGCGCACAAACTCGTCTGTGATCCGTCCGAGCGGATTGAGTTGAAACGGATGCTCGCCCGGTCCCGGTTTGAAAAATTGATCGCCGCCCTGCTCTAGATAGATCGCCGAAGCACCCGCCATGTAATAGAGGTAATAACTCTTCCGGTACCACGACAGCGACGGCCCCATCGTTGGCCCATAACGCGAGTGGTAGAAGAAATCAGGCCCGGCGAAGTTCTGTTGCTTCGTGAAGGTGGTGGCAGTGTCGCCGAAGTTTGGCGCGTGGTAGTAGAGAAACGTCCCGCCGAATTGTCTCGCAGCGCCGCGCGTGAAAGCGATGCGCATCCCGAACATCGGCATCACCGCTGCCGTCTCCATGCCGAGCAGGTTGACGCCCCACTGGCTCAGCGCATGTGCAAACGATGTGCTCGACGTGGACTGCGCGGGAATCATCTTGTCCCACATCGGTCCGGTGTCCGTTTGAAACAGCTCACGCCACTTACGACTCAGCGCGTTCGTGTAAAACTGCCGGTGCGCTTCGAGCAACTCGCGGCGCGACATCGACGGCGAGATTTTCAACTCCGCGGGCGCGGAATCCCAGACGTAGCCAACGCTCTCGCCGGAGATCCAACCCAGAAACTGATCTTTCAGTTCGCCGTTGAGCAGTTGCCATGCAGCGGGGTCCAACTTCGCGGCGCCGTAGTTTATGAGAATCGCGAACGGCGACTTGGTCTCGCGAATAAAACGAAGAAACGGGCTGCCCTCTTTCAGAAACGCCGGCGCTTCGTTGATGTAGATAACCGGCACAACGAACTTTGATTGAAAGAGCGGCACGTCGCGCGCGCCTTTGTACTTCGCGACGAACTCTTCAAACGGCTCGGCATTGAACGGATAAAGCGGTCGTTCCGCGGCAGGCTTGTCCAGCAGCGGCCAGAACTCCTTCGCGATGTTCCACGGCATCAGGAAATCGCGTCCCGCAACCTTCGGACGCTCAGGAACTCGCGGCGCTGCTTCGCTGCTCAACAACGACGCCAAGGGCTTGCGCGTGGTGGACCAGTTGCGCAAATAGCGCATCGCCGCGAAGTCCGGTTTTTGTCTGCCAGATGGTTTGAAGGCGAGATCGTTAGTGAGCAGAAAACAATCAACGTGGCGGCGAGCCTCGGCAGCCTTCTCGATCTGAATCGACAACCGCACCGGGCCTTTCTTCAGCGTCGCGGTGGCGCTGTCCCAGGCAAACGCCCAGCTCCAGTACATACTGATCTCGTCATGCGGATCGACGACATCTTTCGCGCCAAACTCATGTCGAAAAACGACAGCGTTGTCTTGCGCGATCGTGACGGTGAAGTTCTCGCTCTTCGCAGCCCAATCAGCGTAACGCACCCACAGCGCGTATCGACCCTCGCGCGGGATCTCGAAATCCTGGTAGAGAGTGGCGCGAGTCTCGTCAGCGCTGGCGGCAGCGGAGTTCCATTCACTCTCGCCACCCTGCGTCCATTCCGCGGCCACGCCTGGTCCATTCATGCCCCAACCCGGCGCTTTCTCGCGCGGCCAGTTCGTGTGCGATGGATTGAGTAACGGCTCGCCGAGCTTGCCCGTGCTAAACCCGCGCATGTTCTCGGCCTCGTACCAGAGGTACTCGGGAGGCGTTGGAGTTTGGGAATAAACAGGAGTGATTATGCAGAACAGAACAATCCATAGATTACGCAGATTCTTTCTAATCTGTGTCATCTGTGTAATCTGTGGACTATCCCAATGCTTCCAGGCATTCGCTCACCGTGCGTTGCCTGCACGTGAACATTGGCGTGTCGCGCAGCGTGTACGAGCTGGCCTTTGTTTCGCGCAGCTCCTGGACCAGGTCGAGAAAGTCAGCGGGAAAGTCAGTCTCAAACGCTACGACAAACTCCTGATCGTCGAGGCCAAAGGAATAGGTGGTGTGCAGTTTCACTGAACGATACTTCATCCCGATACGGATGTGCTCGTCCATCATCTCCTGCCGCTGCTCGGCAGTCCGTGCATACCAGTCGCGAGTCTTCACGAAGGGATAAACAAAGAGATACTGCGATTTGCCGGGCACGATGTGCAGTCGATCTTCGACGTGCTCCGGATTGTCTTTGTCGATGTACATCGATCGTTTCGTCATCGAAAGAAACGATTGCGTCGGTTCGATGTACTTGGCCATCTCGGTTTTGTTGAGACGAGCGGTCATTTCCTGCATCGGTTCGAGCTCGTAACCGATGCGCCAGATCATGAAATCTGTGTTAGTGCGGAGTCCGATGGTTGAATAAGAATGAATCAGCAATGAAGAGCGGAATTCGTCGACCGTGTTGACAAACTCGTCGCGGTAACGCTGCTTGTCGTCGTTTGAGAGCAGGCGCCATTCGGGGCGCGCACGGTAGAAAGTGAAATTGACAAACTGCCGGGGAAGTTTCGCCTTTGCTACTTCCATTTCCGCGACCGCGGGCGCGAGACGAAGCGAACCGCGTGTGGCATTGTTTGGATCCTTATCGCTACTCATTTTTTTACCTCTGGCCGGGATAAGATGACTGACCCTGGAAGATTCAGCGATGCAAAGTTATTCTGCCGAGTCTCAGTGCTGAATGCAACTCGGGAAGAAAGTTGAACCCTTCAGCGTCTATTATGGGAATCATTAGTATGGATAAAGCACAACTACACACAAAACCTGACAAATCGCGACGATCTTTTTTGAAAATCGCGCCGCTGGGTGTTTTGGCGGGTGTGATTGCGTCGCTCGGTGGCGCGGCGTTTCGTTTCCTGAGGCCACGCCTGTTCGCCCCCACGGATGCCTGGCTCGACGTCGCTTCCGTCTCCGCGCTGACTGGCCCACAGCCGCTCACGCGCAAGATCGTGGCGGAGCATATCGCGGGATGGGCCATCACCACCGAGGAGCACAACGTATTCGTGCTGCCGGCGAAGAATCACCAGGTTTTGTCTCCGATCTGCCCGCATGAGGGTTGCGAGGTCGTTTGGGAGCAAGGCATGAATCGCTTCTCGTGTCCCTGTCACGAAAGTTACTTTGCGGCAGATGGCGCGCGGATTAGTGGTCCATCTCCACGTGGACTCGATCCGCTGCCGGTGCGCGTTCAGGACGGAAAACTGCAAGTGCAATATGTCTCAAAGGAGCAAGAGACTCGGGCATGACTGTTCCTCCCGTACGCGCTTGGTTGCAAACGACAGGCGGCGTTGTTGCCATGCTACTGTTGGTTCAGTTTGTAACCGGCATATTAATGGCGTTTTATTACGTGCCTTCGGTAGATCACGCACACACCACCGTTTCCTACATTGAAAAGGTCGTCTCGTCGGGTTCGTGGCTGCGTTCCTTGCATCACTACGGCTCGCAGTGGCTATCAGTCGTCGCGTTTATTCACGTCATTCGACTCTTCTTAGACCGTGCTTACACTACAAACAGAACGCAATGGATCGTCGCGATTCTGCTGCTTGGTTTGGTGATGGCGGCAGGTGGCACGGGGTTCTCACTGCCCTGGGACGCACGCGCGTTCTTCAGCACTCGCATCGCCGAAGGTCTCATGGCCGGTCTGCCTCTGTTTGGACGAATGGCAAGGCTGTGGTTACTCGGCGGCAGCGACATCTCGACGCTCACGCTTTCGCGGTTCTTTGGGTTGCACGTGCTGCTGATTCCGGCGCTGATCGTAGTAGCGGTTCTGTGGCGTATGTGGGGGTTGAATATCGCGAAGCTGTTCGGACCGCGGCACGCGATCGCCGCCGGCGTGGTCTTTCTCGCGCTGGCGCTCTGGTGTTTGAAGTATCCGGCGCCACTTGGGCCATCGGTGGCAGAGATGACGCCGGAGTATCTGCCTCGTCCGGGTTCGCAATTCCTTTGGTTGTATCAATCGCTCAAGTACATTCCCGGAGGTCTCGGATCGATTACGGGCGTGGTCCTGCCTGGAATCGTTCTCACAGTTCTCATTCTGCTGCCGTGGCTCAAACGAGCGCGACTGATCGGCGGCTCTCTTCTCGGCGCCGGCGTCGTAGTGGTACTACTGATGACAACGGCCGCTTATCTCAGCGACCGGCGAGATCCAGGAACGCGGGAACAACTATCCAAGCAAGTGGCTGCTGAAGAAGCCTGGAGACACGAACCGTTCAACCCAGTACGCTTAACGCTAGCCTCTGCGTCCGCCCCGGCTCCCGCCGGCACCCCGGCCATGTACATAGAGTTTTGTGCCAACTGTCATGGTCAAAATGGAGAAGGAGCACGGCAGGGCAGGTTGAACTTTCCACCGCTGCTCGACGTTGCGGCCAAACCACGTCGCACTGTTGACGACATCGTTGGTCTACTCAAAGACCCAACGGCTTACGGCCTCCAACCGCCCATGAAATCGTTTTCGTCCAAACTAACCGAGCCGCAGATGCGAGAGATTGCTGAGTGGATTGTGAAGTTGAAGAGGTGACGGCTATACTCATTGCCCCCTGAAAGAACAACTCAACTCGGAGAAACGGTCTGATGAAAACTATTTCGCTTGCTCTAACGTGTGTCGCCATCGCGCTACTCTCAATCGCCTGCACTGAAACGGCAACGCCCACGAATACCAACACTGCGCGCACCGCCGCAACACCCCCTGCGCCATCTCCATCACCATCGCCAGATCCAATAGCCCTGGCGCGCGCAAACTACACTAAGAACTGCGAAGCGTGCCACGGCGAGAACGGCACCGGCGGCCTCGTCAAAGTTGAAAACAAACAGATCAAAGTTGCTTCCCTGAAATCAGATCACGCCATCAAGCACACCGACGATCAACTCGCTAAAGTAATCACCAACGGCGAAGAAGAAATGCCGGCCTTCAAAGACAAACTGTCGCAACAAGAAATTACAGACCTGGTGCGGTTCATCAGGAAAGAATTTCAAGGGAAATAATACAGGCCGCAGATAAACGCGGATGAAGCAGATCAGAAAATGTGATCTGTTTAAATCCGTGCTACCATCTGTCCCGTGCACCCGTAGCTCAGTTGGATAGAGCGTCTGACTTCGGATCAGAAGGTCGCAGGTTCGAGCCCTGCTGGGTGCACCACCCAGATCCGCCCGCATTAAAATTCTATGTCTCCCACAGAACGCGCCAAACTCGCCATCATCGGAATTCGTTACGACGAAAACTCTTCGTTCACCAAAGGGGCCGCGGATGCGCCGCCGCAGATTCGGGCGGCGTTGCGGTCTGATGCGTGGAACCTGACGAGTGAGAATGGGACCGATTTGTCCGGTGATTCAACTTTCTTCGATGCCGGGGATATTGAGCCGGTGCCGGGGAGCGAGATGAATGCGCTGATCGAGAATTCGGTCTATACGCTGATTGCCGATGGATTGGCGCCGATATCACTGGGCGGAGATCACTCGATTACGCATCCGATCGTGAGGGCGTTCGCAAGGAAGTACAAAGACCTGAGCATACTTCACTTCGACGCGCACCCGGATCTCTACGACCACTACCAGGGCAATCGTAATTCGCACGCCTCGCCGTTTGCACGCATCATGGAGCAGAAGCTGGTGAAGCGGTTGGTCCAGGTCGGCATCAGGACGTTCACCGCGCACCAGCGCGAGCAGGTGCAAAAGTTTGGCGTCGAGTCGATCGAGATGCGAGACTTAACACCTAACCTGCAACTCGAGTTTGATTCGCCGGTTTACATTTCCTTCGACATTGACGCGCTCGATCCGGCGTTCGCGCCCGGCGTGTCACACCGCGAGCCAGGTGGATTGTCTACGCGGCAGGCGATCGATCTGATTCAACGGTTGAAGGGGAAAGTGGTAGGCGCGGACATCGTCGAATTCAATCCCCGCATGGACCCGCTTCACATCACGGGCACAGTCTGCGCGAAGCTCCTGAAAGAGATCGCCGCTCGCATGCTGGAGTAGCACAAAGAACTTCAGCCACAAAAAGGCACAAAAAGCACAAAAGAAATTCCTAAAAAACTTTTTGAGCTTTTTGTGCCTTTTTGTGGCTAAAGTTCTTTGTGCTATCGATTCTCGATCGGAACGTAGTCACGCGTTCTATGACCGAGGTAGACCTGCCGTGGGCGCGCGATTTTTTGATCGGGATCCTCGAGGAGCTCTACCCATTGCGCGAGCCAGCCCGAGGTTCTCGGAATCGCGAACATTACCGGGAACATATCAACCGGGAAACGCATCGCCTGGTAGATAATGCCCGAATAGAAATCGACGTTCGGATAGAGACGGCGTTTGACGAAGTAATCGTCTTCAAGCGCGATTCGCTCCAGCTCGAGCGCGATGTCCAGCAACGGATCCTTGCCGGTCACTTCAAACACTTCGTATGCGACCTGTTTGATGATGCGTGCGCGCGGGTCGTAGTTTTTGTAAACGCGATGCCCGAAGCCCATCAGGCGAAACTCGCCCGCCTTTACGCGCTTGATGTAATCCGGCACGTTGGCCACTGAGCCAATCTCCTTCAACATGCGCAACACCATCTCGTTGGCGCCGCCGTGCGGTGGTCCATAGAGCGCCGCCGCCGCGCCTGCGAGCGATGAGAACGGATCCGTGTGCGCGCTGCCGATACTCCGCATCGCGTTGGTGCTGCAATTCTGTTCGTGATCGGCGTGCAGAATGTAGAGCACTGTCAGCGCCCGTTCGAGCACCGGATTCGGCTTGTACTTCAGCTCCGTCGTCTTGAACATCATGTTGAGAAAGTTGCCTTCGTAACTCAGATCGTTATCGGGATACGAATACTGCATACCGATCCGGTGACGAAAAGCGAACGCCGCGATCGTCGGCACTTTCGCAATCAGGCGATAGATCTGTTTCCAACGACACTCTGTGTTGAAGATGTCCTTCGCATCGGGATAGAAGGTCGACAACGCTCCCAACGTCGCTTCGAACATGCCCATCGGATGTGCGTTGTAGTGAAAACCGTCCATCACCTTTTTAATGTTTTCGTTGATGAACGTGTGATAGGTGATGTTCCTGGTCCACCCGGCGAGTTGAGAACTGTTTGGCAGTTCACCGTTGAGCAATAGATAAGCGACTTCGAGATAAGTGCTCTTCTCCGCCAGTTGATCGATTGGATAGCCGCGATACTCGAGGATTCCCTTGTCGCCGTCGATGAAGGTGATACGGCTCTTGCACGAGGCGGTATTCATGAACGCCGGATCGTAAGTCATCAGCCCAAAATCGTCGTCCGCGACCTTGATTTGACGCAGATCCATGGCCTTGATCGTGCCGTTTTCGATGGGCAGTTGATATTGTTTTCCGGTGCGATTATCGGTGATGGTAAGACTGTTCTCGCTCATGCCTAAAGTCTCCCACAAAAGATTCCGAACCACAAAGACACAAAGTTCATTTCCAACCTTGTGTCTTAGTGTCTTCGTGGTTAGTGCCCTGGGCGAAGGCTGACGTGGCCAGGACCAGCACGAGCAGACAGACAAGCGTGGTCTATTTGATGCCGAGCAACTCGATCTCGAACTTTAAATTGGAGTTTGGTGGGATTTGAGGTGGTCTACCTCGTGTGCCGTAGGCGAGATTACTCGGGATAAAAAGATTGCGTTTGCCGCCCACTTTCATGGTCGACAGACCTTCGTTCCAGCCTGCGATTACCTCACCAAGCTTGAACTCGGCCGGTTTGTTGGGGTTGACCTTGCGAGAGTTATTGAACTCAGTGCCGTCCTCCAACCAACCGATGTAATGAACGACCACGGTCTGGCCGAGCTTAGGGCTGGCGCCTTCGCCGACTTTCAAATCCGTGATCTTCAGTCCGGAAGCAGTTGTGATTTCATTGCCTGCCTGCGATCCACTGCGTGTGATGACGTAAGCGACGGCGGCGAGCACGATAACGGACACTAGAATGATCGCGCCTACTTTCAGGTTGCGGT
>DASVGE010000270.1:0-36515 GCA_036379695.1 Pyrinomonadaceae bacterium | reverse complement strand
TTGGCCACATGGTTTGGTTGGTTACCACTATTTCGCGGATCGATCACCGGTATCGGATTGCTGACAGGCGGCATCATCCTCGCGATCATGGTGACGCCAATCATTTCCGCAGTTGTGCGTGACGTGCTTGCGGCGGTGCCGGGCTCACAACGCGAAGCAGCGCTGGCTCTCGGCGCGACGACGTGGGAAATGATTCGTGTCGTGCTGGTAAACGGCGCGCCGGGAATCGCGGGAGCAATCATCCTGGGCTTAGGCCGTGCGCTCGGCGAAACGATGGCAGTGACGATGGTTATCGGCAATCGAGCTCAGATCAGCCTGTCACTCTTCGAACCGTCATACACGATCGCATCTGCGATTGCGAATGAGTTCACCGAGGCAACTGGCGATCTTTATCTCAGCGCCCTGGTCGAGCTCGGACTGATTCTGTTTCTCGTCACGTTTATCGTGAACGGTATCGCTCGCCTTTTGGTTTGGAATGTAACTCGACGAACTGGTGGAGTTGGTAGGGCGGCTTAATGGCTGGATACATAGATTCCGATCGAATACGTCGCGCAAACAGCGCGTTCATGACCACCCTGACCGGGTTGTGTACGTTGCTCGCCGTCGGCGCCCTCGCATTGATTCTGTTTTATATCGCATGGCAGGGAATCGGCTCGCTCAACTTTCGCTTTTTGGTTGATAGTCCTCGGCCCGTGGGTGAAGGCGGCGGGATCGGCAATGCGATTATCGGATCGCTGGTGCTGCTTGGAATTTCGTCAGCCTTCGGACTGCCGCTCGGAATCGCCGTCGGAGTTTACTTGTCAGAGATTGGCAGCGGACGGTTTGGTAGCGCCGTGCGTTTCATTGTCGACACGCTTACGGGAATCCCGTCGATTGTCACCGGCGTGTTTGTTTACGCGATTCTCGTTTTACCGATGAAGCACTTCTCGGCGCTGGCGGGCGGTGTGGCGCTGGCGCTGATCATGATCCCGATCGTCGCGCGCACGACGGAAGAGATGTTGAAGCTCGTGCCGCACAGTTTGCGCGAAGGAGCGCTGGCGCTCGGCGCTCCGCAATGGCGCGTGACGTTGGGCGTGGTGATTCCCGCGGCGGCGCCAGGTATAGCGACCGGCGCGATGCTCGCCATTGCTCGTGTCTCGGGAGAGACGGCGCCATTGTTGTTCACAGCTTTCGGAAGTCGATTCTTCCCGACGTCGTTGAATGAACCAATCGCTTCCCTTACGGTTCAGATTTACAACTACGCCATCTCGCCCTACGACGAATGGCACGCACAAGCATGGGCGGCAACGTTGGTACTGATGACACTCGTGCTCGGTATCAACATCATCGTTCGTTTTTTGACTCGAAAGAAATTCTGAACACGGATTTACACGGATTTTGAAAACCGGATTTTTTGTGCCTTTTTGTGGCTGATTATGCCTGTTCAAACTGCGGCTCCAAGAATTGACGTGCGCCCCTCGACGCCCTCGCGTACCCCGGCCAAGGCCAAGGTGGCGGTGCGCAATCTGAACTTCTTCTACGGTCGCGTTCAGGCACTCCACGAGATCTCACTCGAGATCCCGGAACGCATCGTGATGGCCTTCATCGGCCCCTCCGGGTGTGGCAAGTCAACGTTCCTGCGCACACTGAATCGGATGAACGACGTCATTCCCGGCACTCGTGTCGGTGGCCAGGTATTGATTGACGGTCACGACATTTACGCACCCGGAACGGACGTGGTCGAGTTGCGGCGCCGCGTGGGAATGGTGTTTCAAAAATCGAATCCATTTCCGAAGTCGATTTTCGACAACGTTGCGTACGGATTGAGAATCAACAGGATTACAAGTAGCAGTCGCGAACTGGCGGACCGGGTCGAACAAGCGCTAAAGGACGCGGCGTTGTGGAATGAAGTCAAAGATCGCTTGAAGACTTCCGCGCTGAGTCTTTCCGGCGGACAGCAGCAACGCCTGTGCATTGCGCGAGCACTCGCGATTCGTCCTGAGGTACTATTAATGGACGAGCCTGCTTCAGCGCTCGATCCAATTGCAACCTCGAAGATCGAAGAGTTGATCTTCGATTTGAAAGAGCAGTACACGATCGTCATCGTCACGCACAACATGCAGCAGGCGGCGCGCGTTTCCGATACGACCGCATTCTTCCTGCTCGGCAAGTTGATCGAAGTAAACTCGACTGAGAAGATGTTCACTGCCCCCAACGAAAAGTTAACTGAAGACTACATAACAGGCCGATTCGGATAGAAAACGCAATTCTTATGGATATCCACCGTCACCTTGACGACGAGCTGAGCTCACTGCGCGACCGCGTTCTCTTGCTGGGGGGCGAAGCGGAACAAGCGCTCGAACGTGCAATGTATTCGCTGAGCGAACGCGACAGCGACGTCGCCCGGCAAGTGCTCGAACACGACGATCAGATCGATCACCTTGAAGTCGAAATCGATCGCCAGTGCATCGACATCATCGCCCTGCGCCAGCCCGCCGCACGCGACCTGCGCTTCGTCATCTCAGTCGCAAAGATGGCGCCGGTTTTGGAACGTATCGCCGACCACGCCTGCAACATCGCGCGTGCCGCCATCGATCTCAATAACGAACCGGAGCTCAAGCCAGTGCTCGACCTGAGCCGCATGGCCGAGCATGCGTTGAAGATGTTGCGCGAATCGCTCGACGCTTTTACGAGCAGCGACGCGATCGCCGCGCGTGAGATCATCAAGAGTGATAGCGAAATCAACGATCTCTACAACCACACGTTCCATCGCTTGATCGAATTGATGGTGACCGAACCTGCCACTGCCACGCGAGATGCGCGACTGCTGTTTGTCGCCAAACATCTCGAACGCATTGGCGATTACGTGACTGACATTTGCGAACTGACGGTTTACATGGCTGAGGCCGCATTCATCAAACACACTTAATCTGTTATGACTCGCCCTATCCTGATCATCGAGGATGATGCCGACATTTCCGAAAGTTTGAAGTACAACTTTGAACGGGAAGGATTGGTGGCAGTAACGGCGCCCACGGGCGAAGCCGGACTCTCCGCCGCTTTGAACGAACGCGAACCGCCACGACTCATCATTCTCGATCTCATGTTGCCGGGCATGAGCGGCATCGAGTTGTGCCGTCGCCTGCGCCGCGAGCCGGCCACCAGGCGCACTCCGATCATCATGCTTACTGCGAAGGCTTCTGAATCGGATCGCGTTACCGGACTCGATCTCGGCGCCGACGACTACATCACGAAGCCGTTTTCAGTGCGCGAATTATTGGCGCGTGTGCGCGCGGTGATGCGCCGTGCCGATGAGACGATGGGTAAGACCTACGAAGACGATCATCTGCTCATCGATTTCGACGACATTCGCGTCGCCTGCGACGGTGTAAGGATTAAGCTCACCAACAAGGAATTCACGCTGCTCTCAGTGCTCGCCAGAAGCGCGGATCGAGTGGTAACGCGCCAGCAGTTGCTGGATAGTGTCTGGGGATACAGTTACTATGGCGACGCGCGTACGCTGGACGTGCATATTCGTCGCTTGCGGCAGAAGCTCGATAAGTGTGGCGATTGTATTGAGACGGTAGTCGGAGTTGGTTATCGTTTTGTTGGTTGCCCCCAAAGCGATCCACAGATTGCGCAGATTAAATCTGTGTAACCTGCGGATGGGTTTATCTCGTGGCTAAGTTAATCAGCTTCATAGCTGCATTTCTGAAGCGCAAGTCTTCCAGCGGTTCAGCTGAAGTCCAGCTTGATCAAACTAACTCACCCGAAAGTCTCGCCATCAGCTCATTACTGGAAGCGACGCTGACAGCCATGCGCGAAGGTCTGTTGGTAGTCAATAAGGACATGCGCGTCGTTGCTTCCAACCCTGCCGCGCACAAGCTTTTCAATCCTTCAATCGCGACTTTAAATTCTCAACGGTTAACAGAACTGACTCGTAATCCCGCGATCTACGGCGCGTTTGCGGATGGGCTGAAAGGTATCGAGCGCAGTGGAGTTAAAGTTGAGACTCATGGACCAGAGCGACAGGTGTTTGATCTGCGCGTGATTCCGATCGGGAGTGCAAACGGACACGGCGCCCAGGGCGCGCTTGGCGTCTTCTTCGATATCACTCGCACCGAACGTCTTGAGATCGTGAGACAGGAGTTTCTCTCTAACGTCTCACACGAACTCCGGACGCCGCTCACCGCGATCCTCGCGTTTGTGGAAACTCTCGAAACGGGAGCGATGGAAGATCCGGAGAGTTCGCACCGGTTCCTTTCAATCATTCGCAAGAACGCCTCGCGGATGCAAAGTCTTATCGACGACATCCTCGAACTCACCGCGATCGAAGGCGGCAACGTAACACTTCGAATAGCGCCGGTTGAGCTGTACACGCTGATTGAGGAAGTGTGTGATTCGCTCGAAGCCAAAGCCGCAGCGCAAAACGTAACGCTCCAAAACAATGTTCCGCCTGAAGTAACTGTATACGCCGACGAGCGCCGCCTCGAGCAGATGCTCACGAACCTGATCGACAACGGGATCAAATTCAGTCGCGAACACGGCACGGTCGCGATTAGCTACGAATCGGGCCCACGCCACAAAATTCTGGTCCAGGACAACGGCGACGGCATCCCGGCACAGCACCTTGAGCGCCTATTCGAGCGCTTTTACCGGATCGACCGGGCACGGTCGCGAGACATGGGCGGAACCGGCCTGGGGCTCGCGATCGTGAAGCATCTCGCACTGCTGCACGGCGGTGAGGTCACCGTCACATCCGAGCTGGGAAAAGGCACCACTTTTACTATCCATTTACCGACCGATCCGCGAAAATCTTCCTAAAAATCCGCAAAATCTGCGGTTGAAAAACACTGTTGCAACTCGCCTTCAGGGTCTGCAATAATGCCTCCTGAGGTTATTACCTCATCTCGTCCCGACAGCCCCGCAGATGCCCCGGTTACTCAAAGAAATGGGGGTTAACTATGCGAATGCGACGAGTTGGTCGAGCTGTTTCGTTGTTCCTGACCCAGTTGATTGGCGCTCTCCTGAAAGCTCTAGTTACGTGCCTGGTTTTGGGTCTTTTTCTGGTCACGATCATGCACTACATGGGGGTGCCGGTGCCGAGCGCGGACGATATGCTGAGAGGAGTCTCGAGACTGGCTGACGTCTTATCATAGAGGAAAAAAATTGCACCCAGACTTGAGTAAGGCCTACGACCTGCTGGGAGTGAAGCCCGGCGTTTCAAACAGGGAACTGAAGGCAGCGCATCGAGACCTTGCGAAGGTTTGGCACCCGGACAGGTTTCTGCACGATCCGCGTCTTCAGGAAAAGGCGCAGGAGAAGCTGAAGGAGATCAATGAAGCTTACGAACTCTTGATCTCCGGCAAGGTCCCGAAAGCGTCGCCCTCGGGATCTGTTGAGACTGTTTACTCTCAGAATCCGGTGACTCGTCGACGTCCGGGGAGTTCGCAGTGGACTGCGGTTCCGTTGCTGATCTTCGTCGCTGTCTTTGCGATCACGATCACGTTTTTACTCCAACGCCGTCAGCCCGCGCCGGTTGTACAGGAGGAGCAGACCGCAAGCGTGCCGGAAGACTCGTCGCCTCAACCACGCGCCAAAACCTCTTCAAAACCAAACACCGAAGTTCCAGCACCTGAACAGACTTCTTCGCAACTGGTCTCTTCAGAACCAACTGCCGCGGTAGCGACGGTCACCGTCAACATCGATCCTGAAAGCGGCCTGCTGGCGAAACAGGATTGTCCGGTGCGTAGCCGTATGACCTACCCGAGCGGTAGCGAACCAACCGGTTACTGCAACCTCAACCACGCTCCCCCACCCAAAGAATCAAAAATCAAATCCATCGCCAAAAGCGTCGGCCGCGCATTAGACTAATCCGTTCAAAAATCCGCGTTCATCCGCGGCCTAAAAAGCAAACACTACCTGTTGCTGCACCCGATAAGTTGTCGGCGCGAAGTCGCCTACCGGGACGAAGAAGTTTGGATACTGTCCGCTGCGTCGGAGTGAGTTCTGAATAAAGAACAAACTCTGAAAAGTCACCTTGCGTGAAATGCCGTACTCGAAACGGAAATGATTCGTGCGAATGTTCACTCCAGTTACAGTACCCAGATCGTCGTCAGTCACCTGCGAGATCATCGAGTTCGCGCCTTTGATCGTGAAGACATAGAGAAACGACATATCGCCGCGTTTGGTAATCCGTCCCACCTGTAACGCCGCCAGCATCGCATCGCGTTCATTCATGCCCGTCGCGACGTTGCGTGCGAACTGTAGATTGAGTGTTACCGGATAGACGTGATCGTTGCGGGTGAAGCCTGCGTAGTTCAAACGATATGTCAGTCGTGCGACCTGGAATCCCGGCGCGGTGTACACGGCTCCACCCGGTGTCGTGGTCGCGTTGCCTGTTCCCGGTAGCGGCCCCGAGAGCGCGATACCTATTCCGGGTTGAACGAGCAGCACGAGTCCCGCGGTCGTGGAAGCAAACTGAATCTGATTCGCATGGTTATAGAGTTGAATGTCGCCACCAACCTGGCTGTTCCATTTCTTGTTGAAGGTTTGATTCGCCAGGATGCCCTGGTGAAAGAGAGTTGCGGACCGTCCAGTCGTTCCCACAACTTCACCGATGCTCGCCAGCGGACTGTTGGGCTGGATCACCGCGACATTGGGAGTTGAAAGAATATATTGGCCGGCGCGAAACTCGAGACTCGTGAAACGTGCGCCGTTCGGTTTGAACGTGGCCGTGTACCTTTCGTTGAAGCCGTTGAAACGAAGATCGTCGTCAAACAGGAACCGGGAGTTGTCGGCAAAGATATCCACCACGCGGCCCGCCTGGAGTTGAACTGACTTGACCGGTCGATACTCAATCCATGCTTCGCTCAACGAAATCGGGGCGCGAACAGTCATGGAAGTGAAATCCTGGTTGCTCGAGAGCTGATTGTTGAGCGGTCCGGTAGAAAGCTGCCCGTGAAAACTGAGATTCGGATGCATGTCGGTATCGAAGTTTAGTCGCAGGCGATACCGTGCGCGGGCTTGTTGGACGCGATCGAGAGGCGGGTCCGGTGGCTCAGTGGCGCTGCGAAAGATGCCGTCGAAACGCACGCGGAAGTCGCCGCTGAACCTGACGGGACCGATCTTCAAAGCCTGGCCTTCGACTTTTGCGAGCCGTTGTTCGACAGTCGGTGTTTGCTGCGGTTCGGGTGAGATGGTTACGGGCGCTTCAGCTTCTTTGGCGCTTACTACCGCGGCGGTTGGCTGGGCGGCGCCGGAGAGTTTCTCCAGAAGGGCCTGAATCGTCTGCTGTTGCTCCAGTAGCGTCTTTTGCAACTGGTCGAGTTTGCTGTTTTGCCGCTCCAGTTCGCTTTCGAGCAGCCGCACGCGTTCGGCGACGTTCGGTTCGGCGGCAGAAGATTTATCCAGCTCCTGGGCTCGGACGCGTACGAAGCAGAATGATAAGAAAGCCAGGCACAGGCCGAAGCGTAGGGCGATCGTCATTGTATTAGGTCCTTTTGTGGATGGTGCTTAAGAGACATCACAGGATATGGCCGTCGTCTTAAATCGAACTTGCTGTGAAGTTACATCGATGTGAACAGGCGAATTTTGTATCCACAGGATGTGGATTGACAACAATCTCAGCAGACGCTTACTATTTTGCGACGGATAAACCCTGCTCTTCCTGCACAAAGGAATAATGCTTCTTCAAGCAGCAACTACGACAACGCAAACCGTTGGCAGCCCAATCACAGCCTATTGGCCGGTAATGATCTTCTTTGGTGTGGCGGTGATCTTTCCGGTACTGCCGATCATTCTCGGCCGGTTCCTGCGCCCGATCAAATACGAAAAGGGTAAGATGCGCCCGTACGAGTGCGGCATCGATCCGACGACTGAAGCGCACGAACGCTTTACCGTGCGTTATTACATTGTCGCGATGTTGTTTCTGATCTTTGACGTGGAAACGATTTTTCTGTTGCCCTGGGCGATAATCTTCATGGGCGACGATTTCTCGTTTACGAAGTTTGCGCTGCTCGAGATGTTTGTGTTTATAGGGATCCTGATAGTTGGGTATTACTACGCGTGGCGCAAAGGCGCGTTGGAGTGGGCGTAATCTATGGCTGAACACGAAGAAGGATTTGTTTTAACTACCGTCGATTCGATCATGAACTCGATTCGACGGACCGTGGGCGCGAAGACGGTCGACATCGCGGCGCCGGTGGTTAACTGGGCGCGCAAGTCGGCGCTCTGGCCCATGACCTTCGGACTGGCTTGTTGCGCCATCGAGATGATCGCCACGGGCGCGGGTCGATTCGATATCGATCGTTTTGGCGCCGGCGTCTTTCGTCCCAGTCCACGTCAGAGCGATCTGATCATCGTTGCCGGCACCGTCACATTGAAGATGGGCCCGGTGGTGCGTCGAGTTTACGATCAGATGCCTGAGCCCAAGTGGGCCATCGCCATGGGCGCGTGTGCTTCCACTGGTGGACCATTCGATTCCTATTCCACGATGCAAGGGGTCGATCGTTGTATTCCGGTTGACGTTTACATTCCCGGTTGCCCTCCACGACCGGAAGCCCTCCTCTACGGCCTCATGCGTTTACAAGACATAATCATGCGTGAAGCCCCCTCGGCCTACATATTCGAATCTGATGGCGCGGTTCATCGCCAACGGCATTTCGAGGATGAAGAAGTCCTGTCAGCAGCTGATGTTGCCGTTGCTTCGCGATAGCGGCGGCGTTAGTTCATTGAATTCCCACCGCTAGTTTCATTCCAGCGCCTCTGTGCTGGAATGTGAAGAGCTTTTCCCACCGAAAGGAAAGACCAGATGTCCACCTCAACACGATATACCGACTTTGATGAACTCATTCCCAGAACGTCATCACCAGAGGTCTGGATAGGGTTCCTGTTTGCCGGAGCTTTTCTTATAGGCGAGTTCGCTTCTTTGCTCCTCGACGATGAGTCGTCAATGGACACTCTTTTGCTCATTATATTTATCGGCGGGTGGTTCTATTGGCTCTGGTGCATTCACCGCATTCACAGGATACTTGCCGAGCTAACGAATTATCGTTACCCAGTGGACCCCGGCAAAGCAGCAGCCCGGCACGTCTTTCCGGGTTACAACCTTTTCTGGATGGTCTATTGGCCCGTTAAGCTTTCGAATTATCTGAACGCTCGCGGCAGCGTAACCATTTTGTCGGGTTATCTAATCGGCGCGGTGTTATTATTGTCGGTGCTCCTGCGCTTCGTTGATGGAGCGATTTCGATGGCCGTTCTTTTTGGCGTGACGATGTATTTATCTAACAAGGTAGAGAAGCACGTCGAGGCGGTGAAAGGAGTAGACCCCAATCAATTGCCGCCGCTGCCTGACCCTGAAGTTTTCAGCAGGCCCATCGAAACTAATAGCCCACCTGAGGAAACCGTCCCCCGTTCTCGGGGTCGGATAATTACATAGGAAAGTCGGAGGTCGACATGACATATTTTCTGCATAACGGATTGCGGACCATTCTGGTATTAACTTTGATTCTGGGGTTAACGTCGATTGGTATGGCTCAGACGAAGCCGGCTGCCAAGCGGCGAACAACGACCAGAAGAGCAGTGCCGCTGGTGCCGGTTGGTACCGATCTAAAAGTTCGAATCAACGATACGTTATCGAGTAAAGATTCGCGCGTCGGCGACCGATTTACCGCGACGGTGATCGATCCGAGCCGCTTCGATGAAGCCAGAGTCTACGGCCACATCAGTTCGATTCAGAAGTCAGGAAAGATCAAAGGCCGGACCAGCATGAACCTGGCATTTGATTCCGTGGAGTTGCGTGATGGCCGAAGGGGTGTGCTGCACGGGTATGTGACAAGGGTTTACGGTGATGATTCCGGCAAGGCGGATAATGAAGGCGGAGTCGAATCCGGGAGCAGGACCAAGCAGACGGTCAAGCGCGCTGGAATCGGCGCCACGGTCGGAGCGATCGTGGGCGGCATCGCCGGCGGCGGCAAGGGCGCCGCGATCGGATTGATCGTGGGTGGCGCTGGTGGCGCGGGCTCGTTGGCCGTTCAGGGCAGCAAAGAATTGAAGATCGAGTCGGGCACGGAAATGCTCGTGCACGTGACGCGCTAGTTTCAGAAAAATTTAGCCACAGATAAACACGGATGACACGGATCAGCTTTTCTGATCTGTGTCATCCGTGTTTATCTGTGGCTAAGTCTTTTGGAAGAAAGTCTCTCTAACCTGCGTCTAACCTACCGATGATGGTGGCTGAACAGCTTATCGACGGACGGATCATTGAAGCCTGCCAGCAGGGTGACCGCGCCGCCTTCCAGCTTCTCTTCGAGACGTACAAAGATAAGGTGTTCTCCATCGCTGTTTACTCCAGCGGTGGCGACCGGGCGTTGGCGGACGACATCACGCAACAGATATTTCTGAAGTTGTTCACCGCCATTCAACAGTTTCGAGGTGAGTCGGAATTTACTACCTGGCTTTACCGGCTCGTCGTCAATGCCTGCATGGACGAAAGGCGCCGCCGCCGGAGATTGCTGCCGTGGGGAGATACCGTGGCGATGACAAAGGCCGGGGAAAGGAAACCTCAGGAGAAGCAGTACGCCCGGCTCGAAGTTGCTGAAGCCGTGCAGGCGGCCATCGGCGAGCTCAAGCCGAAGTTTCGGCTGCCGATCTTGTTGAAGTACATCGAGGGACTGTCGTACGAAGAGATTGCGAGTGTGATGGGTTGTTCGAAGGGCACGGTGGCTTCGCGTCTGAACCGTGGTCACAGCCAGTTGGCGAAGCGACTGGCGCATTTGAACAATCCGGCAGTGTGGGGTGAGTAATGTTTTCTACGCACGTAACAAAAGATATCTCAGCTTATTGTCATGGAGAGCTGTCGAACGAAGAGTCGAAGCGGTTTGCGGAACATATTATTGCGTGTGTCAAATGTCGAACGAAATTCGAGGAAGTTAAGTTAGGTATCAAACTCGCGGAACAACTGCCGCGACTTTCGGCGCCGGATTATCTTTGGCGTGACCTCGAGCCGTTGCTCGCACAACCAACAACTGCGAGTGATTCTGTTTCCTGGTCCTGGCAACTCAAAGCCGCCGCGGCGGTAGTGCTGCTTGTGCTTTCGGGTCTGACGGCGGTGTTGGTTTACAACGCTCAGAAACCCGGGCGTGATCCTGAAGTCGCTTCGGCAAAATCTTTCTGGCGAGTGACACGACTCGATGGCGCGCCCCGGATCGGTTCCGAGCAGATCGCTAACAATGGGCAATTGGGAGTTGGTGAGTGGTTGGAGACAGACGGGCGTTCACGCGCACAGATTGCCGTAGGGACGATCGGGAATGTGGATATCGATCAGAATACGCGCGTGCGGTTGTTGCAAACTGAGCCTACGGAGCATCGTCTCGAACTGGCGCGGGGGAAGATGAGTGCGCGGATCTGGGCGCCGCCGCGGCTTTTCTTTGTTGATACTCCGTCGGCGGTCGCCGCGGACCTTGGTTGTGCTTACACGCTGGAGGTTGACGAAAACGGTGGCAGTCTCTTGCGCGTGACGTCGGGCTGGGTGGCGTTGGAGTTGAAAGATCGCGAATCGATCGTTCCCGCGGGGGCGGCCTGCGAAACGCAACCCGGCATCGGTCCCGGCACGCCTTACTTCGAAGACGCACCTACAGCTTTTCGTGAAGCGCTCAGGAAGATCGACTTTGAAAACGACGCGAGTGCGTTGACGCCGATGTTGGACCAGGCACGACCACGTGACACGCTCACTTTGTGGCACCTGCTGGCGCGGGTGAACGGCGAAGATCGGGTTCGCGTCTACGAGAAAATGGCAGCTTTCGTCCCGCCTCCGAACGGTGTTACGCGTGAAGGCGTGCTGAGGCTGGACCAGCAGATGCTCGATACGTGGAAAAACGAGCTCGAGTCATCATGGAACAGCGGCGGTGGCAAAGGCGTACCTAAACCCATCAAGGACGCGTATTGGAAAGTTAAGAGTGGACTGAGCCAGCGCCTGAAAGAGCTGGCGCCCAAGTAAGGAGTAAAGCGATGACCAATATTCTGGATCGAAGATCGTTTTTACGTAGGGCCACGTCAACCGCGCTGACACTGCCGTTGATTGGACTCGGCGTCGTGGAACTCACTAGCTGTGCACGCGCGACTGGTCTTACTAACACCGGCGGCCCATGGAAGATTTCGATTTGCGGCGACAAAGAACCCGGTGAGCCCCTGATCGTGTCGGGCACGATCTACGCTCCGGACGGTCGTACACCGGTGGAAGGAATCAATCTCTACGTTTATCAAACCGATTCCACTGGAGTTTATTCAACCACCGGAGGCGAGCAACGCAACACACGCTTGCACGGGATGATGCGCTCAAACAAGGAAGGCCGCTACGAATTCCGGACCATCAAACCCGGCTCATATCCCGGCAGCCGAAACCCCGCCCACATCCACGCGTACATCTCCGGCCCGGGCTATCCGGAATACGGGATCGACGAGTATCACTTCGAAGACGATCGTTTTATCAGCGACGAGGACAAGCGAAAGGCCCTGGCCCAGGGCGCCTTCTCGCCAATCCTGAAGTTAACGCGCGGCGGCGATGGCATTCTGCGTGGCGTGCGCGACATCAAAGTCGAGCGTTGCTCACGCAACTGCACGGGTAGATAACCAGCGGCGAATTGTTTGCCCTCTTTGAAGGGATCGAAACGCTATTACCTAATCAGTTGTCTTCGTTTGCGCCTTGAGTACTTTTTTGTGGCTGCGAATACTTGGTCATGCGCAAACTGGTATCGTCGTCGCCCGGTTCAAACTCGACCTCATCCATAAAAGTCATTATTAGAGCTTCGATGTCTGCGTCGATTTGTTCCAGAAAGGCGTTTATGACTTCAGCATGCCGGTTTTTAGTGGCGAGGATCTCAAGGTATTGGTTAATAACTTCATCAAGTGGTGTCGTCCAGGCTTGCAAAACCAGGCGATAGTTCAGTAGTTGTTGCACTGATTCTTTGCGATCGGCTCTCAACAGAAATGTAGAAACTCCGTCTGAAGGATTGAGAATTATGGATCTTACAAGGTTACCGAACAATCCTTCTTTGATCGCAGTGTGCTTAAAGATCTTTCGATTCTCGTGATCCCCGAAGATTTTAGTCGGAATGGATTCCCAAGCCTGGTTAATTTTTTCTATCAACCATTGGCTTTCTTCAAGCCTCTGTAGGAATGTAACAGTGTGGAGGGCGTGATCGCCGCAAAGTTCAAAGGCCCTTGTAAGGTCAGCATCCTCTGGAAGTGGCTCTGAGTAGAGGACATTCTCCACTCGAATTACTATCGAATTTCGAATTACTGTCAAATCTTCCGCGAAGAGTTCTTCAAGTTGTTCAAGCGCTTCCTCTCGAATGTCATCTTCAAGTCCTGAATCGAGCGATATAAGGACTAGATCCAGCGCCCAAGTAAAATGACAATCCATTTTAAGCTCGCGCTCGACTGCTTCAATGGTTGTGTCCTCAAGAATTCGCAGGTCCGCAGCTTCACCAAAGAGGTGAGGAAGATCGGATCTCCGTCTGGGCACGATTTTTGAGGAATCGTCCAAGTCGAACGACTTTAACGATTCTCCATCCACAATCAATGCTCTTGCCGAGCGTCCAGAGACTATTGCGTTCATTCCGCTATCGATAGGCCATGCTTTGCCAATTTGGCTTTTAAAGCTTTCATTATCGTTCGTCTTGGCCCCGAGTGGGAGATTGTGACCGTGATCTTCGCCATTGTGAGTACCGTAATTGATCCAAAGATGTGTACTTCTACGAACTCATCGTCTTCAGGGGATGTGCCCTGCTTTAGCAGGAGACTTGAGTATTTATTAGGAGTGGTCGCAGAGTCAATGTGTCTGGCCAGCTTGGCGACACATAGTTTGTCCCGTTCGCTCCATATTGCCTTGAATCCCTTAGGAATATCAGCGTTTCTTGAAATCTTAATCCCGTGACGTTCCATGAATAAAACCGAATTCTCCTCAACCACGGAGGCACGATGGGCGATCAGGTCATCGCGAAGTGCAATGGAACACGAACCGTAATTCGAAAGTCCGATACCATCAAGAGAAAGGGCTGCGAATCGCATGTGTTCCTTGTATTTGGGAAACAACAGACTGTCCGTGATTTCTCTCACCACATCCCACTCATCACCATCCGGCAACCTTACTCCAGCATCGAGCTGTTGGTAATACGTTGCGTAAAGCTGTCGAGAACTATTTGCGAGACGGTGGACATCAACCTCAGAACGAGCGATGACCGCTATAGAACTGGCAATCGCATCCTCAAAATTTTGTAGGGGTCCATCTGTGCCCCTCGCCAAAGCATCAGCTTTTACGGCGCTGTAGCGGCTTTGTAATTCGGCGCGTTCGCCATCATCGTTGGCTTGGATGACATTCCAGAAAATGCCGGGTCGGCCGCAGTGCGGACAGGATGTCGCGGGTTGGGGGATTTCGTTTTTGCAATCAGCGCAAGGAATTGAGTCTGGCATTCCGTGAGAATTACACCTCGGTGAGATGACGTGTATCGTTAATATTGAGCACGCGAACGAAACCATCGTCGCGAAGCTCGAAGCGTGTAATACCACAATTCGCACTTGAGATCCAGACGGGCTTGAGCTCCGGGGAGTCGAGGGCGCCCATGAGGTGGAGGGCCAGGATGCAGATGGTGCCGGTGTGGCTGAAGACCGCGATTTTGCCGCCGCCGTTCTGGTCGATGATCTCGTCCAGCTTTTGGCGGGCGCGGTCCAGTAATTGTCGATAACTCTCGCCGCCGGTCAGCACGTGTTCGAAGTCGCGCCGGAGCAGGGCGGCGTACTGTTCGGGATGTTGTTGTGCAGCCGCTTCAAATGTCAGACCTTCCATCACGCCTACACTGCGCTCGCGAAAGGCGTCGGTGCCGTGAACCGGCAAACCGGTCAGGTTTGAGAGTGGGCGTGCCGTTTCGATGGCGCGGGCGAGGTCGCTCGAATAAATTGCCGTTAGAGATTCGGATTTGAGGGTGCGTGCGGTTAGTTCTGCCTGCCGCTGGCCGCGTGCTGATAAGGGCGTCGCGGTATGTCCGCCGAAGCGACGTTCAGCGTTTCCTCTGGATTGGCCATGACGGATCAGGAGGACGTTCGTAGCAACGGGCATTGCGCGAAGGGCCTTTGTTCGTTGTTGAGTTGCGCGCTGACTGCTAGGCTGCCACTGCTTCAGCCTTCAACTTCTCTGCCTGGTAATGGGCCACCAGCGCATCGATGAACGGGTCGAGGTTTCCTTCCATCACGAGATCGAGCTGGTGAATCGTTAAGCCGATACGGTGATCGGTTACGCGGTTCTCTTTGAAGTTATAGGTGCGAATCTTTTCGGAGCGGTCGCCGGAACCGACCATCGAGCGCCGTTCGCTAGCCTGTGCATCGTGTTGCTTCTGCTCTTCCAGTTCCTGCAAACGCGCACGCAGCACGCGCATCGCTTTCTCGCGGTTCTTGATCTGCGACTTCTCGTCCTGCATCGAAACGACTGTGTTGGTTGGCAAGTGCGTGATACGCACCGCGGAGTAAGTCGTATTCACTGACTGACCACCAGGACCTGACGAGCAGAACGTATCGATACGCAGATCTTTCGCATCGATCTTCACGTCGACTTCTTCCGCTTCCGGCAACACTGCCACGGTGATCGCGGAGGTGTGAATCCGGCCGCTTGCTTCAGTCTGCGGTACGCGTTGCACACGATGAACGCCCGATTCGTGTTTCAACTTGGAATAGACTTTGTCGCCTTCGATCAAAACGATCGCTTCTTTGAGTCCGCCGATGCCTGATTCTGACGCTACGAGCACTTCAAAACGCCAGCGCTGCTTTTCAGCGTAGCGCGAATACATGCGCACCATCTCGGCGGCAAACAAGGTCGCTTCGTCGCCGCCAGTGCCGGCGCGAATCTCGAGAATCACATTCTTTTCGTCGTTCGGATCGGTGGGGATGAGCAGGAGTTTGAGTTCGCGATCGGCTTCGTCGATCCTGGCTTGCAGCGAGTCGAGCTCGAGGCGTGCCATTTCGCGCATCTCGTCGTCGTCAGACGTGTCGAACAACTCGCGCGCGTCAGACAGTTCCTTCGTCAAGCCCTTCCACGCCTGATACTTCTGCACGACTTCACCGAGCGTGCGATGTTGTTTCGCCACCTTGCCGTACGCAGACGGATTCGACAGCAACTCGGGAGACGACATCTCCTGCGTCAACTCTTCGTACCTGCTGGCAATTTGTTCGAGTTTGTCTAACATGAAGACCTCACGACAGCGGCGCCGGCACCGGCTCTCCGGTTTGCGGCTCCAGCTTTAACGATTCCTTCAACGCTTCGATCGCGACTTCGAGCTGTTTGTCGTCGGGCTCCTGCGTGGTGATGTTCTGCAGCCACACACCCGGCCGCGTCATCAGTTTGAAAATCCAACTACTCTCTTTCTTCGCTGACAGGCGAATGATTTCGTAAGAGAGACCCGCGACAACCGGCATCAGCGCGATGCGAATCACGAAATTCAACAACAAGGAATCAAACTTGATTACCGAGAAAAGTATGATCGCCACGATCATCACCACCATCAGGAAGCTCGTGCCGCAGCGTGGATGCTGGCGTGGCTGTGGCCGCGCGTTGTCGACCGTCAGCGGCAAGCCTGCTTCCCACGTGAATACTGTTTTGTGTTCCGCGCCGTGGTACTGAAACACACGGCGTATGTCTTTCAAGAGCGAGAAGCTGAAGATCATGATCAAAAAGAACGTCATGCGAATCAGCCCGTCGATCAGGTTGAAGGCTACTGACGGACGTACCGGATGCAGGTAAGTGCCGACTGTAGACCACGCTTCCGAGTACCACGCCTTGTCGGCCGGCTCGGTAGTCGTCGCAGTCTCACCCGTCGCCACCGGAGCCGTGCTGGTTGCCGCCGGGGGAGCCGTTGCCCAACCTGCCGCGATAAAGAGCGCGTTGGTGAGCAACAGCGGAGCCGCGACGAAAAGCAGCACGTTGAAGATCAACGCGAAGATGATCGAACCGGCAGCAGCGGCGGTTGTTCCTTTCTTGAGTTCGTCTTTCGAACGCTGCTGCGTTGGAACGGGAATGAGACCGGGCACCGCGCCAGTCAAACCTGCGAAATCACCTTCGCCTTCAATCACCGCGGGCGAAAGCGCGACTTTCACTTCTTTCGCTTCGGCCTCTTCAACCTCCGCGAAAGCTTCGTTCGCTGAATAGTTCAGCGCCTTGATACCCAGACCCATCGATTGCACCAGCACCGCCCCGCCGCGCAAAACGGGCAGTTTCAACAAGGGATACTTGTCGCTCCACTTAGGCAGGCGCGCCGCTGTGTTCACGATCGTGCCGTCAGCCTTGCGCACGGCGATCGCGTACGCGTTGGGAGTGCGCATCATCACGCCCTCGATAACGGCCTGGCCGCCGACGATTAGATCTCGTTCTGGTGTGCTCATATTCGAAAGATCTGAGGTTAGAAAAATGCCGGCGTTTGTTGTAGTTCACTGGGAAGCGAGCTACTAACTGGCGCCGGCGCTTGGAAGCTGATTTGGCTAATGCTGTGGAGAGGTTGCGCTTTCTTCGGCTGGTTTCTTGCCGTAGCGCTTGTTGAAACGATCGACGCGTCCTGCGGTATCGACCAGTTTCTGTTTTCCGGTAAAGAATGGGTGGCAAGCCGAACAAATTTCGACGTGCAGGTCACCTTTCTTGGTGGAGCGCGTCTTGAATGTCTCGCCACACGCGCAGCTCACTGTTATTTCAACGTACTCTGGATGAATTCCTGGTTTCATTTGATCACTCTCTATAGGCGGCACCGCGCCGCAATTTACAAACGAGATATGATAGGGGCTTGGATCTGGATCGTCAAGTTTAGCCGCGGATTTCGCGGATAAACTGAGCGGATTAACGCCGGTGACGTCGCTTGACGTTCCTCTCCCAGAACACGCCGTGCTCGTAGCCCTGGATGGTTCGATCAGAAGAGGCGAGAGCCAGGCGTTTATGGGCGAGGCAGCAGTAGGTCTCGTCGATTTCGACGCCCAGGTAGTGGCGGCCAAGCTTCTTTGCTACGACGGTGGTGGTGCCGGAGCCGTTGAAGGGGTCGAAGACCAGAGCGTTTTCGCGAGAGCTTGCCAGGATGATCTTTGCGAGGAGCTTTTCGGGTTTTTGGGTTGGATGGTCGGTGTTTTCGGGCATTGACCAGTAGGGAACTGTCAAATCAGTCCACAGGTTCGACGGATGTGTTACCCGGAAGCGCCCGTTTTCAGTTTCCGTCCAATCCTTTGGGTCGCCGTTGCGATCGGTGTACGGCGCGATCACCTGTCGCTTGAGCATCACGGCATCGACATTGAAGTCATAATTCTCACTAACCGTGAAAAACCAGATGTCTTCCGAGCAGTTTTTCCAGTTTGACTTTGCGCCGCGCCCCTTTTCACGCTCCCACGTAATGCGATTCTGTGGAATAAAATACTTTTCACCAAGACGGTGAATGGCTGTTGAGCTCCTCCAGTCGCCGCAGATGTAAACAGAAGCCGTGGGTTTGAGTATTCTCAACGTCAAACTCAACCACGAATCAAGCCATTCTGAATATTTATCAATTGAGATCTTCTTGAACTTGCGATCGTTAAAACTCTTCGTGAGGTTATACGGCGGGTCAGCAAACATCAGATCCACTGACTGATCCGGCAGCCTCGGCAATACCTTAAAAACGTCCTGACAAAACACTCTATCGCGCACTTCTTCCGCAGTCGCGGGCGATTCGAGCCTATCCAGGCGAGCCCGGTAAGTAGCCAACTCCTCGTCGGAGAGCGTCAGAGTTCTATTTAACGGAGCCCTGATCGCGTCAGTGTTTGCCATCAGGACACTTTACCTCAAGCGGAAAAAATTGATGAGATCATTCTGCCCATGAGGTAATATGCACAGCGCTTTGCTATAATTCGTTTTCGCTTTCTTCTCTTACTCGCTGTAACAGCAGTGTTTACGAAGCGATTGTCTTCCCGATCTCATTTGCGGAGATAGTCAGCCGGATCGAAGTGTAAGTGTAGACGGGCTGCGGCATAGATGTCAGAAGATACGAAGCAACCTGGTTCTGAAGAACCCACAAAGCCGGGCGTCTCAGATTCTGAGGCGTCCGGCACGCCACCACCATCAGCAATTCCGCCCGCAGGAACGCTCGCCGGAGCTGACGCAGAAAAGGCGTCAATGGTCGAGCAGGCGAAGTCTCGTGTAGCTGCGGTGAAGGAGTCGCTCGCCGACCAGGCCGCTGCGCCTGGCGCGCCGAAACCTCCCGTCAAGAAAAAAGAGGAAGGTCCGAAACCAACCGACGCCGCCGAACACGCGCTGGTCAAGAAACTAAAAGCGCAGTTCGGAGACGCGATTGGCGAAGCGTCGGAGTTTATTGGACAGCTTTCGGTGACTGTCGATGGCCAGCGTATCGTTGAGATCTGCGACTTTCTCAAGAGCGATGCGGATACGAGTTTCAACTACCTTTCCGACCTGACCTGTGTGCACTATCCCGACCGCAGAACCGCGCCGTTTGAGATTGTCTACAACTTGTTTTCGATCGAAGCGAATGAGCGCGTCAGGTTAAAGGTCAGGACGAAAGAGAGTGTCGATAGCGTGACCGGCGTTTGGCCGGCTGCGAACTGGCTCGAGCGCGAAGTTTTCGATCTGTTTGGCGTTCACTTCAACAATCATCCGGATCTGCGTCGCCTGCTGTTGCCGCCGGATTGGGAAGGTCATCCGTTGCGGAAAGATTTTCCGCTCGAGTTTGTTGAGAATGCGTGGACTGCGCAACACTTGCCGGTGATGACTGAAGTCGAGATGGAGCAGTTGCAGCAGCGACGTGCTTACGGTCTCGAAATTCTTTCCGTGCCTGAAGAACGCATGATGCGCCAGCTATTTATTGGCGGCAAGGAAGTGATGCCGAAGGACAAATGACGCCTAAAGAGATCGCCACTCATTACGAAGCGAAGGTGTTCGACACGGCGGAAGCCGCAAAAGTGGCGGGGTTTGTTTTGACTGAAACGGCGGCGCCGCGAAATGTCTGGAACAAAGCGAGTGCGGCGAGCGCGATCGTGCTGAAGTTGGTGGAGAAGAGAGAAAGCGGCGAGGTGGAAGATATTGGGTTGGTGATCGAGCCGTTTCGCGTGACTGGTTGTTACAAACCACATCCAGCCGAAACGCCCGCTGCTTGATCGGGTTCTATCCACAGATTACACAGATTGATTTAAAGATGCACCAGGTAGAAATAGCGACAACTCAAGAGACACTGCTCGACAGCCCGGAGATGGTGCTGAACATGGGCCCGCAGCACCCGTCGACGCACGGCGTGCTGCGCGTGGTTCTCAGGCTCGACGGCGAGACCGTTATCGATCTCGATTGCGACATTGGCTATCTGCATCGCGGTATGGAGAAGATCTCCGAGAACCGCATGTACACGCAGATCGCGCCTTACTGGGATCGACTCGATTACATCGCCGCCGTTTCGAACGGGCTCGTGTGGGTGGAAACGGTCGAGCAGATGATGGGGCTCCCGGTTCCGCCGCGCGCACACTACCTGCGCACGATTCTCACCGAGCTCAATCGCATCGCTTCGCACCTGCTCTGGCTGGCCACGCACGCGCTCGACATCGGCGCTGTCACGGTTTTGCTTTGGGCGCTGCGCGAGCGCGAGGAGATCCTGAAGATCTTCGAACGGCAGTTTGGCGCGCGGCTTACGTGTCACGCGTGGCGCGTCGGCGGCATGCCCAACGATGCTTACGACGATTTCAATAAGGACGTGCGGCAGTTCGTCAACAACTTTCCGAAGCGGCTCGACGAATACGAGACGGTGCTTTCCGAGAACCGGATCTGGTTGAGTCGAACAGTCGGAATCGGAGTGATCTCGGCCGAGGACGCGATCGCGATCGGCTTGTCAGGACCGGCGTTGCGTGGTTCGGGAGTTCCGTGGGACGTGCGGAAGTCGCGCCCATATGCGGCTTACGCGGATATGGATTTCGACATCCCGCTCGGCGAGAACGGCGACACTTATGATCGATACCTCGTGCGACTCGAAGAGATGCGACAGTCGCGCCGGATCATCGATCAGGCGTTGGAAAAACTGCCCGATGGACCAGTAAACGCGAAGTTGCCGAAGGTCGTGAAGCCACCGGTAGGCGATTACTATCATTCGATCGAAGGTCCGAAAGGCGAGATTGGATGTTACCTGGTTTCGGATGGCACGGCGCAGCCGTGGCGCGTCAGAGTTCGTCCGCCGTCATTCATCAATCTACAGGCGTTGCGGCAGATGTGCCTCGGACACCTCGTTGCCGACGTCGTCGCGATTATTGGTACGCTGGATATCGTTTTAGGAGAGATCGATCGCTGAGACTCGCATGCTTCTTCTATCGCCAATAAACGTACTGAACGATCTGCTGGTGAATCTTGGACTCAGCGAGGAGACGATCACGTTTTTTCTCTGGCCGCTGATCCAGATCGGGCTGGTGGTGACCCTCGTGGCGCTCTGGGTGGCTTACGCCACTTACCTCGAACGAAAGATCTCAGCGTTCATGCAGGCGCGACTGGGCCCGATGCGCGTTGGACCATGGGGACTACTCCAGCCCATTGCCGACGGGCTCAAGCTACTTACCAAGGAAGACTTCATTCCGGAAAAAGCGGATCGCTGGATCTTCTTCTTCGCGCCTTACATCGCCGTGGCTTCGGCGTTCATCGTTTTTTCGGTGATCCCGTTCGGACCTGATTGGGCGGTGATTGCCGACGTCAACATCGGCTTGCTGCTGGTGCTGGCTGTTTCGAGCGTGGGCGTGCTGGCGCTGATTCTCGCCGGCTGGTCGTCGAATTCGAAGTACGCTTTACTCGGTGGACTGCGATCGAGCGCGCAGATGGTGTCGTACGAAGTGGCGATGGGGTTGTCGCTGATCGGCGCGTTGATGTTCGCGCGCACGTTGTCCCTCTCGGGCATCGTTAATGCGCAGGCCTCGGATTCAATCTGGTTTTTCCTTTATCAGCCGGCGGGCTTTCTGCTGTTTTTAATCAGCGGCATCGCCGAAAACAATCGCGCGCCGTTTGATCTGCCGGAAGCAGAATCTGAGCTCGTGGCCGGATTTCACACTGAATACTCCGGCATGCGTTGGTCGCTCTTCTTCATGGCTGAGTATGCGGCGATGGTCGTCGTTGCCGCGGTGGCGACGACGGTGTATCTCGGCGGCTGGTACTTCCCATTCGTGTACCAGCTCAAAACGGCCGGGTATCACAATCTCTTCGTCATCGTCAGCGTGCTGGTGTTTCTGGTCAAGGCGTCGCTCATTCTTTACTTCTATTTCTGGCTGCGCTGGACGTTGCCGCGGTTCCGTTACGATCAGTTGATGGACATCGGCTGGAAATGGCTGATCCCCTCGGCGCTGATCAATATCGTCTTGTCGGGATTGGCAATCTTCTTCGTGCAGGCTCTCAATGGTTGGCGCGGAATCACGACGATCGAGTCTCTCGAGCGCGGGTTGAACCTGACGGCGACCGGCAAAGGGATCATGATCGCTATCGGCGTGCTGGGCCTGTTCGCAACGGCCGGCTTGCTCGCGCGCATCAACTGGCGCTCACGTGATTTCAACCTCAAGGTCCAACGCAGAAATATCAAACTGGTCAACGTGCCGAAAGGAAAACCGGCGGTCGAAACCGGGAGTTAAATATGCCATTAGTTAAAACTCCGAAACCGACGTTTGCGCAGAAGCTGAAACGCTTCTTCATGATCGACCTCATCAAGGGTCTTGGGCTGACGTTGAAATACAACCTCGGCGCGTTGACTGATAAGGACGCTGTAGCGGGCAAGGGAATTTATACGGAGCAATATCCGAAGGTTCGTCCCGAGGTGGCGCCGCGCTTTCATGGCGCGCCGCGCCTGAACATGGATCCGGAAACGCACGACACGCTTTGCATCGCCTGCAATCTCTGCGCGATTGCGTGTCCCGAAGACTGTATCGACGTGATCCCGATGGACGTCGAGATCATCGTTGCCGGCAAGCCGCGCAAGAAGAAGGTGCTCGACGAGTTTATCTTCGACACGTCGCGGTGCATGTTCTGTGCGTTGTGCCAGGAAGCCTGTCCGACTTCGTGCCTGGAGCTGACGCAGGACTTCGAGCTCGCCACCTATTCACGCGCGGGCTTCGTCTGGAACCGCGAAATGCTCGAACAGGGACGCGAGACGGTTAAGTACACAAGCTAGTTCGCTACAAAAGATTCAAGATTTATTTGCCCCAAAAAGGCACATAAGTCACAAAAAGAAAATACTGATGTTCAGGGTCAAAAGAACAAGTTTTGTGCTTTTTGTGCCTTTTTGTGGCTAAAACAAAATGACTCTTTCAGGATACGAAGCGCTCTTCTTCTGGATCTTCGGGCTCGCGGCGATCTTTGCCGGGTTGCTGACGGTGATGGCGCGCAATGCTGTTCATAGCGCGCTGTTTCTGATCTCGTCGCTGGTTTCAGTCGCGGCGCTGTTTGTGCTCGCGCGGGCGGAGTTTATCGCCGGTGTGCAGATACTGGTTTATGTCGGCGGCGTGATGGTGCTGTTTCTGTTTGTGATCATGCTCGTCAACGTCGGCGCTGAGGAGCGTGGGCGCGATGAGATCTTTAATAACCAGAGACAGGTCACGGCGAGCTTGATCTTCTGTTTACTGCTGGTGGGCGGCATGCTCTATGCAGTAAACCAGGGGTATCAAGGCTTGCAGGGACTCCATCCGACGACGCCCGAAATCGCGGCTGCGCGACAAGCGACGCGAGAACAAGCATTAGCCACGTCAGCCACCGGCACCAGCAAGATGACGAACGATTCAGAGGGGCTCGGGGCCATTCTTTATCGCTATGCGTCGCTGCCGTTTGAGATCGCGAGCGTGTTGTTGCTGGTCGCGATTATCGGATCCGTAATGCTCGCGCGCACGCTGCGACAGGAAGCATCTGCTGACGACATCGATCCGGAAAGCCTGCAGGAAGAGGTCGTAAGAGATCCGCAGCTCGCAAAGCTCGAGCCGAAGTCGGAATGACTATGCTCAACTTTTTCAACCCCACACTGGCACTGTTGCTTCAGGAGGCGTCGTCCAGCCGCTTTGACATGATGCGCATGGCGGCTGCTAATCCCGACCTCTCGAAGTTTCTGGTGATTGGCGCGTTGCTCTTCATCATCGGCGTAGCGGGAGTGTTAACGCGGCGAAACATCATCGTCATCTTCATGTCGATCGAGTTGATTCTCAACGCCGCGAACCTCAACTTCATCGCGTTCTCGCGGTATCTGTCCGAGACGGGAAGCGTGAACGCAGCCGCCGGACAGATCTTTACGGTCTTTGTGATCGTGGTGGCCGCGGCTGAGGCTGCGATCGGTTTGGGGATCGTGATCGCGCTTTACCGGAACAAGGAAACGATCTGGGTAGACGAGATTGATTTGTTGAAATGGTAATTGGTCCTATAGGACTTATAAGACCTATTTAAATGCAAAAATACATCTGGTTAGTTCCCCTGCTACCTCTAATCGGCGCCGCGATTAACGGCCTGTTGGGTCGCAAGCTTCGTTTTTCCGAGAAGCTTATCGGCGGGATTGCCGTGGGCTCGGTGGCGCTCTCGTTTCTGATCAGCGTTGCTGCTGTCTATTCCTACGGGTTTGGCGGCCACCCGGAATGGCCCAGGCCATACCTCACCAGCCAGGACGGTTTTAGTTTCAACTGGATTCCCGGTGGCGCCGTCAGCGTCAACCAGGCTGCTGCGGAAACGCCTCGTTACGCGTTGCTGAACGTTGAGTGGAGTTATCAACTCGATCCGCTGTCGGCGATCTTCATGCTGATCGTCACCGGCGTCGGTCTGTGCATCTTTGTTTTCGCCACCGGCTACATGCACGGCGAATCCGGTTTTTATCGCTTCTTCGCTTACATGGGTCTGTTCATGTTTGCGATGCTCGTGCTCGTAATGGGCTCAAACTTCCTGATGATGTTTGTCGGTTGGGAAGGAGTGGGCCTGTGTTCCTATCTGCTGATCGGCTACTACTTCGATCGACAGGAAGCCGCGAACGCTTCGCGCAAAGCCTTCATCACGAACCGTGTCGGCGACTTCGGATTTGCGCTCGCAATCTTCGGCATCATCGCGACTTTCGGCAGCGCGCAATACACGGAAGTTTTCGAACAGGCAAAGAGCTTTCCCGTTGAACTACTCGGTCACTGGGGCATTCTCTCGTGGATCGCTTTGGGACTGTTTGTGGGCGCTTGCGGCAAGTCGGCGCAACTGCCGCTGCACGTGTGGCTGCCCGATGCGATGGCCGGCCCCACGCCGGTGTCGGCGCTGATCCACGCCGCCACGATGGTCACCGCGGGACTTTACATGGTCACGCGCACGAACGTGATCTTCCAGCACTCGCAAACGATGCTGCTCGTCGTGGCACTCGTCGGCGCTGCTACCGCCATCTTTGCGGCCACGATCGGCATCACGCAGAACGACATCAAGAAAGTCCTCGCCTACTCAACCGTTTCACAGCTCGGCTTTATGTTCATGGCCTGCGGCGTGGGCGCGTTTGTGATCGGCATCTTTCACGTGATGACGCACGCGTTCTTCAAAGCGCTGATGTTTCTCGGCGCGGGCAGCGTGATTCACGGCATGCACCACGAACAGGACATGCGGCGCATGGGCGGTTTGAAGAAGTACATGCCCTATACGTATTGGACCTTCTTCGCCGGGTGGCTTGCGATCTGCGGCATCATTCCGTTCAGCGGGTTCTGGTCCAAAGACGAAATTCTCTGGAACGCAGCGTCAACAACTGCCATCCCGCTTGGCTGGCTAGTCTGGCTGATCGGCACCATTGCCGCGACCTGCACCGCGTTTTACATGACGCGACTGATGGCGATGACGTTCTGGGGCAAGGAACGTTTTCTCGAAGGTGCTGGCGGTGAAGCAGACGAAGCGCACGCTGCTGTTTACGACAAAGGCCTGGCTGCGCACGACGCCACCTACGCCGCGGCAGGCGATCGCGCGCGACACATGCCGGGTGAACATGTTGGACCCGTTCACGAAGACGTCGCGCATCACGTAGCCACACACGGACACGCGGATGAAGACGGTCACCACGCACATGGCGCGCACATCCCGCACGAGTCGCCCCCGTCGATGTGGGTACCGCTGGCAGTGTTGGCCGTGTTAGCCGTCATCGGCGGATTTGTCGGGATTGGACCCGCCTTCAAGCCGATCACGGGAAGCGAGCATCCCGGCGGCAGGTTGCACATTGTCAACTGGCTCAACCCCATCATCTGGAATCCCGCGACGCGTGAGTTCAACGTGCCCGAAGGCGGCGACCACGGCGCACCAGCAGCAGAAACTGCGCACGCGGCGCCGGTCGCTGAAGTTGGTCATGCAACTGCAGCGACGGATAGTCACACCGGCTTCAATCTCGCCCATGCAGTCGAAAACGTGACGCACAGCCACCTGCTCACTGAGTGGATCTTTATTGCCATTTCACTGATCGTCGCGGGTATCGGCATATTGCTCGGTTTCCTGTTCTACGTCTGGCGGCCGCAGTTAGCCGGCATCTGGGCACAACGACTGCGACCGCTGTACCTCGCGAGTTACAACAAATACTGGGTTGACGAACTCTACGGCCTGGCCATCACGCGCCGCACGATGGACGCTGCGCGCGCGGTTTACGCGTTTGACTCAAAGCTCGTAGACGGGATTGTGAATGGTCTGGCGTCGTTAAGCCGGCAGTTTAGTCGCATCGTCGGCGGTATAGACAAGTACTTCGTCGACGGCCTCGTCAACACGATTGCGGCTTTCATCATGCGTTTGATGTCACCGCTGTTCCGCGCGGCGCAAACCGGGTTCACGCAGAATTACGCGCTCGTTATGGTGTTGGGATTGATGGTTGCGGTAGCCATCTTCTTTGCGCGCGACGTTGCCGCGGCCGCGGCTAACATCGCCCGCAGTATTTTCGGTTGATCGAATACTCAAATGACTAACTTGCACATTCTCTCCATCATCACCTGGCTGCCGGCCCTGGGCGCGATCATCATTCTCGCGGTCATGAAGAAGGACCAGTCGACCCTGATCAAGAGATTTGCCACTGCGTGGTTTGTTCTCGACTTCATCGTCTCGCTCTGGTTGTTGACGTACAACCGCGGCACGGGCGGCATGCAGTTTCTCGAAGATCATCAATGGATCCCGATCATCGGTGCGCGCTATCAGATGGGCGTCGACGGCGTGGCCGTGTTGCTGATCGTGCTGACGACGTTGCTCGGTGCGATCGCGGCATTGTCTTCATGGGAATACATCAAGAAGAGAGAGAAAGAGTACTACGCGCTGTTGCTGCTCCTGCAGACGGCGGTGATCGGCGTGTTTGCTTCGATGGACCTGTTTCTGTTTTACCTGTTCTTCGAAGTTTCGCTCGTGCCGATGTATTTCCTGATTGGTATCTGGGGTGGAGAGAATCGACTCTACGCGGCCATCAAGTTCTTTCTGTATACGCTCGTCGGATCGGTCGTGATGCTGCTCGGCGTTTTGAAGATGTATTTCCTGACGCAGGACGCCACCATAAAAGTAGTTCCGGAGATGTGGGCCGCGCTGGCTGGAAACGAGGCAGCTGCGCAACTGGTTGCGAACACCTGGGCCGCTGCGGTTCAGAATGGCACCGGAACCTTCAACATCCTGTACATGCAGGCGATGGGATCGGTCTTGCCGACAGGTACATTGCAAATACTTCTCTTTGGCGCGTTCGCGCTCGGGTTTGCGATCAAAGTGCCGATGTTTCCGTTTCACACGTGGCTGCCCGATGCTCACGTCGAGGCGCCGACGGCCGGTTCGGTGATCCTTGCCGGCATTCTGCTGAAACTCGGAACTTACGGTTTCTATCGTTTCAACCTGCCGATGTTTCCGTGGGCTTCGAAAGATCAGAGCAGCTTTGGGACTTTCGGCGTCCGCAGCGTGGTCGTCTTCCTGGCGATCGTGAGCATCATTTATGGCGCACTGGCCGCGATGTACTTCGTCGTCAAAAAAGATGGCGACGTGAAGAAGCTGGTGGCTTACTCATCCGTGTCGTCGATGGGAATGGTGATGCTCGGATTGTTTTCGCTCAATCCGAACGGCATCAACGGCGGCGTGCTGCAGATGATCAATCACGGCATCTACTCGGGTGCGCTCTTCTTACTGGTCGGAATCATTTACGAGCGGCGACACACGCGCAACGTGGCGGAGTTTGGCGGACTGTCACACGTGATGCCTGGCTATGCGGCGATCTTTCTCGGCATGGTGATGACGGCTATTGGACTGCCGTTGCTGGCCGTGTTCATCTCGGAGTTCCTGGCGCTGCGCGGATCGTTTGAAGCGAATCCGTACTGGGCGGCATGGGCGGCGCTCGGGATCATTCTCAACGCGGGATATTTCCTGTGGCTGTACCAGCGCATGTTTTTCGGCACTATCGATAATCCGAAGAACGAGAGTTTGACTGATCTAAGTGGGCGCGAGTGGGCGTACATGGTGCCGCTGATGATCCTGTCTTTGTGGATCGGCGTGTATCCGAAGCCGTTTCTCGAGTACATACAACAGCCGGTGAATGCGGTGGTGAGACAGGTGCGACCGGATTACCAGATTCCGGGAACAACCACGCCGCCACCACCAACCGAGCGCGCAGAAAGGTAACTAAGTAGTCCACAGATTACACAGATTGTTTTCTGTGTAATCTGTGTAATCTGTGGACGAGTTTGCTCATGTTTCTTCTTCAAGCCAACACGACCTCAATCATTAGCGCCGCGGATCTGCGATTGATCGCGCCCGAGTTGATACTGACTGTTTGCGCGTGCGTGGCGCTGGTAATGGAAGTGATCCTGCCGTATCGCAAGAGCAAGCTCACGGCGTACTTCTCACTTGTCGGCGTAGCGCTCGCTTTCATTTCACTGGGAGCGCAGTGGTGGTTCATGGGTAGCTCGCTGCCCTTTGACGGCTTCTACGGCATGGTGCGAATCGATGGCTTCGCACTCCTCTTTAAAGGCATCTTTCTGATCTCCGCCGCTCTCGCGATTGGTATATCGACTCGTTTTCTCGACATTGAAGGTGAACAACACGGCGAGTATTACGCGCTGATCCTCTTCGCCACTGTCGGCATGATGTTTATTGCCTGCGGCTACGATCTGATCTCGCTGTACATCAGTCTCGAGTTGATGGCGCTCACGTTCTACGTGCTGGTTGCGTTTACGAAGCGCGAGAAGAAGTCGAATGAAGCGGCCATGAAGTACTTTTTGCTCGGCGCATTTTCGTCGGGCGTGCTGCTTTATGGCATGTCGTTGATTTACGGCATTGCGGGCTCGACAAACATCGGCGAAATCGCAAGCAGCTTTTCGTCACTGGTGCCCCGGATTGATAACGCACTGGCTGGGCAGGCCACCGGCGCGGAGCAGATGGTTGGAAGTTTGCGGCCGATGATGCTGCTCGGCATGATTGCGCTTGGCGCCGGTCTCTTCTTCAAAGTTGCCGCCGTGCCGTTTCACATGTGGGCGCCGGACGTTTACGAGGGCGCGCCGACTTCCGTAACTGCGTTTCTTTCCACCGGATCCAAGGCCGCGAGTTTCGCGCTGTTTGCGCGTATCTTCGGCGAAGCACTCGGCCCGATGCGCGCTGACTGGGCGCCGCTGCTGGGACTGGTCGCCGCCATCACGATCATGGTCGGCAACTGGGCCGCCGTCACTCAGGAAAACTCGAAGCGCCTGCTCGCCTATTCTTCGATCTCAAACGCTGGCTACCTGCTGCTCGCGCTCGTCGCCGGCAATCTTTACGGCGACATCGGTTTGATCGTTTATTTGTTCGTCTACACGTTGATGAACATGGGTGCTTTCGGTGTCATCATCAGTTTGCGACGTCGCGGCATCATCGGCGACAACGTTGACGACCTGACCGGTCTCGGACAGAAAGAGCCGTTCATGGCTCTGATGATGGCGATCTTTATGCTGTCTCTCGGCGGCCTGCCGATGACGGGCGGTTTCATTGGTAAGTACTTCCTGTTTGGCGGGCTACTCCAGCGCGGCGCGGAGGATCGCAAGAGTTGGTACTACTGGCTCGCCGGCTGGGCCATTCTCAATACCGTTGTCTCCTTCTACTATTACGTGCGCTTCATCAAGGTGATGTATCTCGGCGATCGCATCGCCGACAACAAGCCGCTGGCGCTCTCACCCGCGTTGCAAGTGGCGCTGGTTGTTTCAGTGATTGGCATCATCGTGATCGGCGTCTATCCGCAGCCACTCATCGCGCTCGCACAGGCACTGATACCATCGCGGTGATGGTGGTCTACTACTTCCTCGCGCTCGTCGCCTGCTGGATCGGTTACAAATCGTTAATGGGTGGTTTTCGTTTCGCTGCTTACGTGCGGAGTGAGGCGAGTCGCGTGCTTCCGGATTTCCAGCCGTTTGTGTCGGTTATTGCGCCGTGTCGGGGACTCGAGCCCGGGCTGGCTGACAATCTCCGACCGCTGCTCGAACAGGATTATCCGCGCTACGAGGTTTTGTTTGTTTTTGATCGCGCGGATGATCCCGCTGCCAGGTTAGTTAGCCACGGATTTTCACGGATTGGCAGAACGATTATCGCGGGTCCGGCGGTGGATTCCGGGCAGAAGGTTCACAATTTACGAGTGGCGGTTGCGCAGGTGAGCCCGGATACAGAGGTGCTGGTGTTTGTGGATACGGATGCGCGTCCGGCGAAGGACTGGCTCCGGAAACTGGTGGCGCCGCTGGCGGATGAGACGCTGGGTGCTTCGAGTGGTTATCGCTGGTTCATTCCGGAAAAGGGTGGGATAGCTTCGCGACTGCGTGGGGTTTGGAATGCGTCGATTGCATCGGCGCTTGGCGGTGATACCTCGAAGAACTTTTGTTGGGGCGGCTCAACTGCAATCCGTCGCCGCACTTTCGAGCAACTCAACGTGAGCGATCGTTGGCGCGGCACCGTCTCTGATGACTTCACGATTACGCGCGTGCTCAAGGAAGCTAACTTTTCCGTTCACTTCACACCGAACTGTCTCGTCGCATCGGTGGGCGACTGTGGTTGGCGCGAGCTCTTTGAGTTCACCACCAGGCAGATCAAGATTACACGCGTCTACGCTTCACATCTCTGGCTTCCGTTACTCCTCGGCTCCGCGCTTTTCGTCTTAGCGTTCTTCGGCGGCCTTATTCTGATCGGCGTTTATCCGCGTTCACCTGCGGCCTATATTTTCACCTTGATCATCTTCACCCTCGGTGCGGCCAAGTCGTTCATCCGCTTTCGTGCCGTTTCCACTGTTCTCCGAACAACGCGCCGCGATCTCATCGCCCATATCCTGCTCTGGCCGTTCGCGTCTTTGCTCTATCTTTACAACGCTATCGTCGCAGGGTTCTCACGCCGCATCGAGTGGCGCGGGATTACCTATGAATTGAAATCACCCAACGAAGCTGTCATTATCTCCCGCAAGTCTTAATGACCAACAAAGCCGTACAGCTTGTGCAGTTATTGCGATCGTCGAAGCGCGAAAAGCGACTCGGTACGGTGATTCTGTTCGTCACTTCCCGCTGTAACGCGTTCTGCCAGACGTGCTTCTATCACGAAGAGTTGAATCAACCGGGCGACCTGACTTTCGCGCAGCTCGAGAAAGTCTCCCAGACGATGCCGCCGATCACCGATCTCTGGCTCTCCGGTGGCGAGCCGACCTTGCGTCGCGATCTCTCCGACGTAATCGACCTCTTCGTTTCCAACAATGGTGTGAATCGCGTCATCATTCCCACCAACGGACTGATCAAGTCACGCGTTTACGACGTCGTCGATCGAGCTCTCGGAAACAATCCGCAGCTCGACCTCTACCTGAACATGGCGCTCGACGGCTATGGCGAGACACACGATCGCATCCGCGGTGTGCCGGGAAATTGGGGGAAGGCGCTCGACTGCATCGAGTCGCTCTATCCGCTAAAGCAGAAATACACGGATCGTTTTCGTCTCAACGTGAACACGGTCGTGTGCGCGGAAAACTACACCGAGATCGAGATGCTCTCGGAGTTTATGTGGGAGCACTACCGTCTGGACGGTCAGTACTTCAACATCATCCGCGGCGAAACACTCGTCGGCGAACAGATCAAGCAAGTACCGCCGGAAGTGCTGCCGGCGATGTACGCGCACGTTTCAAAACTGACGAAACGTTACGGCGAGCGCATGTTTGCCGCCGACGACCGGAGCAAGCGCTTTGTGAAGAATGCCGTCTACGCCGGCACGATCATCACTCACTACCGCACGCAGCACGCGAACTTCCAGCAACCGACCCCGTGGCCTTTCCCCTGCACGGCAGGCGAGACCACGGCGGTGATCGACTATAACGGCGATGTGCGCGCCTGCGAGCTGCGCGAGACGTTCGCGTCGCTCGCCGACTTTGATTACGACTTCGGCGCGCTATGGGCTGCCAGCGAGCGCCGGCAGGAGCTGGCTCAGATCGACGGCGGGAAGGCGTGTTGGTGTACGCACGTCTGCTTTATTCACGACTCGATGCGCCATTCGCGCCGGTCTTTGCTTTACGAGATTCCGCGCAACTACCTGACGCGCGAAAGCTGGTGAGTCGTGGCGGATCAGGACGAGAATCGAAAAAGTGGTTTTGCTTATGCGGCTGGAATTACATTGTTTGCGGCAGTCGCGTCGTTTTGCGCCCTCGGGTGGTTTCTCGACAAGTGGTTCGGAACCGAACCCTGGCTCCTGATCGGCGGCATCGTCCTCGGTTCCGCCGTCGGCCTCTTTGAATTCGTCCGCATCAGTTCCAAGACCTATTAACCACGGACTAACACGGATTGCTTTGCGGATTGATCTGTTCTGATCCGTAAAGCAATCCGCGTTAATCTGCGTCCTCGACAATCACCCGAAATCCCATTAAAATCACCAGCTTCGCGCAATGCAAGACTCCATTCACACACGTGTGTTTCGAATTATGGCGCTGACGACTGCATTCACTGTCGGAGTCGCTGCGTTCGTGATGCCGTGGCGCGTGACGACGGGTTTGCTGGTGGGTGGTTTGCTGGCACTTTTCAGTCATAACTGGCTCAAAAACTCTGCCGCGGCGGCCATTCAGTTTTCAGCCACCGGCGGCCAACCGCAATTGCGGCTCGTACAGTTCGTGCTTCGTTACGTAGTAATCGGCGCGGTTATTTTTTCAGCCTATACGCTGGATCTCATTTCGCTGCCCGCCGTTTTCATAGGCTTGTCGAGTTTTGTTGTAGCCATGTTTGCCGAAGCTTTAAGAGAGTTCTACTTCGCAATTATCGAGGCGAGAGGAAACTAGTTGATGTTCTTGGCAGAAGCCGCGGAAGGCGCCCACCAGGCCGCCGAGCACGCAGAAGAGGCCCCACACCACACACCGATCATCGTGGAGTTCGTTAACCACTGGTTCGGCCATCCGATCTACGAACTCCAGATCAAGTACACCAAACCGTTCTGGGATAATTTCCTCGGCAAATTCGGCAGCAGCGCCGAATCCGCTTTTGGGCCATACACGCCGGAGAACGCGATTCCCTGGTACACGGTGATGTTTTTCATCGCGTGCATCCTGAGCGTCGTGATCATCTGGATCATGAAGGGCAAACTTTCTGAAAGCGAGCCGGGTCATGCCCAGCAGACGCTCGAAGTCAGCGTGCTGGCAGTGCGCAACATGATCGCCGACATCATCGGGCCACACGGGTTGAAATACTTCCCAGTGGTGATGACCTTTGCCGTGCTGATCCTGGTTTCAAACCTGATGGGATTATTCCCGCTGTTCATGAGTCCGACCGCCGCCACGAGTGTGACTTTTGCACTCGGAATCAGTTCGTTCCTTTACTACAACTACATCGGCATCAGTGAAAACGGTCTGTTCGGACATCTGAAACACCTTGCCGGTCCCATCTGGTGGATCGCGCCGCTGATTTTCCCGATCGAGTTGATCAGTAATTTGATCCGTCCGTTTTCGCTCGGCATTCGTCTCTTCGGTAACCTGTTTGCCGACGAGAAGGTGATGCAGACCGTAGCCTACCTCGCGCCTCCGGCCACGTGGTTTGCGCCCATCCTGCTGATGCCGCTGAGCGTGTTTGTGGCGTTGATTCAGACGTTTGTTTTCATACTGCTGTCGCAGCTTTATATCAGTGAAGTCTCGCATGCGCCGCACGATTCGCATGCTGCGCACGGCGAGGAGCACTACGAGGGCGACGAGATGATCGCTCCAGTTCTTACTTAATTTGGCTTTATCAGTCCACAGATTACGCAGATTACACAGAACAAATCTTCGTAATCTGTAGATACAGAGCGCGCGGTGAGCGGCGTGTTCAAACGTGGCCACAAACGTTACCGCGCAAGGCCAGACTCATTCGAGAGCGTACCGGACCAATTCATAGCAAGTCGGGTCTGTTTCGCAGGAGCGCCGTTGTAAGAGGGGCGGTGGATACCGGATGCAGGCGAAATAATAAAGTGTCCCGGTCTGCTCGAAGAAGTGTTTAAGACATTAGAGGAGGAAACATGAGCAGATTCAGAATGTTGCTGTTCGCAGTGGTTGGCATTCTCATGAGCGGCATGACGGTGTTTGCGCAAACCGCGGCCGAAGCCGGCGACAATGCGAATTCGGTCAGCAAGTATCGCGCGTTGGCCGCAGGTATCGGATTCGCGATTGCGGTGTTTGGTGGTGCGTTGGGACAGTCGCGTATCGGCGCGGCAGCGTGCGAAGGCGCGGCTCGCAACCCTGGCGCCGCTGGTCGTATCCAAACGATGATGATTCTCGGCCTGGCGCTGATCGAGTCGCTGGTACTGTTCGCATTGCTGGTGATTTTCGCGGTCGTCAAACCGAGCTAATACAAGTAGAACGATTAAGGCAATCCACAGATTTCACAGATTATCTGTGTAATCTGTGGATAGCTTTTTAGATCCCAATCACTATGATAGGCTGGCGTAAATGAAAAAGTGCCCGAAATGTGGAGTTGAATATCCTGACACGACGACGCTCTGTCCGGCTGACGGGATTGCGCTCGAAAAGGATGGCGATTCACTCATCGGCACCACGCTCGCCGGTAAATACCGCATCGATGCGCGTCTCAACGAAGGAGGCATGGGCACCGTTTATCGCGGCACGCACGTGTTGATGGACAAGACGGTCGCGATCAAGGTGCTGCGTCCTTCACTTGCTGCCGACGAAAAGATCGTGGCGCGTTTCTCGAGAGAAGCACGCGCCGCTTCGCGCATCTCCCATCCAAACGCTTTGAGTGTCACCGACTTCGGCGAGGACGAAAGCGGCCACGTCTTCCTGGTGATGGAGTTTCTGAGTGGCAAGACGCTCAAGCAAGTGATACGCGACGATGGCCCGTTGCCGCTCGCACGCGTCGTCGACATCACGCGCCAGGTCGGCGACGCGCTCAACGCCGCTCACAGCCAGGGTGTCGTACATCGCGATCTCAAGAGCGACAACATCATGTTGCTCGACACGATGACGGGCGACTATGCGAAAGTGCTCGACTTCGGCATCGCCAAGATCAACGAGCCTGACGGGACCGTCGATACCAGCCTGACTGCGCCGAATCTCGTGATCGGCACGCCGCAATACATGTCGCCCGAGCAGTGTTCGCAGGATTCGGAGATCGACGCGCGCTCCGATATCTATTCGTTGGGCGTGATTCTTTACGAGATGCTGGTTGGGCACGTCCCGTTCTCGGGCGACTCGCCGACGATGGTGATGATGAAGCACTTGCAGGAGCCGGTGCCGTCAGTGCTGGAGGAGCGCAACGATCTGCCCGCCTCGGTGGCGCGGGTCGTGGCTCGTGCGATGGCGAAGGTTCCGCGAAACCGTTACCAGAATGTAGCTGAGTTGGTTGAGGATTTGACGATCGCGTCGGGGATGACGATACACCGGCTGGGGCCGGTGACCACTGCGGAGACTCCGGTAAGAGCAGACGACCCTGACGAAGTGACGGTGGTGAGGCTGAGAGAAGAACCGCTGCCCCAGTCGCCGCGACGTGAGCCCGTGATGGTTCCGGTTCAGCAGTCGATACCGGCGCCGCCTCCGGCCGCGTCAAATTTCAATCCGATGAAGATCGTGATTCCGTCGGCAATCGTTTTGGCGGTTGCGTTCACGGTGATCTTTTTGTTGACGCGCAATTCGCCAACGACGGATGCGAATACAAATCAACAACCGGCGCAGACGCTTGCAGCGGATCCGAATAGTCAACCGGTGCAGGTGGCGTCGCCGCCGACCGGAAGGGCTGAAGAAGGATTGCCGTCCGGGGGAACGATCACGCCGCCGGCTAATGTGAATACAAATGCGAATGTGGACGCAGCGCCTTCGCCGGGAGCGATTGAGGACGCGAGTCCCGAGGCGAATGAGAACGACAACAGTAACAGCAATTCGAATAGCAATCGCAAGGCCCCCGCACTGCCGGAGCCGACACGCAGCGTCGTGCCGGAGGGTGCCCCTTCACCGCTGCCATCAGCCACCAAGGCCCCCGCGAACCCCTCACCAACCGCTACACCAAATTAAGAATTTGTAGGGGCGGAGCCTCCTTGGAGTGCGGTGCCTTGGCACCGCTGTGGCCAAAGCGGTGCCAAGGCA
>DASVGE010000269.1:0-2205 GCA_036379695.1 Pyrinomonadaceae bacterium | reverse complement strand
ACTTTTGAGGCAAAGCCATGCTCACCTCTGACTTAAGACTTCTCACTGTGCGATCTTCAACACCCATGCTGGCTGCGCGCGGAGGTTCTCGGAAAGTTCGGGCAAATCGATCTCCAGTCCGCCTTTGGAGCTTCTGAATTTCAATGGTGAAGATGAACCGAGTAGAGTCACCGCTTTTGCGTGCTTCAAGTCTTTCAAGACTAAGGTGCGTCTGGACCAGTGCGGCAGAATCGCATAGACGTTGCTGCCTTTTGCGGTGAAGAATGTCTCGATAAAGGCCTTTCGATCCGATGACGTTTCAATCAATTTCGTTACGTCGTAGGCAGACGAGAATTCTTTGTTGTATTCGACTTTCGGAATTTCGCCCGCAGTCCATTGCCGCGTGTTTTTCCACGGCTTCGTGCCGTAGATTGCCTCGCCGTTTATCTTGAGCCAGTCGCCGATTTCTTTCAATCGCTGCTCCATGATCACCGGGATGGTGCCGTCTGCTTTTGGTCCAATGTCGAGCAGGAGATTGCCGCCACGGCTGGCTGTGTCTACCAGAATGAAAATCAGCTCGCGGCCAGTGTGGTATGTTGAGAAGATTTCGGTATTTCTATTAGTTCACTGTAGGTATCATCAAGAAATTCAGACTGTCTTATAGGATCGACGCAACCAACCAGCGAAGGATCTTGCATTAGATAAGTATCGCTATCGCTCCTGTACGACAAAGCTGAATTCAATCCTTGTAGCAAAGTGGATCTTTTCCCCCTCGATAATCTTCGGTATCGGTACTTGCTACCTGATGAAGAACCACGCCTCATGGCAGAGCTCAACGGGCCTCACGCTCACTTGAAGCCTGCCGTGATTGTCGCACTCGGAACAGGGATGCGACTTGGTGAACAGTTGAGAATGAAGCGCAGTCAAGTCGATTTTCTTCGCAACATCATCACTGCCCGAAAGACAAAGAACGGCAGACCGCGAGATATTCCCATGAACGATGAAGTCAGAGAAACACTGGCTGAGTTGTGCAAGGACAAGCGGCCTGATGATTACGTTTTCGTTAGTCCTAAAGACGACGACGAACGTCAGAAGGAAGTGAAGAAGGGATTTCACACTGCCTGCCGACTCGCCGGGATCGAGGGGCTAATATGGAAGGATCTCAGAGCGACATTCGGCACTCGTTTGGCCGAGGCCGGATGTGATGCTTTTACGATAGCTCAACTCTTAGGCCACTCCGATGTTCGCGTGACTATGCGTTACGTGAGATCGGTTGAAGAAACAAAACGCGTGGCCGTTGAAGCGATCAAACTGAGTTCCCGAAAGAGTGTCCACAAATTGGCCACAAATGAAATACGGCCGCCAGTGCCGGCAGCCGTAAATGATTGAAACTAAATGGTGGAGCAGAGGGGGGTCGAACCCCTGACCTCCGCATTGCGAACGCGGCGCTCTGCCAAACTGAGCTACTGCCCCACGCGGAGGGACATATTAGGAATCGCGCTGGAGGAGTGTCAAGGCGTGGGTGAGGGCGTCGGCGATTTTGTCGATGTTTTTGCCACCGCCTTGTGCCAGGTCGGGTCTGCCGCCGCCGCGTCCGTCGAGGATGGTGCAGGCTTCGCGCATCAGAAGACTCATATCACCAGAGGCGTCCGCCGAACGTGCGAAGACGAGGCGCGCGGTGTCTTTGTCGCGCGAGGCGAGCAGCGCGACTATCCCCGGATTTGCGATGAGAGCGTGGGCGAGTTTTTTCAATGACTCTGCGTCACGCCCGTCAAATGTTTGAGTGATTACGCCGTTCGAAGCGGTAGTTAATAATTTCTCCGCCTCCACGCCGGCAGCAATCTCTTCCAGCACACGAACGCGACGATTCAGTTCCTTCTGCTCTTCCACCATTTGCGCCGCGTACTGCGGAGCGTCATCCCGGCCCGTACTAAATAATGCCGCAACCTCACGCGCGCTCTTGTTTGCTTTCCGATAGTCCGCCAACGCGCGCATGCCTGCGACAAACTCAATGCGCGTCAGACCCTTCGCACGTTCCCACGAACGCGCTGCGATCATCCCAACTTCACCAGTGCGATAAGCATGCGTGCCTCCGCAAGGCGTTAGATCAAAACCTTCGATCTCGATCAAACGCAATTCGCCTTCACGTGTCGATTCCTTTCGCACCGGCAGTTTGGCAGCCTGATCCGGCGTCACATTCAAAATTGTTATCGCACGATCTTCCCA
>DASVGE010000268.1:0-7379 GCA_036379695.1 Pyrinomonadaceae bacterium | reverse complement strand
ACCCGACGCTACCGCGTTACGGTACTGACCCGACCCAGCTAACTATCAAAGACCTGGAGCCAAAAACCTAAAGCCGTCTCACAAAACATCTTCCCGGCAGCGCTCTTACCAGCTCTCGAATCTCCAATGAGAGTAGCGCGGCCGTCAGCTCCGAAATCGGGAGCTTGCTCTTGTCAAATAACCAATCAACGTGCGCGGGGCTGTCGGGTGTCAACAACTTGAACACCGAACTCTCGGCCGGCGAAAGTCCTTCCGGAACCAAAGCCAGGCGATCGACCATCGACGTCGCTTTCTTGTCGCCAAAGGGCGGCGGCAACAGTTTCGCAGCGATTTGCTGCGGTAGCTCCGTGGCGATGTCCTGCCACTGCTGCACCAGCTTCGCCCCGGCGCCCTTAATTAAATAGTTCGTGCCGAAAGAATTTCGCGAAGTAATGTTTCCGGGTACAGCAAACACTTCCCGATTCTGTTCCATCGCCAGTCGCGCAGTTATCAAAGAGCCCGAATTCTCGGCGGCTTCCACAACTACCACGCCGAGGCTCAGTCCGCTAATGATGCGGTTTCGGTACGGAAAGTTTTCCGAGACTGGCGGCGTTCCCAACGGAAACTGGCTGATAAGCGCTCCGCCATGATCCAGTACTTCCGCAGCTAACTTCTTGTGATCGCGAGGGTAAACCTCGTCGATCCCCGTTCCGAGAACGGCTATCGTCCGTCCACCTGCATCCAGTGCGCCACGATGGGCGGCGGCATCAATTCCACGCGCAAAGCCCGAAACGACGGTCACGCCGCGCTGAGCCAGGTCGCGGGCCAGCATAATTGCCGAATTCTGACCGTAAGTCGAACATCTCCTTGACCCCACCACGCCGATACACGGCTGATCCAAACATTCTGACCACGCTCCTTTAACATACAGAACAATCGGCGGGTCGTAGATCTCGCGTAAGGATGGGGGATAAACCCCGTCGTCCAGCAGGAGGATGTCACCGCCGTGTCGTTTGACCGCCTGAATCTCGGCATCTGCGCGAGATTGCAGTTCGCGGGCGATGATGGTGTCAACAGCCTCCGGCGGCAGTCGTAACTGCTCCAGCTCGGCTCGAGTGGCCTTATAGACCGCCTCTGCAGAACCAAAGCGCTCCAGGAGTTTGGCAGCGGCGCGAGGTCCGATGCCTGGTGTCATATTCAGCTCAACCCAATCTCTGATCATGTGAGGATTTCCTTGTGAAAGAACGATTTACGCTTTCCGATCCTGGCGGAGGCGTGTAGGAATCGAACCTACCTGAGCCCGTTCTCACGGTCTCACTAACGGTTTTGAAGACCGCGCCGTTCACCAGAACAGATTCGCCTCCAGATGGGAGGACCCGATGTTCGGAAGCTCCAAACCCTACGCGCCAAGTGGCTGAACTGTCAAGCTATTGGCTCCGAACACCTCTGGCGTGCTTGCCTAAGATACGGCATTGCCGTACTATTTGGCGAGTGCGAACGGTAGCCGAAACCGCTATTTTCCAGCGTTACGCTGCGGAAACCTGGAGTGAAGATGAAGTCAACGAATTCATCACATGGATAGCCGTTAATCCGACTGCTGGTGACGTGATACCGGGTTCCGGTGGCTGTCGGAAAGTTCGATGGGGCAGTTCCGGCAGAGGAAAGCGAGGCGGCGCGCGAGTAATCTACTTCAATGCGGCCGACGAAACGATCTGGCTACTGATCGTTTACACCAAGGCCAAGTTCGATAATTTGCCCACCGAATTCTTGGCCAAGCTAAAGCAAGGAGTTGAAGATGCCCTCTGAAATGGAGACTTTCAAACAAGATCTACTCGAGTCTGTAAAGCAAATGCGCCACGGCCAAGCAGCCCGGGTCACTCGCGTCAAAGTTCCAAAAGCTGCGGAAGCACGCTCACGCGTTGGTCTTTCACAACAAGAATTTGCGCGTCTTTTAGGCGTGTCTGCCCGCACATTACAAGACTGGGAACAAGGCCGCCGTGAACCCACAGGCGCAGCCAGGACGCTTTTACGAGTCGCGTTCAGTCATCCGGAAGTCCTGCTCGAACTCCAACAGTAAAGTTTATATATCCATACAGGCATCATGACAGCTTCATTTGACTGCCCTCACTCGTTTCATTAAACTCGAACGAACGTTCGAACCAGAAGCTGTTAATCATGTTAAATACTGTCATCTCGTTTCACACGTCGCCGGATCAGTACCACCATTGGAAGCTACAGATTGCGGGACACGTAGCTACGCTCTCGATGGATGTTCAGGAAGACGAGACGCTCGCCGAAGGTTATAAACTCAAGCTCAACTCGTATGACCTTGGCGTGGATATCGAGCTCGCCGATGCCGTGCAGCGAATTCGATTCGAGCATCCGGAAGTTCGCGTCGTGGTGATCACGAGCCTGAAGCCGCGCATTTTCTGCGCGGGCGCGAATATCTACATGCTCGGCTCGTCGTCGCACGCGTTCAAAGTCAACTTCTGCAAGTTCACGAATGAGACTCGTTGCGCCATTGAAGACGACTCGAAGCACTCCGGCCGTCGCTACGTCGCCGCTCTGAACGGTACGGCGTCAGGCGGTGGTTACGAACTCGCGATCGCCTGCGATGAAATCTATCTGGTTGACGACGGCAACTCCGCGGTTTCGCTGCCGGAAGTTCCGTTGCTCGGCGTGTTGCCGGGCACGGGCGGTCTCACGCGCCTCGTCGATAAGAGGAAAGTCCGGCGTGATCGCGCAGACGTCTTCTCCACACTCGCGGAAGGTTTAAAAGGAAAGCGCGCGAAAGAGTGGGGACTCATCGACAACTATTTTCCCACGAGCAAGTTTCAGGAATCGGTTGATGCGCGCGTCAAGCAGATCGTTGATGACGCTGCGTCGCCGGCATCTGGAATCAAACTCAATCCGTTGAAGTTTGAAAGCACCGACGATTCGCGAAACTATCAGTACGTCAAACTCAAACTCAATCGCGAACAACGTTACGCAGACTTGACGATTCACGCCCCGTCAGGCCCGCAGCCCACTACGGGCGACGAGATCCAGGAGCTAGGCGACGCCTGCTGGCCGCTGCAAGCCTATCGTGAGCTCGATGATGCGCTGCTGCACCTGCGCGTTAACGAGCCGTTGATTGGTCTGGTTTGCGTGCGCACCGAGGGCGATGCTGAAAACGTGCTGGCGATAGATCAGACGTTAGCAGCGAATCGCGATCACTGGCTCGTACGCGAAATACTTTTACACATGGCGCGTGTACTGCGTCGTCTCGATCTGACCGCGAAGAGTTTCTTTGCGATCGTCGAGCCGGGAAGTTGTTTTGCCGGAAACCTTCTCGAACTACTGCTCGCATCGGATCGCAGTTACATGCTCAATGATCCGGAAGCGGAGGATGTTTCAATCGCTGTTTCCGAATTGAATGAAGGCGCGTTTCCGATGAGCAATGGCCTGACGCGCATGCAGTCGCGATTCCTGGCTGAACCGGCGAAGCTCGAAGAAGTCTTCGGCGAGAAGAAGAGGTTCAACACCGAAGAAGCAGAAGAACTCGGGCTCGTGACTTTTGCGCCCGACGATCTCGATTGGGAAGACGAGATCCGCGTCGCGATCGAAGAGCGAACGTCGTTATCACCCGATGCACTGACCGGCATGGAAGCGTCACTTCGTTTCGCCGGTCCGGAAACGATGGACACAAAAATTTACGGCCGCCTGACCGCCTGGCAAAACTGGATCTTCCAGCGCCCCAACGCAGTCGGCGAAAAGGGCGCGCTAACGAACTACGGCAAGCCCACGCAGCCACAGTTCGATTACAAACGAACCTAGCCACAAAAAGGCACAAGACAGAATTAGCCACAAAAAGGCACATAAGGCACATAACAAAGAAATGGATTCATAAACGTGAAAACCCACAAGGGCCTAATGGGCGTCTCCCAATCAGAAATCATTTTTGTGCTTTTTGTGCCTTTTTGTGGCTAATTTCTTTGTGCCTTTTTGTGGCTAATCATTTGAGGCAATATGAACTTATACGATCGCATTCCTAACAACGTTAATCTCTCCGAAGACAAGAAGCTTCAGCGCGCGCTCGAGAAGTGGCTGCCAAATTTTCTCGACTGGTGGCGCGAGATGGGGCCCGAAGGTTTTCAGGAAAAAGAGGTGTGGCTGCGCACGGCGATCGACGTCGGCTCCGATGGCTGGGCCCACTTCGATTACGTGCGGATGCCCGAGTATCGCTGGGGCATCTTTCTCGAGCCACCGCAGCCCGATGCGAAAGTCGGCTTCGGCGACAACTTCGGGCGCCCCGCTTATCAGGAAGTGCCCGGCGAGTTTCGCAACGCGCTACGCCGCATCATCGTGACGCAGGGTGACACCGAGCCCGCATCTGTCGAACAGCAACGACAACTCGGCAAGACGTGCCCTTCGCTTTACGACCTCCGCAACCTGTTTCAGGTTAACGTCGAAGAAGGTCGACACCTCTGGGCCATGGTCTACCTGCTGCACGGCTACTTCGGTCGTGACGGTCGTGACGAAGCCGATGCACTACTCGAACGCCGCAGTGGCAATCCCGACAAGCCGCGCATCCTCGAAGCGTTCAATCAACCTTGCGACGACTGGCTCAACTTCTTCGCGTTCACGATGTTTACGGATCGCGACGGTAAGTATCAGCTTTCGGCGCTCGCGGAATCAGGCTTCGAACCACTGGCACGCACGTGTCAGTTCATGCTCACCGAAGAAGCACATCACATGTTTGTCGGCGACACTGGATTGGGTCGCGTCGTCCGGCGCACGGCGCAACTGATGAAGGAAGGCGACGTGCGCGAGCTGGGCGGCATTCCGCTCGACATCGTTCAGAAGTACATCAACTTCTGGTTCAGCTACTCGCTCGATCTCTTCGGCGGCGAGATCAGTTCCAACTCAGCCGACTTCTTTGCGGCAGGTTTGAAAGGTCGTTACAAAGAACGCGAACAGTACACCGATCACTTCGCGACCAACGAAAACTTCACGATGACGATCGTCGAAGATGGTCAACTGAAGACGCGTGAGGTGCCGCTGCGCAACGCCTTGAACGAAGTGCTGCGTGGTGAGTATGTGAAGGACTGTGAGAAGGGCCTGGCGCGCTGGAATAAGGTGCTCGCCGACGAAGGTATGAGCGAGCGTCTTTATCTTCCGAATCCGCGTTTCCACCGGCACGTTGGTGAATATGCGGGTCACACGTTTGATCTCGAGGGCAACCTGATCTCGCGCGAGGAGTTTGAGCGTCGCAAGTCTGAGTGGCTGCCGACGATGGAGGATCGCGAGTATGTGCGCAGTCTCATGCATCCTGTGTACGAGCCCGGCAAGATCGCCAACTGGATCGCGCCGCCCGCGGCCGGAATCAAGGGCAAGCCATTTGAGTTTGAATACGTGAGATTGTGAGACCTTAACGAATAGAACAAGTCAGGAAGAGGGGCTTGCCCCCGCACTTTCCGGACCCCGATCAGCGGGGGCAAGCCCCTCTTCCTGACTTGTTCTATTCAGAGTTCTTCAACAAGGATTCAGATGCTGCAGCCGTCCAGACACGATCAGAAACTTGAATTCATACTGCGCACCGCTGCGCGCATCTTCGCCGAGAAGAGTTATCACTCGACGTCGATGCGAGACATCTCGCGCGCAACGAATGTCAGCCTGGCTGGTCTCTATCACTACTGCCGCTCGAAAGAGGAATTACTGTTTCTGATCCAGGACAACTGTTTCGGTCGCGTGCTCGAACGTCTCGAGAAGCAGTTGCAGGAAGTCGATGATCCCATAGCCAAGCTCGGCATCTTCATCGAAAATCACCTTTCGTTCTTTGCCGCAAACATGGCGGAGATGAAGGTGCTGTCGCACGAAGCCGAATCGCTGCGCGGCGACTTGCACGCGCACGTCTCAACGCGTAAAGACAACTACACCCGGCTGGCGCGCAAGATTCTGCAGGAAGTGCAGGAGTCAACGAAGAAGCAGCAACCAGTTGATCTGACGGTTGCGACCTACGCACTGTTCGGAATGATGAATTGGATCTATAACTGGTACGACCCGCAGGGAAAACTGAAAGTCCATGACCTGGCCCAACACCTGACACAGCTTTTCCTCGACGGTTTTTCGCCCGGGCTTCTTCCTGGACCACTAAGCACAGTCACGTTTCCAAAGCAGCGCGAGAACCTGAGTATTTGGCGCGGCACAGCAAGCTCATGAACTACTATTCCGACGAAACCTACGTTATGCATGGCCGTCTGAGTTGGACCTTATGGCCCGGCTTGCCGGTTTGCGTCTGCGTGAGCGTTGGAGTAGCTGGCAGCGCGCGCCGTTCACTTCGGAGACTATGAACCACATTTCGATCTATCAACATGAGTGAAACTAAATCGAAGCTCGACTACCAGGCTGCAGACGGCATCGCGGTCATCACGCTCAACGATCCACCCGCGAACACGTACAGCTACGAGATGATGCAGCAACTCGACCGCGTGATTCTCGACGCGCGGATGGACGATTCCGTTCAGGTAATAGTAATCACCGGGAAGGGTGAGAAATTCTTTTGCGCGGGCGCCGACATTCAGATGCTCGCGAACGTGACGCCGGCTTTTAAATACTATTTCTGTCTTCATGCCAACGAGACGCTGAGCCGTTTGGAGCAAACGCCGAAACTCGTGATTGCTGCGATCAATGGTCACTGCGTCGGCGGTGGTTTGGAGGTCGCGATGGCGGCTGACATTCGCATCGCGCGTAAGGGCGCTGGGAAGTTAGGATTGCCTGAGGTCTCGCTTGGCGTCCTTCCCGGAACCGGCGGGACGCAAAGGTTGGCGCGATTGGTCGGCAAGTCGAAAGCGATCGAACTGATGGTGACGGGTCAGTTGTTCGATTTCGAGCGTGGTCTCGAACTCGGTATTCTGAATCACGTCTTTCAAGCCGAAACGATTGAAAACTTCGCCGAACAGGTGCGCGATTATGCGCGTCAGTTCACGACGCCGAACAAAGCGGCGCACGCCGTGGGCCGCATCAAGCGCGCGGTCCAAACCGGCGCGGAGATCTCGTTCGAACCGGCACTCGCGCTCGAACGCGAACTACAGCAACAACTCTTCCAATCCGAAGATGCCAAAGAAGGATTGGACGCTTACGTTAATAAACGGAAGGCGGAGTTTAAAGGACGCTAGATGTACGAGCACATTCAAGTCTCGGAAGCTGACGGTATCCTGACGATCACGCTCAATCGTCCGGATCGTCTGAACGCGTTCGTCGGTCACATGCGTCGCGATCTGGCCGAAGCGCTGGAGCATGCCGGCAGCGATCGCAACGTTCGCGTCGTGATTATCACAGGCGCAGGGCGAGGGTTCTGCGCGGGCGGCGACATCGCGTTCATGTCGGAACTCATGCAGCGTCGCGATGCGGAAGAGTTC
>DASVGE010000267.1:0-7096 GCA_036379695.1 Pyrinomonadaceae bacterium | reverse complement strand
TGAGCTCGGGAAATTCCGCGTTTGATCGCTATTACTACGGGAAGGATAAATCCGCGTTGAGCAAGCTTGCGCAGCAGGGATTGAAACTCTTTACCGGCAAGGCTGAGTGTTCGAAGTGTCACACGATTGGAAACGACTACTCGCTCTTCCTCGACTACAAGTATCACGATCTCGGAGTCAGTTGGGATCTGGTGAAGAAGGAATATGGAGACAGAGGCCTGGGCGAGATCAGTACCGACGATCTGTCGGGAAGGTTTCTGACTCCGTCGCTGCGGAATGTCGCTCTAACGCCGCCGTATATGCATGACGGCAGTTTGAAAACTCTTGCAGAGGTGATCGACTTTTTCGATCGCGGCGGCATTCAAAGTCCGCGTCTTGATCCGATCATGAAACCGCTGGGCCTGACGGCCGGAGAAAAGAAAGCGCTCATAGCTTTTCTCGAGTCGCTCACGGGCGATCAGAATTATTCCGCCGCCGGGCAACGCTTGAACTACCAGTCACAAATGAGGAGTCGATAATGCCAAGCATCACATTATTCGTTCACCTGGTTCTGCTTTGTGTCTTAGGCGCTGCGGGAACTCCTTCGGTAAACACCAGCGCCACGGAAACGGTTCGAGTAAACAAGGTGCTGGACCAGTTCTTCGATGCAGCTAAAAAACGTGACTGGGATACGGCAGCCGAATTCATGGCGACGGATTTTGAGCTTTATACGGACGGGGCTTCCAAGTTCAACAAGCAGGATTACGTCAAGGTGTTAAAGCAGGATGACATGGAGCTGGCCCACATGGAGCTCAGGGACATGGAGACTCGTGTTTCCAGTGACGGGCAGATGGCCTGGACCAAATACCGTGGGCTCTTCAAGAGCATCAGCAACAACCAGCCAACCAGTGTGGAAACCGCCGAAACCCTCATCTTCAAGAGGGAAGCTGGGCAATGGAAAATTACTCGCGCCCACGTCTCCAGCAAAGTTCTAACCCCTTAACTTAGCCACAAAAAGGCACAAAAAGCACAAGAATGATTCCGAGTTCTTCGTGCTTTTTGTGCTTTTTTATGGCCAATCACTCTTTGTGGCCCAACTTGAATTGAGCAAGCTCGGAGAAGTCGTCTTTAGGCGATTCGACTATAAAACTTACGCTGCTCGCTGAGCTTGAAAGACCACCGCACAAACAGGTCGCAGTTCGACACAGAGCGGCGTTGAAAGCTGTCCCGTCTGACAGTACTGAAACCCGTGAAAGGAGAAACAAATGATTAGAACCGCAACCATAGAAGGCGAGGAGCTGACCTTCAAAGCCCAAGAGAATCTTCTTTATGGTGATCCAACCACACGCTTCGAGGACATGATCGCCCGCGTCTCCGTTAACCTGGAGAAGCGTACCGATAGCGAGTTGATCCGCGACGGTCGCAACCACCCCGAGGCGGCTTTTCGTGAGCATGCACTTTATCAATACCTGGCCCGCAACGGCGCCGACGCTTTGCCCGTTATCCGCGAAGCCATCTTCGAGGACACCGATACCGACCTGCGCATCAACCTGCTGTGGGCCCTCGAGTGGCTGCATAGTGAAGAGTGCAAACCCATCGGCTTAGCGCTACTGCAAACCGCCGACTACCGGGTGCAGGAGTGGGCACGCGTTTTTGCGTGGGAGATGGGCTGGACTGACAAGGACTTCCGTCGCGCGCGTGAATTCAAGCATATCGAAGGACGCACGTTCGACCAGACGATCTACCTGCACATCACCTGCAACATCTATATCAAGCTTGGACCAGCGCCTGACATGTGGGGCCACCTGCTGCTGAGCCCGCAAATGCTGAAGCGCGTGTTTGGACAGGCGTTGGCGTGCAACAACATGCACACCAGGGACGATGAGGTAGTTGTCGCCAAGACGCTCTGCGGTCTCAATGCCGACGGCTCCAAGCATCACGAAGCCTTCCTGTTCCGCGGCTTCACCGAACTGACCAACCCGCTGCAAGGCAACTTCTACTTCGAGACGCAGACCAAGCGCCCGATCTTCCTCTCCGGCAAGGCCAACGATCCCTCCGAGGGAGTTGTCGAAGACGTGACGGTGCCGTTTGCTCGCGAAGGTCAATGGTTCCTCAACAACGACATCAAGGTGAAAGGCCGCAAGGCGATTGAATACGTGCGCGGTCTGTTCAGAGGCTGGTCCTATGTGAACCTCGATCGAATCGAAAACAGCGGTGGCGATTTCTTCTTCCCCGGCAACTCGATTCTTTCAACTCTGCACCACCCCGTAGTCGGTCCGAAGACCAACGGCTTTGTTAATGGCCGATTCAAAGGCAAGGTGGTTGACTGGGATGGCGACGGCATCATCGATCTCAACTATCTGCCGGCGCATGCCACGACCAAGGGCGAGGTCGATTCGGATCTCGACGGCATTCCCGATGAACCAGGCAGACACGTTAGAGACTACCGCTAGGATCAGCTAAGACCGAAGCGGTGACATTTGTGGCCATGACACAGGCGCGGACTCCCGCGCCTGTGTTCTATCTACTCAAAAGGCGACAACGTTGATACGGGTGCTCGGCAACAGTTCCTTCCGCAACCTCTGGCTGGCGAGTCTGCTTTCGATGACGGGCTCACAGATCAGTCGTGTTGGTCTGATTCTTTATGTCTCGAGCACCGGAGACTCGGTCCTGGTGCTGGCTCTACTGGTGATACTGGAGTTGCTTCCGGGCGCCATTGTCGCGCCTCTGGCGGGCGTAGTAATCGACGCCTGCAACAAGCGACTCGTGATGATCATTTCCGATCTTCTCCGAATGGTCTTCATGTTACTCATCTGGTGGAAACCCACCACGGAAATGATCTTCGTGATGGCGGCGCTACACTCGATCGCTACCGTCTTCCACCTGCCGGCAAAGTCTGCATTGCTTCCCGCGGTAGTTGAAGAGTCAGATTTGCCGGGCGCGAACGGTATCGATCAAAGCGCCTCGAGTCTCACCATGGTTGCGGGACCGATATTGGGCGCCGAGTTATTAATCCTCCTCGGACTGAAAGCCACCCTGATACTCGACTCGTTGTCGTTCCTCGCCAGCGCTTTGCTGATGATCCCGGTAAAGAGTCGACCTGTAATTCGGGAGCGTGTCGAGCTCTCGCTGGCTACCACACTACAGAACGTGAAGGCTGGTTGGAACTATATCGCCGCGCACCGTCTGGTTCTGCGCCTCATCGTGATGGTCTTTGTAAGCATGCTCTGCGCCGGGATGTGGATGCCGCTGGCTCCTTCTTTCATCAAGGACCAACTGTCTGCCTCGAGCCGGTTGATCGGCTGGCAGATCGGTATCTTTGGATTGGGTGCGATTTTAGGTGGACTGCTTGCGCCGGTCCTGGTGAGACGCTTTGGGAAAGGAATCATAGTCTTTCTCGGGCTGCTCACCGAGGGCCTCACTATCACTGTATATGCACTCGTTTCTCACATCGGGATCTCGATGCTGCTCATGTTTGTGCTGGGCATCGTCGTCTCGATTGTTGTTGTCTCCTTCTACTCTCTATTGCAAACAGTGGTTGAGGAACCATTCCTCGGGCGCGTGTTTTCAATAGTCAAGCAAAGTGAAAACCTGGCGGTCGTGCTGGCGATGTTGATGGCAGTGTTGCTGCACGGCTTCCTGAACAGCCACGTGATCTTTCTGATCGCGGGACTGTTCTATGTGGTCCTTATGGTGGCGTCGTCATTCAGCAGGGGCGGCAGGCTTTTACTTGGGACCCGGTAAGGGGCGTGCACAATGACGAAACTCTTGGTCTCCACGTCTGGATCCGGCGGGCTGATAAGCCGGCAGTTCGGCATTTTCTGGCTGGGCGCGATTTTAGGCGGCGTACTAGTCCAACTTGTTATGGGTGCAGTGCCTCGCGCCTCGCTGGAACGTAAACCCGTATTTCGAGAATACCGTGTGGCTGTCGATCGCGCGGGCGGAGGCGACGCGACGTTGTCGCCGGACGGACAGCGAATGGTCACCAGCTCGAAGCGCAGTGGCAATTGGGAGGTCTGGATCTACGACCTGCGCACCACTCAGTGGATACAAGTTACAAATGATCCGGCTGACGATTTTGAAGCGAAGTGGTCACCTGACAGTTCCTCACTCGTATTCTGCTCCACGCGGACGGGCCAGAAAGACATTTGGACCATCGACCTCAAGAGCGGTGCACTCAAGCAAATTACTTTTTCCGAACAGGATGATGAGTACCCCGGCTGGTCACCTGACGGCAAGCAACTCGTCTACACCGGTGGACCATGGGGCAAGCGGGATTATTTCGTCATTTCCGCGACCGGTGGAACGCCGCGCAAGGTCAGCCGCCAGTCAGGCCGCGCCGGCGCTTGTGCCTTCGAGCCCGGCGGCGAAACTCTCATTTGTCATCGCTATGATCTCGGTTCCGGCGACGTCATTCGGCTGCGAGTGGATAACGGTGAGATGACCACGTTGACCAGCGGTACGCCGTGGGATTACAAGCCCAACATCTCACCTAACGGAGAATTGATCGCTTTCTCGAGAGCCGAGGAAGGTCCATCGCAGATCTACTTGTTGCCGGGCGCGGGCGGCAAGGCGCAACAACTGACCTCCACGCCTGGTGACGATCGTTGGCCCACGTGGAACGCATCCGGCGACAAGCTTCTGTTTCATCGAATCATCGAACGCGGAACCGCCATCAAGGTGCTGGACAGAAAAACCGGCGTTGTTAGAACGCTGGTTGACGACTCTGAGCGCCCGCTTCAGGCTTCATTCGATCCACGTGCTGAGCGCGTGGTCTATTGCTCCCAGACTGACGACCGGAAGATCCTGAAGATCCTCCATATCAAAACCGGAGTGCGCCGGGTTCTTCCCACCGGACCCGGCCAGGCTTGCTATCCGCGTTGGTCGCCCGATGGCAAGCGCATCGCGTATGTCGGAAAGCCCGATCGGCGTTGGGAAGTGAGCGTCATCAGTCCTGACGGTGCCGACCGGCAGATGCTGACTGCCGGGAACGCAGAGTTGCACGGAATGGATGGGCCAATTGATTGGTCGCCGGATAGCACGAAACTGCTTTTCCAGTCGGACACCGATCCGTTTGAAGCACGGATCTACGTTGTGGATGTGAACACTCGCAAGGTGGAGAGTGTTACAGACGGCAATTGGTTTGATGAAGCGCCGTCGTGGACGCCCGATGGCAAGAGCGTGATCTTCATGTCAACGCGCGGCGGCAATTGGACGTGGGGCTTTTTCCGTCGCGCACTCAACGGCGGCGACTACGAGACGTTGGCCGGACCGGATTGGAACCAGAAGAACTACCCGCGACAAGGCCGCAGCGGTGCGCTCATCTGGAGTATCAACGACGAGCAGGACAGGGAGTTGCTTAGCGAACGCTCTCCATCAGGAAAGGTACGAGTGCTCGAAGAGGCAGGCGTGGGCGCTCGCTGGCCGTCGTATTCGTCTGACGAATCTCAGGTCGTTTATACCGTTATGGATCGTCAAGTCGAATATTGGATTGCTGAAAATGTTATCAGCAGGGTTCTACCTTCCGTTGATACGGTTGCCGCGATCCCTGCCGACGAAGCTGAGACGCAGGTATGTCACGTAGATTTTGCGCTCGAGAAACGCTGGCGCAGTCCGGTTGATCTGCATCGTCGTTGAAAGATGTAACCCACTTCGCCCGTGTGGCGGATAAACAAAACAATCCACAGATTGCACAGATTGCACAGAAAAAATCTGCGTAATCTGCGGATAAACACTATGGTCGCCTTTCGATTCCTCGAAATCTTGTTATTGGCCGCTCGACACGGCACGGTGTTCTGTGTGCGTGCTGCCTACCTTTGTTTGCGTCGCCGCAGGCATGAATGCGGTCGTGTGCTTGGCGAGAGTGTGGCCGGGCTCTGCGAAGACCTTGGGCCAACTTTTATTAAAGTCGGACAGATTCTCAGTTCACGCCCGGATCTGCTCCCGGAAAGTATGGGACCACCTTTGCTTCGTTTGCAGGATCAGATTGCACCTTTTGACGGCGCAAAGATACCCAGGATCATTGAGTCGGCATTTGGCCGTCCGTTGCATGAGCTGTTCGATTCATTCGACCTTGCACCGGTCGCTTCGGCAAGTATTGCCCAGGTACATCGCGCGCGTCTCAGGGATGGACGCGAGGTAGCTGTAAAAATTCGCCGTCCCGGGATCTCTCGCGTGGTTAATGACGACCTGCGCATTCTCGAACGGATCTCGAGAGCGTTATCACGGCTACCGGGAATGCGTGCCGTTCCTTTGCTTGAACTGGTCGACGACATTCAACTTCCGATCCGGCAGCAACTCGACTTCCATTTGGAAGCTGCGAACAACAGGCGCTTCCGCGAAGCGTTTGCTCTGAGCGAGCACATCAAGTTACCTGAACTCGTCGACGAGCTGTGTACTGAAGACGTGTTGACGATGGAGTATTTGGATCGCTTGCGGAGGACTGATTCGGCCAACCTCACCGAGGACGAACGCAAGACCGCCGCACTTTCCGGCCTGCGCGCGCTCTACAAGATGATCTTCATCGACGGTTTCATCCATGCCGACATGCATCCGGGTAACGTTTTCGTTCGTGCATTTGGAGAGTTTGTCATTCTGGACCTGGGGCTGGTTGCAAGCCTGGACGAAAAAAACCGGCGTGACTTCGTCGATTTCTTTTTTGGCCTGGTGAACAACGAAAGCCGCGAATGTGCGCGCATCATTCTCGACAATGCGTCCTACCGGCCGGCGAAATTCAACAACCAGGCTTTTGAAGCGGCAATGGTGGAATTGATCGGCCGGCACTCCGCCTTGAAGTCGCACGAGTTTGAGGTCGCGCTTTTCGTTTATCAGCTCATCGAATTGCAGCGACGTTTCAGGATTCGCGGCTCGACGAGGTTTATGATGACGATTCTGTCGATGGTTGTATTCGACGGCATCTGCAAACGTCTCTACCCGCTGTGTGACTTTCAGAAAGAATCGCGCGCGTTTCTCATCACCGCGCGTTACCGCAGGAACTCTGCGCCGAAAGATCTGCCGCGGCGTGATTGGCGCCTAACCTGGACCGGGTCAGTACCACCTCGCGGTAGCGGGTGGGTCGACCATCCAGACTCAAAAGCAACCGGAGTTTCGCATGCTG
>DASVGE010000266.1:0-16557 GCA_036379695.1 Pyrinomonadaceae bacterium | reverse complement strand
GATTGTTACTGACGATGTGGAGTTGCTGGTTGGCTTCACGAGTGACAAGCGAGATCTGAAGCAGGCGTTGGATTCGCTCATTGAGAAGAACAGAGGCAGTAAGGGCTTCCTTGGTTTGGGCAAGAAGCATCCGCGCTTCGGCCGCAGTGCTCAGTTCAGCGCGTTGATGGCAACGCTTAACGAGGCATTTGATGAGGAAGACCAGACTGCCGTCATCGTGTTTCAAACTGATGGAGACGAAATTGAATACCTGCGAAACTCCATCATCGTCCATGAGGTTCCGGAGGGGCTACCGCCTGAGTTGCGGGCAGAAATTCAGGAACAGAATGAAAACAAGAAGAAGCTGCAGCGCTCACTCATGACTGAGTTCAGCCTCGACGACGTATATCGCGCGGTGGAGAAATCACGGGCTACCCTCTACACGATCATTCCACGAACACGCTTGCTTGGTCTCACCGAGGACGAGCAAATACAACGGTTGAAGTCTGAGGATGATCGGGTTGTTTCCACGTGGATCGCAGCAGCATCGTCGTCAAAGGCGAAGAACAGTCTTCGAGCACGTCATGAAGAACGGCAGAAGAAGTTTACGAAGGAAGTCTGGCAAGCGAGGTTGGATCAGGAACTCAAGATACAAGGAGCACTGGTCAATCTTGCAAAAATCTCCGGTGGTTGGGCCGAGTTTTTAGAAACAAGATCGCAGGCGACGGAGATTTACAATCGTATCGTGAAGGACATCAATCAGCGTTACATCATTGGCTATTACCCCACGAATAAGGAGCATGACGGGAAAAGACGGCGCATCTCGATCGCGGTGAAAGGACGTCCGGATTACGTGATTACGAGTCGTACGTCCTATTACGCGCCCGAGCGATAGCGATTTCTTTATCCACAGATTACGCAGATTGATTAAATAAATCTGTGTAATCTGTGGATAAAGAACCTCAATTCAACCTACCTTCAGCAAGTGTTCCACTTCCGCTTCATTTCCGGGGTGCGGGCTATCGACTAAGCCTGGTTCTGGCGTTCGGTTTGGACCAGGAGGGCGTTTACTTCCTCCTCGGAGATGTTTTCGACGTTTGCCAGTATCTCCAGGATGCGCCCCATCTCACTGTCTTTTGGTTGTGCCTCTTCGAGTTTGGCTGCCAGCGAGGCGACTGTCGGCGACTCAAACAAGACACGAAGCGGTAATTCGACTCCGGTTCGCTCACGTATCTTGTTCATGACGCGCGTTGCCAGTAGCGAGTGTCCTCCGAGATCAAAAAAGTTCGACTCCACTCCCACTTGCGTGAGCCCGAGGATGTCGCGCCAGATTTCCGCGACCAGCTCTTCCATGTCATTTCGCGGAGCAATGAAGTCAGCGCCCATCTCGACTTCGATCTCGTCCGGCACCGGCAGTGCCCGCCGGTCTACTTTCCCGTTCGCCGTCAACGGAATCTCTTTGATCGTGATAAAAGCCGCGGGAAGCATGTACGACGGAAGCTTTTCCTGCAGGAACGACAACAGCTCTGAAGACGTGGCCTCAACTCCCTCTTCAAGTACGACATAGGCTATGAGTCGAGTATTCTCCGAACTGTCTTTGCTATCGACGACAACCGATTCGACAACGGCCCAGTACTCATTCAGCACCGACTCAATCTCACCCAATTCAACACGGAAGCCACGCACCTTTACCTGCTGGTCCATGCGTCTGAGAAACTCGACGTTCCCATCGCTCCGGTAACGCACCAGGTCACCCGTGCGGTAGAGCCGAGCTCCAGCTTCCCTGCTATATGGATGCGGGACAAACTTCTCCGCCGTTAACTCAGGGCGTCCGAGGTAGCCAAGCGCCAGACCATCACCGCCAATATATAATTCTCCCGCGACACCCACCGGCGCTATCCGGCCCTGCTGGTCCAACACCCAAACCTCAGTGTTCGAGATCGCGCGCCCAATCGGAATCGTCCCGGCGTCGATATCCGCGTCCTGCGTTTCGTACGCAGTTGTGAAGGTGGTTCCCTCTGTTGGTCCATAAGCATTGATCAGGTGCCGCGGCTTCCCTTCCGCCAATACGCGATGCACCGCTCGCGCGTCCACAGTATCACCGCCAAATATCATGTACTTCAGCGAAGCAAAAGCCTCGGGCCGGCTCAGCGCCGTCTGATTGAACAACGCCGTCGTTAGAAACATGATGCTGATTTGCTGATCGACAAGCTTCCGTCCCAACTCGTCCGGCGAAAGTGCCGTTTCCTTGTCCAACACCACTACCCGACTACCATTCGCCAATGCTCCCCAGATCTCAAATGTCGCCGCATCAAACGAGGCGTTAGAGATCTGTGCCACGCGATCATTCTCATCAAACTTCACGTAGTTTGTATTACGCACGAGTCGATTGATCGCACGGTGCGGCACGCCAACTCCCTTTGGCTGACCGGTCGATCCGGAGGTGTACATCAGGTAGGCCAGATTCTCAGCTTCCGTCACGTTATCGAGGTTATCGGCGTTCTCACTTTGCAACCACTCCCACCCCGAATCGAGATACACAACTTCCGTCTCTTCGTCCTCCGCCACGATTTCCGGCTGTCCACGTTGCGTCAGCAGCAACTTAACTTCCGCATCTTCCAGCATGAAGCACAAGCGCTGCTCGGGGTAGCTTCCATCCAGTGGCACATAAACGCCGCCGGCTTTGAGGATCCCCAGCAGCGCCACAATCCATTCTGCCGATCGCTCCATCAACACGCCGACTCGCGTCTCCAAACCAACGCCATGCTTTCGCAGGTAATGTGCTAGTTGATTGGCCCTGCGGTTAAGTTCCTCGTACCGGATCTCGTTTGCTCCGTCGACCACCGCAACCCCATCCGGTCTAAGCGCTGCCTGCAGTTCCACCAACTGATGAACAGACTGGTCGCGTTCATATTCAGTTTGGGTTTGGTTCCACTGCTGGAGTTGCTCTCGCTCCTCAGTTGTCAACAGCGAGAGTTCAGACAATCGCGCGTCCGGGTTTGCGGCTATTTCTGCCAGCAAGGTATGAAAGTGCTCCAGCATTCGTGCAATGGTCGACTCATCGAAAAGGTCGGTGTTGTATACAAGCGACGAGTTCAAGCCGGTCTCGAATTCACCCATGAAAAGGTTCAGGTCAAACTTGGCGGTATCTCTCTTCGTGCCCACCCAGCCTGATTGAACTCCCTCCAGCGCTATTCCCTCAGACGCCTGAAGAGTGAATAACACCTGAAACAGAGGTTGCCGGTTCATGCTGCGTTCCGGCTGTAACTCCTCGACGAGCTTTTCAAATGGCACGTCCTGATGCCCATAAGCTCCCAGCGTCGTTTCTCTTACTTGTTTGAGAAACTCACGAAAGCTGCTCTCAGGACTCAACTTTGAACGCAACACCAGTGAATTGACGAAGAAGCCGATGATCCCTTCTATCTCCGTCCGGTTGCGATTTGCGATCGGTATGCCGATGAGAATGTCGTCCTGCCGCGTATAGCGCCACATCAACATGTTGAAGCCCGCTAACAACGTCATGAAAAGCGTCGCCTCGCCTTCGCGCGCAATCTGCTTCAACCGCTCTGTGATCTCCTTACTGAGCCCCAGGTGAACTGTACTACCACGATAAGTCTGCATCGGGGGACGTGGCCGGTCGGTCCACAAATCCAACACCGGCAAGTCTCCGCCCAACTGCTCGCGCCAGTAAGAGAGTTGCTTTTCCAACACCTCTCCCTGCAACCACTCACGCTGCCACACCGCGAAGTCAGCGTACTGAAGTGTCAACTCATCGAGTGGCGAACTTTTGCCCGCGCTATATGCCTGATACAAGGGACCCAGTTCACGGCCCAATACACCCAACGACCATCCATCCGAGATGATGTGGTGCATGTTCAGCAACAGGATGTGCTGGTGGTCAGCCAGTTTCACCAACCGAAAGCGAAAGAGTGGGCCGCGCGTTAAATCGAACGGTTGCCGCGCCTCTTCGTCGGCCATTCTTTGCGCTTCCACCTCGCGCTCTTCCTCCGGCAGGTGACTCAAGTCGATCACTTCGAGCTTCTGTGGTTGCGGCTCGGCTATAACCTGTACCGGCTCGCCGTTAACGGTGTGAAAGGTGGTCCGCAGAGATTCATGGCGGCGTATGCACTCGCTCAAACTGCGCTCCAGCGCGTCCAGGTTGATTGGGCCATCGAAATACTGCGTATCCGGAATGCAGTAGACCGTAGAATTAGGTTCCAATTGATCCAGAAACCATAGCCGCTGTTGCGCGAACGACAGTGGAAACTTGTTGGTATCTCTTCGTTGAGGCAGGATGACGTTCGAGAGGTTGAGACCCTGAGTCTTCAGATACTGTTCCAAAAGGCGGCGCTTCTCCGCAGAAAGCCCGCTAATTTGTTTTGCAATGTCGCTCATGATGCTCCTTCAAGTAAGACTTTGATCTCGTCAACTGATAACTGATCTATTTGCTTTACTAGTTGAGCCAGCTTTTCCGCATCGTCCGACTCTATTCGGTTCATTGGTTCGACGGTTGTAGCGAGGTTAGCGATAGTTGGAGAGTCAAAGATAACGCGCAGCGGCAAATCCACTTTCAAGGTTTTTCTAATTCGCGATACCACTTGTGTTGCCAGTAAAGAGTGCCCACCCAACTCAAAAAAGTTGTCGTGTATGCCGACGCGTTGGATTCCCAAAATTTCACTAAATATCTGCGCCAGGGTTTCCTCGAGTTGGTTGCGCGGCGCGACGAATTCTTTACTTGAATCGAACGACGTCTCGTCTGGGATGGGGAGCGCACTGTAGTCGATCTTCCCGTTGGGTGTGACCGGGAGTTTATCCATTACCACGAAACTCGCGGGAACCATGTGGTCCGGGACTCTCGTCTTCACAAAGGCGCGCAGGTTATTGTCGGGTTGGCGTAAGACAACATACGCCACCAGTCGCTGATTGCCCGGCGTATCCTCACGAACTATCACCACCGCCTCGCGCACGTTCTCATGATCGTTGAGCACCGTTTCGATCTCGCCGGGCTCGATGCGAATACCTCGCACTTTCACCTGGCGATCTACTCGACCCTGAAGCTCAATGTCGCCCGACGGCAGGAATCGTCCCAGATCGCCGGTTCGATACAAACGTGCGCCGTCCTCTTTGCTGAATGGATTGGGAATGTATTTAAGAGCAGTTAGACCCGGACTCATGACATATCCGCGCGCCACTCCCACGCCGCCGATGTGAATTTCACCGGGCACACCGATAGGGCACTGCCTGAGGTCAGTATCGAGAACATAGACTTCCGAGTTAGCGATGGGTTTTCCAACCAAAGCCGGCCCTGAAGACACTGCTTCCGGCGCGCGATATCGAGTTGATGACATCGTGCACTCCGTCGCTCCATATTGATTGAAGATGGAGACGCGCTCGCCAAGCACTGTGCGCACGCGCGCGCATTCTGAGAGTAATAGGCTTTCGCCGCTGGTGAGGATAAGTCGTAGCGTGGAGCCTGTAGTTCCGGTTTCGGCGGAAGCGTCTGTCAAACTACGCAGCATCGTCGGCACAATACTCAGGATGCAGGTGACGCCGTGATCCTTGATTCTCGAGAGCAGTGCAAATGGGTCTTTGACATCAGCGTCCGGAATCAGCACTAATTTTGCGCCGGCAACGATCGGACCGATGATGTCGCGGACTGACGCGTCAAAGGAGAGCGAAGCTGTTTGCAGCACAACGTCCGCGGGCGATACCTGGTAGTCGCGGACAATGTGCGCGAGATAGTTGACGGCGCTACGCTGCGTCGCCATGACGCCTTTTGGTTTTCCAGTCGATCCTGAAGTGTAGAAAACGAAAGCCAGAGAGTCCGGATCATTGATCGCTGGGAGGTTGCTCGCATCTTCATCTGCGAAGACAGCGAGTTCCCTATCCAGACACAGGACGTCGCCGTTAAATTCGGGCAGGCTTTCCAACCATCGTTCCTGCGTCAGGATCAAACTCACCTGCGTCTCTTCCAGCATCAGGGCCAGCCGTTGTTTTGGATAGTTGAGATCGAGCGGTAGGTACGCACCGCCGGCTTTCAGCACACCCAACAGTCCGACCACCATCTCCAACGAACGCTCCATCAAAATTCCGACTATGGTTTCTGGTCCAACTCCACGTCGTCGTAGATAGCTCGCCAACCTATTCGCCTGCTGGTTTAATTCTCGATAGTTCAGTTCTCTTCCTTCACAAACGACGGCGACCGCTTCCGGTCTGCGCGCCGCCTGTTCTTCAAACAACTCATGAACACGCTTCTCGGATGGATACTCGGTCTGGGTATTGTTTACTGCGGCGAAGAGACCTTGCTCGTCCTCGGTCAACAGCGGCAACTCTGCAATACGTTGTTGTGGGTCCGCGAGAATGCTCTCCAGGAGAGTCTGGTAGTGATTGAGCAGGCGTCTAATCGTAGCAGCGTCAAACAGGTCGCTGTTGTAAACAGCAAGTACGAATTGCTGGTGGTCGATTTCAGTAACGGAAACCGACAGATCGTACTTTGTAGTAGCAACCTCAACCGTCAGCCCGGTGATGTTGAGATCTTCATGAAGGAGTTCGCCTTCACCTTCAACCGAATTCTGCACCAGGAACGTTACCTGGAAGAGGGGCATGTAACTCAGGCTGCGCTCAGGCTGTAACTCCTCAACCAGTTTTTCAAAAGGCATATCCTGGTGTGCGAATGCGTTGAGGGTTTCCTCCTTTACCTGGGCCAGAAACGATTCAAAGGTTGGATTGCCGTTCAGGTCGCTGCGAAACACCAGATTGTTAACGAAGAAACCGATGATGCTTTCTGTCTCAGCCCGATTGCGATTCGCGATAGGCATCCCCACGCAGATGTCTGTTTGACCCGTATAGCGATGGAGCAGCACTTTGAACGCCGCCAGTAAAGTCATGAACAGGGTCACGCCCTTGTCACTACTAAAATCTTTTAACTTGAAGCCCAGTGTTTCCGGCAGCTCGAGAAGCTCACTCGCGCCTTGATGACTCTGAATTGCAGGACGTAAACGGTCGGTCGGCAATTCCAGGATCGGCAATGCCCCGCTTAACTTGTTACGCCAATAGCTGAGTTGCTTTTCGAGAGTTTCCCCGTTCAACCAATCGCGTTGCCACATAGCAAAGTCGGCGTATTGAATCGGCAACTCCGGCAGTGGTGAGCTCTCGCCATTATTAAAGGCCTGATAGAGCTCTGTTAGTTCTCCCAACAACACGCCGCGCGACCAGCCGTCGTAAATAATGTGATGAAGCGTGGAGAGCAGTATGTGCTCGTCGTCTTCGAGCTTCAGCAGCTTCACCCGCATTAGTGGACCACGAACGAGGTCCAACAACTGCGCTGCGGCCTCATCAATCAATTGCTTGGCTCTTGCGTCGCGCTCCGGTCGTGGCAGGTGCCTCAGGTCGATAACCTCCAGAGTCATCGGCTGGGGCTCGTGAATCACCTGCCTTGGTTCTCCGGAGATAACCTGAAAAGTAGTGCGCAGTGCTTCGTGACGGCGCACTATCTCGGTAAAACTTTTTTCCAAAGCCGCGACATTGATCGGGCCCTTGAACACAAGCGCTTCCGGTACGTTGTAAGCGACGTTTTCGGGATCTAACTGCAGGACGAGCCAGAGACGCTGCTGTGCAAATGAGAGTGGAGCGTGATTCGAAGTGCGAACGCGCGGCAGGATCACGGTCTGCGATAAATCTACCTGACCCTTTTTCAACAGGCGCGTTAGCAGCTCCTGGCGGTTCGCCGGGAGTTTCGCGATCCGTTCCGCAATATTGCTCATCTCAGTGGGCTCCCTTTACTTGATATTGATGCTGCTCCACCGTTTGTCGGGCGATGATGGTTAGCGGATCGATGCAACCGTAGCCGTGTTGGTCCGTGCTTGAAGGTGCGAACTGTTTTGCCAGCAGATGAATTTCCGAACAGCCTGCAATGAACGAATCCACTTGATGCGCCTCAAGCAAAGACTCAACAAACGCACGCGCCTCGAGTAGGTTGCGATTGAGCTTCATGTCGTAGATCAGCTCGTGCATGTGTTGCTGTTCAGTTTCGGATGGAAAGATGACGTAGTCGCGGACCTGTTCCCATTTCGGATGCCGTTGCAGCAGTCCCAGCCGCACCGTACCGTTTGAACAGATCACGAGGTGTTTCTTCTTCAGCGATTCGACCGACGAAAATATGACGTCAGCCATGGAGATGATTCGTTCTCTGAGAGCGTCAGGTACTTGCGGAAGGAGATAGTGGATTGTCATGCAACAGATCACGAGTTGCGAGGCTCCCATGACACAAAGAAATTCCAACGATTCAATCAACTTGCCCAGCAGGAACTCCGTGTCTCCTCTCAAAAATGCTTCTGTTCGATCGGGGAAGGTTGGATCCGAGTGCAGCAGGACAATAGGCGCCGACTGTTCCGGCGCAGACAGCTCGCCACTGAACTCATAGACGGTTTTGACAAACTCAGCAGAGGCCAAACCACCCATCCCACCTAAGACGCCAAGGACTGGTTTACTCGTTTGCATCTATCGTCGTTCCTCCTTGTTGGATACAGTCAGTACCACCCGCGGTAGCAGGTGGGTCGTCGGTCACCATTAGATCTTTGACTTCTGAGTTTGACCCACCCGCTATCGCAGGTGGTACTGACCTCCTCCAAGTTACTGGCCCAGGGGCCAACGCTCATACCGGCAGCGAGCCACTTGCATGACATCGCGCTCGACCAGGACGTAATCCTGGGAAGGCGAGCGTATCCCCTCTGCCTTGCGCCGTTCGGTTACTTTGTCCTGATGGAATTCGCGTGTTTCGCGATCGAGTTTCAGGTTGCCCGTACACAGAAAGCGCACAGCGCCTTCAACGTCACGCGTCGTCATCACTTCGCCGCGATTGTGCACACTTGGCGAGAAAGGAATGTCGATCAATCCTTTTTCAAATCCAGTTACGACTCCCTGTGCGATGTCGCCATTCCCACAAAACACAATACTCTCGAAGATCGCTTCAACCTCGCGCCGTATCACAGCACACTCCTCCGCGACGCGAGTCTCATCAACGTAGCAATCAGAAGCCTCGGCAAGTCCTCGCTGAATGAGTCCGATAGCGTTGATGTTGTCTGTGACTGTGGGAATCTGAAATGCTTCGACCGAAGTCTTGCCAATGAGACGAGTTGCACCCGAGCGGGCAGCAGTCATCGCTGAGCTTTGAATCAATTCGTCGGCACGCTTCAGCGAGAGCGGAAATGCGGCCATGTACTGATGAAACACTGTATTGACCTGCACGTCCTTGTAACCCATGTGCCCGAGAATCTCGCCCGTTAACCTGGCCATCATGCGAATCGCGGCAATATCCTGCGAGCGATGACCTTGCTCGGCATAACCAAGACTGACGCACTTCACACCCTGCCTGACGGCCAGCAGCGTTTCGAGAATGTTGGTCACGATCGCGATACATGGTGGAATCAACGTCGCAGTGAGCGTGCCGAAAAACTCCCGATCGAGCACGATGCCGAAGAGCTTGTGATAGAGCCCGGTTAGATAATCGACGTACTGCCAGTTTCTGATCGACTCGGCCAGTGGATAGTCTTTGTAATAAGGAATGTTGTAACAGATGGCGCCGCCTTCGTATGAAGTCACGCCTCCCGCGAATGAGATCTCGGCAAGCAGGCGCGGGTCGCGCGTGCTGTGACGGGTTTGCAACGGCAATCCTGTTTGTTGTGCGATTCGACGCAGACCGCTGACGCCATGATTAACTACCGGGAACCCGTTGATCGTCGAAGTGCCCGACACATGGCTATCGCGAATGGCTTCCTCCGCGCCCGCGTAATTGTTGTTGCGTGTAAACGAGTCGACTTGATAGGAGAGCACTTTGACGCCGGCGCGTTTGAAGTTCGTGAATAGTTTGATCTGTTCGTCGACGAGACCGACTCCGGAGCGCGGTTGGACCAGGATCTGGCCATGATCCATCCTGACCTCGGCTTGCACTCTCGGAAACGAGGGTTGCCGCATGAGGAATTGAGCGTTGCCGGCGATGTCGCGCGCGCCATTTCCGGTTTTCCAGTGTTCGAGTACTTCGCGCCGCTGCGACTCAAAGGTCTCGTGCTCGAGCAAACTATCACTTGCGACACCGGGAAAGTGACACGCCGCGGGCAAGGTTTGCTTCCAGAGTTCCGGATAGTCCGCGACTGCCTGCATGCCTTCCAGGTCGCGCTTCAGCATGTCCAGCACAGCCGTAAGTTCAATGAACTTCATAAAGACGCGATTGAAGCCCATCTCAATAAAGTCGCGTTCGGAGGCGTCGCTGACTGCAAGATTTCCGCCGAGGTACCAGAGCGTTCCATTCGTGTTGAACTTGCGCTTCAGTGCCGGAAACTCACGCAGGTAATAACGCGCATGACCGTCCATGCTGGAGATCATTACGAGGTTGGAGAGACTGGCCATGCGGAAGAAATCCGCCAGGGTGTTTTGCGTGCCCAGATAGCGAACGTGGTAACCGTTTGCCGCGAGGCTGTGACGCAGAATGTTCAGGCCGACGGAATGAGAATCGCCTCCGAGGCCACCCAGGAGAATTGTATGCCCGCTCTTGTTAGACAGTTGTTGCACACTCATGGGTATACCGGGCTGGGCGAAAGGGAGGGTTACTTCAAGATCGTTATTGAGAGGCTAAGCAGCGAGATGTGAGTTGAGGTCGTGCTGAACTACGCCAATCAGATTCAGATCTTTCCGTTGATAGTTTGTTTTACTGCAATCAGCTCTTTGGGCCAGGAACAGATTGCAAGCGGATCTTTGAGGATCCGGGTATTTTGACAGACCGATAGGTGCTGCCGCACCTCCGATCACAAACGCGCAGCTACAACCAACTACGGGGGAGGTGCGTATAATACGCTTTTCGAACGTCATGTCAACATTTCTTGTTTAACTAAGACCTGCATGAATCAACCAAACGAAGTCTCTCGAGAGCGAATTCAAGCGACCGAGCGCGTAATCAGGCCACATATTCGGCGCACGCCGATTCTGGAGGTCGAGGGAGCGGAGTTTGGGCTCGACTCGATCAAGATTGTTTTGAAACTCGAGCTCTTCCAACACTCCGGATCCTTCAAGGCGCGCGGTGCGTTCAGCAACATACTGACGCGAAAAGTTCCTCCCGTTGGCGTGGTGGCGGCGTCGGGCGGGAACCACGGCGCGGCAGTAGCTTTCGCGGCGATGAAACTCGGCAAGCCCGCGACGATCTTCGTGCCGTCCGTTGCTTCAACTGCGAAACTCGATCGCATTCGTGGTTACGGCGCGGAGCTCGTCATCGCTGGAGATCGTTATGCGGAATCGCTGGAGGCGAGTGAAACCTGGACCGCGCAATCGGGTGCACTACCGGTTCACGCGTATGAAGGAACTGAAACGCTGGTCGGACCGGGCACGCTGGGAATGGAGTTGGAGGAACAGGATCCGAAACTCGATTCACTCCTCGTAGCTGTTGGTGGTGGTGGACTGATTGGCGGCGTCGCAGCGTGGTATCAAGACCGAGTGAAGATAATCGCAGTAGAACCAACGGAAGCGCCGACTCTTCACCTCGCGCTTAAGGCAGGACGGCCAGTCGATTCACCGGCAGGAGGCATTGCCGCTGACTCGCTGGCGCCGAGGCAAGTTGGCCGACAGATGTTTCCGATCGCGCAGCAGTTTGTGCAGAGCTCGCTGCTTGTTTCTGATGACGAGATCGTGGATGCGCAGCGACGTTTATGGGAAACAGTGCGCATCGTTGCCGAGCCCGGCGGCGCTGCCGCATTTGCGGGCCTCCTCTCTGGCAAATACCAACCCGCACCAGGCGAACGTGTGGGAGTAATCGTCTGCGGCGGCAACACCGAAAAATTGCCACGGAAAGGCACATAAGACGATCCACAGATTACACAAAAATATTCTGTGTAATCTGTGGATGGCTTTAGCGGTCTAACTTCTTGCGTCGAGCACCTCGCGGACCTTCGCTGCGAGTGCGCCGGGGCTGAAGGGCTTTTGCAGGAAGTTGATCCCTGGTTCCAGCACGCCGTGTTGCACGATTGCATCGTCCGTGTAACCCGACATGTAGAGCACAGGCATTCCCGGCTGCTTTTTGAGCAGGACCTTGGACATGTCGTTGCCGCTCATGCCCGGCATCACGACGTCGGTTAACAAGAGATCGATCTTGTCTCCATTGATCTTCTCGCAAACCTTGATCGCCGTTTCGGCGCTCGCTGCTTCCAGCACCCGATAGCCCGCAGTTTCCAGCACCTGGCGCGCGAGCTTCCGCACCCACTCCGCGTCTTCAACCAACAGAATCGTTTCCGAACCCTTCGGCACGTTCCCCGTTTGTGCGGCGCGTTTGTATTCCTCAGCCTCTGCAGTCACTCTCGGGAAGTAGATCTTGAACGTCGTTCCTCTTCCTTCTTCACTGTAAACCCAGATGTTCCCGCCCGACTGCCTGACGATACCATAGACCATCGACAACCCGAGTCCGGTTCCCTTTCCTGACTCCTTCGTTGTGAAGAACGGTTCGAAGATGCGCAGACGTGTTTCTTCGTCCATGCCACAACCAGTGTCGCTGATCGCGAGCATTACGTAGTCACCGGGAACGACCGAAACATGGTCACGCGCGTAAGATTCATCCAGATAGACGTTGCTGGTCTCGATCGACAACTTGCCACCCTTCGGCATCGCATCGCGCGCGTTCACCACCATGTTCATGATCACTTGTTCGAGTTGAACCGGATCGGCTTTGATGTTGCCGAGATCCGGCCCCGGACTCACTCTCAACTCGATGTCTTCTCCGATCATCCGTCGCAGCATCTTCTCGAGATCCGTGACCACTGTGTTCAAGTCAAACACCTTTGGCTGCATGACCTGCTTGCGGCTGAAGGCAAGCAGCTGGCGCGTGAGTGAAGCAGCTCGTTCGCTCGCCTTTGTGATCTCTTCGAGATTGCGACGCAGCGGATCGCCTTCCTTCAAGTTTCTCTTCGAGATGTCGCTGTAACCGAGAATCACCGTCAGCAGGTTGTTGAAGTCGTGTGAAATACCGCCTGCAAGACGGCCCACCGCTTCGAGTTTTTGTGACTGGACCAACTGCTTTTCCGTATTGTGCAAAGCTTCCAGTGCGTCGGTTCGTTCCTTCTCCGCTACAGTTCGCTTCTCGACATTTGACGCTGAAAGAATCTCGAGTTGGCGATTAGCTTCCTCGAGTTGCGCGGTTCGTTCCTGGACCTTGTTTTCGAGTTCGCGTTGCGACTCGCGTAGCTTTTCCACCATCGCAAAGGCGCCGGCCACGCCCATCACAAACAAAAACAAACCGATCATCACCATCCGTTTTACAAAACCATGGACCGGCTTGAGCACCACCTGATCCGGAAACTCAATCAGAATCAACCAGGGTGTACCGGCTATCGGACGCGCCAGTGCCAGCACCGAGGTGTTATCGCGATCGTACGCTACGATGTCGTTGCTGGTGCGCACGTCGCGTGCAGGCTTGGCAACGATACTCGACAGATCGGTCCAGACATCATCTGCATGATTACCGAGGTAGAGCGTCGCGCTGGTGCCCAACAGTTTCGTCATTTGCTGGCGCGTGTCGGCAGTGGTGGCAAGCTTCCGCCAGCGAACCAGATAGCCGGCAACTTTTCCGTCGTCAGTCTTCACTGCCGCGACTGCCGGAAATCCAACCGTGTCTTTTACCTTGCGAATAGTTCCGATCGTTCTGAACGGTTCAGTCGCGCTCTGTTTGAACTCCGCAGTTAAATCGCCGAGTGGAGTCGTATCACCTTCCGGCGTGACCAGCAGTAGATCACCCGCGGCGCTCCACAGTTCCGTTCTGATGCTGTTCTGATCCTGTGGCGCGACGAACTGTTGAAGCAGCTTCTGCGCCTCAGTTCGCGATCCTGTCGCTGGAGATTCAACGAAGGCGCGAATCACCGGATCGTTCGCGACCGCGGCAGTCTTCGTCAAAACGTTATTTGCCGACTGTTGCAGCAAACCGGAAAGTTGTTGTGTCAGGTTTTGTAAACGCTCGCGCCCCACATCCAACGCCGAGGCTCGCACTGCGCGATAAGAAGCCCAGGTGCAAGCGATGATGATTGCGGCCAGGAGCGTTCCGATTAGAAGTGGTAGTCGATATTTAAAAGAGATATTCGAAAGTGACCAGGAGTATTTGCCGTGTTTCATCGGGACCCTTCCATTCCTTGCCGCACGGCTGGGCAGCCTTAATGGGAGGTTATGCAAGTGCGTCGGGGGTCGTAACGGGGAGGTCTAACCTGTGGCCCAAGGATAGAATTAACTCTCAATTGAGGTCAAGAGGAGTTTTACCACAGATGAACACGGACAAAATCCGGATTTTTATCCGTGTTCATCTGTGGCCCGAATCTGTTATAAAGATGAGCCACGGAGGTTATTTTCATGCAAAAGCACTCACGGCGACTTGCAGTTGTCGCGCTTCTCTTCTCAATCCTGTTTGCGCCAATAAGAACAACGACCGCTGCTGACTTCAAACGAGAAGTCATCTATCAGATCATTACCGATCGGTTCTTTGACGGCAGCAGTTCAAACAACAACCCGTCGCAAAGCTCCGGTCTTTACGATTCAACTAAAACAAACTGGCGCGCCTACTGGGGTGGAGATCTCGCCGGTATTCAACAGAAAATGTCGTACCTGGCGGGCATGGGAGTTACCGCCATCTGGATTTCGCCGCCGGTGGATAATCTCAACACGAATATTCCTGACGGCAGCGGCAATCCGACGGCGTCGTATCACGGTTACCAGGCACGCGACTTCAAACGCATTGAAGAACACTTCGGCAACTCGAGCAATTCGTGGACGGAGTTTGACAACCTGGTCAGCGCCGCTCATTCAAACGGCATCAAGGTGATCGTCGACTTTGCGCCGAACCACTCAACGCAAAACAACGCAGGCGAGTTTGGCGCTCTTTACGACAACGGCACCTTCCTCGGCAACTTCACCAGTGACAGCAACGGCTATTTCCATCACAACGCCAACATCTCCGGCGGCGGCTGGGACGATCGCTATCAAACGCAGTACTTCACGCTCTTCGATCTCGCGGACATCAACCAGCAACACCCGACCATGGACGCCTACTTAAAGGCGGCCGCACAGCTCTTTCAGCAACACGGTGTTGATGGCTTCCGCATCGACGCGATCAAACATTTGAACTGGGGCTGGCAGTACAGTCTCGCGAATTCGATCTACACCTACGGCGACAGTTTTCTGTTTGGCGAGTGGTTCCAGAACGGTACTTCGGATCCGCTCTATCGCGACTCCTATAAGTACGCGAACAAGACCGGCATCTCGATGCTCGATTTTCCTCTCAACACCGCGATCCGAAACGTGTTTGGCTCCAACGCTAACTTTTCGGACATCGATACGGTCATCTCACAGGAGGGAAGCAACTTCACCTGGAAGGAAGATCTCGTCACCTTCATCGACAATCACGACATGGCGCGCTTCCTCTCAATCAACAATAACAACAACCGCCTGCACGAGGCGCTGGCTTTCGTGCTGACGAGTCGCGGCATTCCGTGCATCTATTACGGCACCGAACAGTACCTGCACAACGATACGAGTGGCGGCACGGATCCTTACAACCGCCCGATGATGACAAACTTCAGCACCAGCACGACCGCTTATCAGCTCATCAATCAACTCTCGACGCTTCGTCGTAACAATCCGGCGATCGCTTACGGCTCGATGGGCCAACGTTGGATCAACAACGACGTGTACATCTACGAACGAAAGTTCTTCGGCAACGTCGTGCTGATCGCGATCAACAAGAACGAGACCACCGGCTACAGCATCAGCGGACTGAATACGTCGCTTCCGGCTGGTGGCTATTCGGATTATCTAAGCGGTCTGTTGGGTGGGCTGTCGATCACGGTCAGCTCCGGATCGGGCGGGAATAATCCGGTAACCAACTTCACGCTGCCGGCGCATACAGTTTCGGTGTGGCAGTTTACGGAGGGCGCGTCTACACCGCAGATCGGTTCTATTGGACCGACTGTCGGCCAGCCCGGTGTGAAGACGGTCATCGCGGGCAAGAACTTCGGCTCGACAAGCGGCACGGTGAAGTTTGGAACGACGACGGCGACGGTGAACTCATGGTCGCCCACGCAGATTACGGTGACGACACCTTCGGTTACCAACGGCAATTACAACGTCACCGTTACCAACTCCAGCTCGCAGGTTTCGAACGGGATCCAGTACACGGTGTTAACAGCCAAACTCATTCCCATCACCTTCACTGTGAACAATGCGTCGCCGACGCAGGTGGGCGATTACATCTTCCTGACCGGGAACACAGTTGAACTCAGTAACTGGTCGACAACCTGGGACGCAGCCGTCGGCCCGATGCTGACGCCGAATTATCCAAACTGGTTTATCGTCGCTTCGGTGCCGGCAGGCCAGTCGATCCAGTTTAAGTTCATCAAAATCGCAGCGAACGGCACAGTTACATGGGAGGCCGGCAGTAATCACACATACACCGTCCCCACCAGCGGCACCGGATCCGTTAACGTGAATTGGCAATATTGAAGCAGAGCGCCTCCTTGGAGTGCGGTGCCTTGGCACCGCTATGGCCAAAGCGGTGCCAAGGCA
>DASVGE010000265.1:0-5535 GCA_036379695.1 Pyrinomonadaceae bacterium | reverse complement strand
GCAAAGGCGCAAAGGCGCAAAGAAAAAGGCGCCAAGTGATCTTTGCGTTTTCCTTTGCGCCTTTGCGCCTGTGCGCGAGGATCTGCCATTAATTTAATATCCCGCGAAGTTTCTCAGCATCCGCAGCCCCACATCCTGGCTCTTCTCCGGATGAAACTGCACGCCACAAATATTCCCCTGTGCCACCACTGACGCGTATCGCCCGCCGTAATCAGTCTCTCCCGCTATCACCGTCTCATCATGCGGCTGGCAGTAGAACGAATGCACGAAATAACAGAACGACCTATCTTCGATTCCTTCAAACAACGCATGCGACCGCCGCTGATGAATCCGGTTCCAACCCACCTGCGGCACAACAAGCTCGTTTCCAAACCGTCGCACGGTGCCGCGTAACAACCCCAGCCCCGGCGTTGATCCAAACTCATCAGACTCGTCAAACAACAACTGCATGCCAACACAAACCCCGAGCAGCGGCGTTCCCGCACGTGCTCTCTCACACACTAATCGATCAAAACCACGTTGCGTCAGTCCCTTCATGCACGCCGCGAATGCGCCGACACCAGGCAACACGAGTTTCTGCGCCGCACGCAGCACGCTTTCGTCACCGCTGATAATCGCGTCGCAACCCGTCGCCGCAAACGCTTTTTCAACCGAGCGCAGATTCCCAACGCCATAATCGATAATCGCAACTGTCACAACGACCCCTTCGTGCTCGGAATCCCGGTGATGCGGCTGTTTCGTTCCACCGCCTGGCGCAGCGCGCGCGCCGACGCCTTGAACGTCCCTTCGAGAATGTGATGCGTGTTGCGGCCGCGCAAACAATCGATGTGCAGGTTGAACTTCGCCGTTTCCGCAAGCGAGCGCCAGAAGTGCTCGGCAAGTTCCACCGAGAAGTTTCCAATCATGTGGCGGCGCGTGGGAACTTCGTAAACCAGAAAGAAGCGCCCCGAAAGATCGATCACCGAGCGGCACAACGCTTCGTCCATCGGCACCACTGCTTCACCGTAACGATTGATTCCCGTCTTGTCCCCGAGCGCCTGGACCAGCGCCTGCCCCAACGTGATGGCAATGTCTTCAACCGAATGGTGATCGTCGATCTCGAGGTCGCCCTTGCAAGTGATTTGCAGATCGAACAAGCCGTGTTTGGCAAACAGTTCCAGCATGTGTTCGAGAAACGGCAGGCCGATCGAGACGCTGGATTGACCGCTGCCGTCAAGGTTGAGCGCGACGCGTATGTCGGTCTCTTTCGTCTTGCGATGGACGTTCGCGGTCCGGGATTGAGAGTTTGTTTTAGCCACAGATTTCACGGATTCCTCTTAAAAGGCGTTCGTTCTCTTCCGGTGTGCCTACGCTAAACCTGAAATACTCACTCAACATCGGATATTTGCTTACGTCACGAATCAGCACATCCCTCTTTAGTAAATCCGTAAATATCCGGGCCGGATCCGTGGCTGATTTCACCACCATGAAATTGCCTTTCGAGGCGACCGGGTTGACACTGTTCATTCCCGATAGTTCTTCGAACACGCGATCGCGCTCGGAGATGATCTGTTTCACCAGCGGACGGAGTTCGCTGTCGTAGTTTTCAACGGCGACTTCGGCTGCGATCTGGGAAAAGGCGTTCAGGTTATAGGGCAGAACCGCCTTGCGAATCTCGCGAACCAGATCGGGGGCCGCAAGCAGGTAACCAAGTCTCAGGGCGGCGAACGCCATCGCCTTCGAGAATGTTCGCAGCACGATCAGGTTTTCGTGATCGTTCAGGAGTGGGACGACTGAGTGTTCTGCAAACTCGTGATAAGCCTCATCGATCACGACCAATCCGCGTGTGATCTTTAGTAAGGACTTCAAAACAGCTTCGTCGATCACGCAGCCGGTGGGATTGTTTGGCGAACAAATTATGGTGACGTCCGGCTGGCGCGTTTCGACGGTCTGCAGTAGCGCTTCGCCGTCATACTGCAAATCGGAGGTTAACGGAACAGTCACGACCTCGCCACCGAGCACAATCGTAACCTGCCTGTACAGTGCAAAGGTTGGTTCGCAAACCAGGACGGTCTTTCCGGAAGCAATCGTAACCATTAGTAGAGCTTGAATCAGCTCGTTGGAACCATTGCCGGCGATGATCCCGTCCGGCTTCCAGCCTGCAAATTTAGCGAGACGTTCGTGCAAACTCGCGGGGACGAAGTCCGGATAGCGCGACCACTTCCGCGCTGCAAACCGGCGCAAAACTTCTTCTTTAATGCGCGCCGGTGCATCCCATGGGTTTTCATTTTGATTGAGCTTCACGGAGGCGCGATGCGGAGCGAGCGTGTACGCGCGCAACGCACGAACTTCGGGTTTGATGACGTCTCTCATAGCTTCAATTTCCTAATCGACGCTGACCTCGCATGGCCCATGAGTCCCTCACATTCAGCTAACACCGCGACAGTCTCTGCGGCTGATGTGAATGCCTCCTCTGAATACCGCAACAGACTCGTTCGCTTCACAAAATCGTAAACGCCCAGGGCCGACGAAAAGCGTGCGGTCCTGCTTGTCGGCAAAACGTGGTTTGGACCGGCAAGGTAATCACCAACGGCCTCGGGCGTGTAAGCACCGAAGAAGATCGCGCCCACGTGTCGGACCTGCGAAGCAACGGCTTCATCGTCACTCGTGAATAGCTCAGCATGTTCCGGGGCCATGTCGTTCACGAGTGAACACGCTTCGGCCAACGTCTCCACCAGGATTACGGCTCCGTAGTCTTTCAACGACGACTCAACAATCTCACGTCTCGGCAGTGACTCAGCCTGCCTTTCAACTTCCCGAACCACTTCATTCGCCAGCGATTCACTCGTCGTGATCAGAATCGCCGATGCATCTTCACCGTGTTCCGCCTGGGCCAACAGATCCGCCGCTATAAAATCCGCACGTGCAGCATCATCCGCAATGATGACAACCTCCGTCGGCCCTGCAATCGAGTCGATTCCCACCACTCCAAACACGAGCTTCTTCGCCGCCGCGACATACTTGTTCCCCGGTCCTGTGATCTTGTCTACGCGCGGAATCGTCTCAGTGCCAAATGCCAACGCCGCGATTGCTTGTGCTCCACCAACTGCATAGACCTCAGTCACGTTGAGTTCCAGAAGCGCGACCGCAAGCGCCGGATTCTGCGACAAAGTTTGCGGGGGCGTCGTCACGAGGATCCGCTCAACACCCGCCACTTGTGCGGGCACAACGTTCATCACGACCGAAGAAGGATAAGCCGCCGTGCCACCCGGCACGTACAACCCGACTCGCTCCAACGGCGTGATCCGTTGCCCGAGGTGGACTCCGTCAGCGGGACTAAACATCCATGACTCCTCCACCTGCCGCTCGTGAAACGCTCTCACGTTACGAATCGCTTCTCGCAATGCAACGACCACTCGCTCATCAACACCCTCGGCAAAGCGGCGTAGCTGATCCTCTGTAATCCTCAGCTCCGGCTGTGTTAGTTCTACATGATCAAAAAGCGCCGTGTAACTGATCAGCGCCCGATCGCCGCGTGCCCGCACATCCTCGATAATCGCACCCACCGCTCTCATCAAATCAGCATCAAGCGCGACCGAACGCGCCGCCAGACGATCGAGGAATTCCTGCTGCTCAGTTTTACGAATGATCCTCATTTTATAGGTCATATTGTTGACTTCAACGCACTTACCAGAGCCGCAACTTCCTTAGCCTTAAGCTGATAACTGGCGCGATTCACCACCAGCCGCCCGGTCGATTCTGCGATCTCCTCAACCACAGTCAAACCGTTCTCACGCAACGTGCGTCCGGTCTCAACCAGGTCGACGATCATGTCAGCGAGTCCGAGCGCCGGAGCGAGTTCGACCGAACCCGAAAGCTGGATAATCTCGACCGGAATACCACGCGAGCCAAAGTGCGCGCTCGCGATCTGCGAATACTTCGTCGCCACGCGAATCATGCCCTGCACATTCGTCATCGCCTCCGCATCGGCCGCCGCCACCACGATGCGACAACGACCAATCCCCAGATCGAGCGGCAACAACAGATCCGCTTCCGACTCCAACAACACGTCGCGGCCAACCACGCCGCAGTCGGCGATCCCATGCTCGACGTAAACCGGCACATCCGCGGGCTTGACGAAGATGAACCGATACTGACCCGTTTCATCAGTTAGCGCCAGGCGACGCGAGTTCACCGCCTCCTCACTCAAACGAATACCGGCACGCGCCAACAACGCCAGCGCGCTGTCCTGCATTCTCCCTTTGGCAATCGCTATCGTAATCATCAGTCGTTGTATCCACAGATTACACAGATTGATTCGTAATCTGTGGACGCCCGAGAACTTCCGTGAGCGCGTCGAGATTGAGCACGAAACCAACGGCGGGCTCGGCGCGGCCAAAGCTGCCGGTTAGACCATCGTAACGTCCGCCGCGTCCGACGCTGGCTCCAGCGCCATGGACGAAGACTTTCAAACTCAAACCCGTGTAATAGTCGAGACTGGAGACGTCGCCGAGATCGATCTCAAACGAATCTTCAAGACCGAGCGATTCGATTTCCGTCCAGAGTTCGTCGAGTGAATCCAGTGCCTCGACCGATCTTTGATTGGTGATCGTGCGGCGCGCGTCTTCAATAACATTGCGCTTGCCGGTTAGTTGTGTTGGTTGTGAGAACGCCTGGGCGTCACCGTCAGCGTGGTTTTGCAGGAACCGCTGCAACTCGGCAGCTTCGCGCGTATCGATCAGACGGCGCAATTGTTCGCGTGCCGCCGTCTCCAAATTCATTTGCGCCGCGACTCCGTTGAAGATCTCGACGTTGTTTATCGTGATGCAATAACGCGACTGGAGATTCAAGCGCGATAGGATCTCCGCCGCTAACCTTAACACCTCCAAATCTGCGGGCTTCCCGCCGACACCGATCAGCTCGCAGCCGAGTTGTGTATTCTCGCGGCGCCATTCGGCATGTGACTGTGGCTGCTGGCGGAAGACCGGCGCGGCGTAACAGAAACGAAGCGGGCGCGGTCGTTCAGACAACAAGGTCGCCGCCATGCGCGCCACGGAACTGGTCACGTCGGGACGAAGGGCGAGCAGTCGCCCGTCGTTGTCAGTAAACCTGAAGCCGCGCTGGGCTTCTCTCTGACCCATGCCCTGCTCGAAGAGGTCGTAGTAATCGACGGACGGCGTGATCACTTCCTCGTAGTTCCAGCCTTCGAAGACTGACATAGAGACGTCTTCGACCATGCGACGCAGCCGCGCCTCGGCGCCGATGTAGTAACGCATGCCTGCTGGAATTCTCGAAGTCATCGCTCGTGCTTGAAAAGAAAACCCGCTGCCGGGTTGGTCTCGGCAGCGGGTTTTGGAAATCGTTTGCGCTTGAATTAGTTAGACGATCGCCAGCCCGCCACCGGTGTGGTGGTGATGCCAGTACGCATGGTGGCCGCGATCGGTGCTAAACATTGCTCTCGGCTTATACCCGAGTCGGGTTCGGCTTGTCAAACTTTGGACGCCTCCTTGGAGTGCGGTGCCTTGGCACCGCTATGGCCAAAGCGGTGCCAAGGCA
>DASVGE010000264.1:0-19690 GCA_036379695.1 Pyrinomonadaceae bacterium | reverse complement strand
AGTCAGGAAGAGGGGCTTGCCCCCGCTGCTAGAGAGACTCTAAGAGCGGGGGCAAGCCCCTCTTCCTGACTTGTTCTTCCTATCTGAGTTGTTCTTCCTATCTGACTTGTTCTTCCTATTTGACCTGTTCTTCCTAAATGGCTTTTGATTCTTATCAGCGCTTCCGGTTTACACTCGCTCACGTTAAAATGCTGCCAACAACTTGAAATTAGATTTTGAACAGATCAAGAGGGTATTGGGTCGCTGTTTGAGACTGCGTTGTCCTTCCTGTGGCCAGTCGACGATCGTCACGCACCCATTTCACATCCGGCACCACTGCCCGCACTGTATGGCGCTTTTCAAGCGTGAAGAGGGCTTTTTTGTGGGCGCGATCCTCGCGAACGTGGTCACTACCGAGCTCGTGATCCTGCTGGTTTGCTTCTTCTTTCTACTCGTTATCGGCGCGCAATACAGCAGTGTGCTGATCCTGCTCTTCGTGCTGGCACTGATTTTTCCGGTGCTTTTCTATCATCACAGTTGGAGTTTGTGGCTGGGGTTCGACTTTATCGTCGAGTCGTTGCCCAAGTACGATCCGAAAGCAGATCGCAGATAAACGCAGCCTACTTTTGTAGCAAATCGTGTAATTGGGTTATACTCCCGGCATCTCGCCTGCCCCGCGAGGCAAGTTTTCATGATCGTCCAGCGGACGGTCCAAATTAATTCGGTTGCAGCCGCCCACGGATCCAGTCGGGTTCAAGAGCACAATTAGTCTGCTCCCTGCGAGAGGATCGATGGCGCATAGCGCCCGGTGGCTAGTCAGGTTTTGTATTGAAAGACAGAGATTTGGTCTTCTGTGTGACAGCGGTGCACAGACGTCCGGAGTTTAGCGCCCTTCAAGGCGCCATCCCACAAATACCCACATTAATCCTGCGCGCAAACGCCTCGCCTAACGGCTTGCAGGCGCAGCTCCGCGCTATCACAACTTCCAGAGAAGGCTGGTAATGGCAAAACAACTAATCGTGAGCGTCAATGGACGCGAAAAAAAGATTGCGATCATTGAAGACGACAAGGTCGCTGAGTTCTACATTGAACGTGGAGAACAACACCAGGGAATCGTCGGCAACATCTACAAGGGACGCGTCATGCGGGTACTACCCGGCATGCAGTCCGCCTTCGTCGATATCGGGCTCGAACGCGATGCGTTCCTCTACGTCTCCGATTTCTTCGACGAGGAAGAAGAGTTTGAAAGAATCGTCATCGACAAGGCGAAGAAGGGTGCTCCCGATGTGGAACATGCGGCCGCTGAGGAAGTAGCTCTCAATCGCGTCGAACGAGAGCAGCGCATCGACGCGACGCAGGAACGAGCCGAGCCTTTGCTGGAACCGGAGATCGCGGTCGCCGAAGAAGTTTCAGAGACACAGGAAACCGGGCGCCGCCGTGGTCGTCGTGGCCGTCGCCGCGGACGTTGGGAGAAAGGCGACGAAGCGCCTTCAGCGCCGCCGCAGCCGGCTTTCGAGGTACCCGACACGCCTTTTGTCGCCGGCGATCCTTCGATCGAGCGCATCGTCGACGAAGAAGAGACCGCCGCCAACGGCGAGATGTTCAAAGACGCGCGCCTTCAGGAACGTATCTTCGATCAGATTCACGCGGTCGAGTTCAACCTCGAAGACGACTTCCGCAGCGCCGAGGTCGGCTCTTTGCTCTCATCGGGCGGACTTGGTGATGCGTCGTTCGAGAGAATTGATGACGGCGAGACTGATGCCGAGCCGATACGTGAAGCAGGCCGGCCGCGCGAGGCCCACGTTTCGAGTTTCATCGACGACGTCGATGCAGACACGCTGAACCGCGGCGGTTTCCAACGCATCAGCGACGACGAAGAAGAAGTCGCAACACCTGCGGTCGCAGAAAAACCGTCTGCACGTCGTGCACGGAAGTCCGCGGCAGCCCAGGGAACTGAAAAGAAGAAGCGTCCGTCCAAGGCCGCCGCGGCGAGCAAGAGCACGAAGAAGAAAGCGTCGAGCAAGAAGTCTTCGAAGAAGCGGGCTGCCAGTACGGAGAACGTTGAATCCGAAGCCACGGAGCCAGTCGCGGGTTACACCGACTCGGATGCGCGCATGGTTGAGAACCAGTCGCGTGGTGAGTTTGCCACTCGCAGGGGTGGACGAAGAAGACGACGTCCGGGCAAGAACAAGCCGCAGGCCGCAGCGCCGGCAACAGAGATGGAAAACGGCGGTCACGTGGATAGTCAGGCCGATGGTCACGACGACGAGGTCGAGCAACTGCAATTTGTCGAACCCGAGGAAGAGTTCGTACCCGCTCCTCCTCCGCCAGCGCCGGAAGCGAGCCAGCGCCCGCGGCAACGTGAACAACGTGACCAGCGCGACAAACGCGACAACAAACGTGAACAGCGTAACTATCGCGGGCAGTCGCGACGCGAGCGACATCAGCCGGCCATCACGGATCTGCTGAGTGAGGGTCAGGAAATACTCGTCCAGATCGCGAAAGAGCCGATTGCCAAAAAGGGCGCGCGCATCACTTCGCACATCGCGCTGCCGGGACGTTTTCTCGTCTATATGCCGACTGTGGAACACGTCGGCGTATCACGCAAGATCGAGTCGGACACCGAACGCCATCGCCTGCGGAAGTTGATCCAGACAATTCGCGCCGAGGAAGACATTCCATCCGGCGGGTTTATCGTGCGCACGGCGGGAGTCGGCATCAACGAGAAGGACCTGCGTGAAGACGTGCGTTATCTCGTCCGCACCTGGCTCGATATCAGAGGCGCGGCTGAGAAGTCGAAGGCGCCGGCGCTGGTCCATCGCGATCTCGATTTGGTGCAAAGGCTGTTGCGGGATCAGTTGTCTGACGACTTTGAGTCGATACGCGTCGATTCAGAGGAGGAGTACCAGGCGATTGTCGAGTTTATCAATCGGATTCAGCCGCGTCTGGTGAAGCGCGTCAAGCTTTACACGAAGGAGCAGCCGATACTCGAGGCTTACGGCGTGCAGGCTGAGATCGATAAGGCGATCAAGCCGCGCGTGTGGCTGAAGTCCGGCGGCTACCTCGTGATCAATCAGACCGAAGCCCTGGTTGCGATCGACGTCAATACGGGCAAGTTTGTCGGGCGTGGCAGCGGCCGTCTCGAAGACACGATTACGCGCACGAACCTCGAAGCAGTGGATGAGATCGTCAGGCAGATACGCCTGCGCGATCTCGGCGGCATCATCGTGCTCGACTTGATCGACATGGAAGAGCGTCGCAATCGTCAGAAAGTGATGCAGACGCTTCAGGAAGCATTGCGCAACGACAAGTCGCCGACGAAGGTGCTGTCGTTCAATGACTTTGGACTGGTGATCATGACGCGCAAGCGTGTGAAGCAGTCGCTGGAGCGAACGCTTTGCTCGCCCTGCCAGTATTGCCAGGGCGCGGGGCTGATCAAGTCGCCGCAAACGATCTGCTACGAGCTGCTCGAAGAAGCGCGGCGATTATCGAAGGGGATTAACGGCGACAAGGACAACAAGCAGGTCACGCTGCGGATCAATCCGGACGTCGCCAAGGCGCTGCGAACCAGCGAGCGCGACGTGATGATCGAGATCGAAGACTACCTCGGACCCATCGACATCACCAGCGATCCGACAATCCACCAGGAACAGTTCGACTTCGCGGTAACTTAGCCACGGATTTACACGGATTTCTACGCGGATGCGGTAACTAATCCGTATTCGTCCGTGGAAATCCGTGTTACGTGTTTGTAGAGTATGTCGCGCTGCTGAGGGATGAAGCCCGCCTCACGAATCAGGAATTGAAGCATCTTCTCGTCCGCGCAGTTGTTAGCGCCGGCTGCCGAGACGACGTTTTCCTCGATCATGATTGAGCCCATGTCGTTGGCGCCGTAGCGCAGCGCCACTTGCCCGAGACGCAGGCCCTGCGTCAACCACGACGACTGAAAGTTTTCGATGTTGTCGAGGAAGAGGCGCGAGACTGCCAGCATCTTCAGGTAATCCACGCCCGTCGGCTCGTCTTTAATGCGGCGCCCGAGTGCCGTGTTCTCGCGTTGGAACGTCCACGGAATGAACGCGGTGAAGCCGCCGGTTTCGTCCTGTAGATCGCGAATACGCTGCAAATGCCTGACGCGGTGTTCGATCTTATCGCCGATGCCAAACATCATCGTCGCCGTCGAACGTAGACCGACGCGATGAACCGCGCGCATCACTGCCAACCATTCGTCCGTCGTACATTTTGTTGCAACACGCTTGCGCACTTCGTCGTCGAGAATCTCAGCGCCGCCGCCCGGCAGACTGTAGAGTCCCGCTTCTTTCAGCCGCGCCATGATCGTCTCGTAGTCGAGTTTCGAGATCAGATGAATGTTGTGAATCTCCGGCGGCGAGAAGCAGTGCAACTGGAACCCCGGATACTTCTCACGCAGCGACCGCAGCAGATCTTCGTACCACTCGATGCCGAAGTCGGGATGCAGTCCGCCCTGCATCAGCACGCCGGTACCACCGAGCGCGATCGTCTCGTCGATCTTCTGGCAGATCTCGTCGAAGGTCCGGACGTAAGTGTCGGGAGCGCCGGGACGCCGATAGAACGCGCAGAAGGTGCAGACGACGTTGCAGACGTTGGTGTAGTTGATGTTGCGATCGATGATGTAGGTGACGATGTTGCCGGGATGACGTCGCGCGCGTATCTCGTCAGCGGCGACACCCATGCGCGCGATGTCGTGCGATTCGAGCAGCGTCGTACACTCTGCAACGGACATGCGCTGTCCCGCGAGCACGCGATCGAGAATCGGTTGAATGTTGGTGGAAGACATCGGATTAAATAAATTTCAGCGGCTTCACGCTGTCGATTAGACCATGCTTGAACGCCAATTCAAAATAGAGCCGCAAACCTCTTTCCATCGACTCGTCTACATTGAAAACGATGTTTTCCGTCAGGTAGTTTCGCAGCTCCTCGACCCGCATCGGGATTTTATCCTGGTACGAACGAACGATCTCTTCGATGTGCGCGACGCCTTCATCGCGCGCCCCTGAAAAATCGACCGTGCGAGCGCGTTCGGTCGCGTCGCCGGCAACCATCCACATCGCAAAAACAAACCCCAGACCGGTGTGCTGCCTCCACAAGCCGGCCATATCCCAAACGTTCAGCCCCTGGCGCGGAAAAGTCATGCCCGGGTCGCCGATGATCAGCGCCGCATCGTTTTGCTCGAGCATCGCTGCGAGGTTAGGCGCGCGCGTCGTCCACTCAGGCTCGCGCTCGAGGAACTCTCGAAAGATGATTTTAACGAGTGTCGCCGAAGTGCGTGACGACTCGTCAAGAGCAACGGTGCTGATATCTTCGAGCCGTTTATTTTTCGAGACGAGCACCACGCTCAACACTTCTTTGCAGGAGCCGACACAGACATTCGGCACCAGCGAGCCACCGGCGATCCTTTGATACTCGATCACCGGCACGAGCGCGACTTCGACTGACGACTGCGCCAGCAATTGCGCGCAGCGAGCCGGCACGGCTTCAACGAAATCGACACTCCCCTCGTGTGGTCCGTATAAAAAACTCCAAATTAAAGGCGCGGAATTCAGGTAACTGGAAGCAGCAACTCGGATGTTCATATAGTATTTTTTAGCCACAGATGAACACGGATTTCATTCACAGATTCTTTCTGTTAATCCGTGTATGAAATCCGTGTTCATCTGTGGCTAAAAAATACTCTATAAACTACTATTCGCCAATGACCATCTACGACGTAACTGTCCCCCTGCGCAACGGCGTGCCCACCTGGCCGGGCGATCCTCTCGTTGATATCAATGATTTCCGAAGTTTGTCTAATGGTGATGGCGCGAACGTGACCGCGCTGAGTTTTGGCGCTCACTCGGCCACGCACGTCGATGCGCCCGCACATTTCATCGAAGGCGCGGCGAAGGTTGATTCTTTAGACCTGAACGTGTTGATCGGCGAAGCTGAAGTGGTTGCAGTGCCCGAAGAAGATTACGCTATCACAGAGGAGTTTGTGCTGGCCCACTGCACTCCGGGCGCGGAACGAATACTATTCAAGACACGCAATTCCGCATTCTGGAACCAGCCGAAACTCGAATTCCGCCGAGACTTCACCTATCTCGATCTCGAAGCAGCGCGGGCGCTGGTCCAGCGCGGCGCAAAACTGGTCGGCATCGATTATCTCTCGATCGAGAAGTTTCACACGGAGAACCACGAAACCCATCTCGCACTGCTGTCGCACGGCGTAGTCATCATCGAAGGCTTGAATCTCAGCGACGTTCCCGCCGGTAAATATGAACTGATCTGTCTGCCGCTGCGTTTACAGAGCAACAAAGGCGACGGCGCCCCCGCGCGAGTCGTGTTGAGAACGTCGAATTAGTATCCACAGATTAAAAAATCTGCGTAATCTGTGGATAACGAGGTGAACGATCAAACAAACCGATCCAAAGTACCGCGAGCGGGTTTACGCGATGGTCCGGCGCATCCCGTCCGGGCGTGTGATGACTTACGGCCAGATCGCAGAGCTGCTCGGCGACGGCTACACGCCGCGGACCGTCGGCTTCTGCATGCATTCATCACCTGACGGAACACCGTGGCATCGCGTCGTCAACGCGCAAGGAGGATGTTCGACGGGCAAGGTCGTGCTGCCACACGACAGGCAGCAGCGTCTGCTCGAACTCGAAGGCGTCGTCTTCAAGAACGCGCGCTGCGATCTGCAACAGTTCTTATTCATTCCCAAAGCGAGATCTCAAAAGCCGAGAGGTGCAAGTCTGTACAAACCCAACAACTCCACCCGAGGAAAGAAGCGATGAGTTCAGATTCCATGCAACAACGCGTGCCTTACGCCGTGAGCCCGCCCCGCTATTCAGTCTCGCATCAAATGGTCACCACTGCTTTCGAGCTGCCGAACTATCGCGTTGTGCAAAATCTCGGCGTCGTGCGTGGCATTGTCGTGCGCTCGCGAAATGTCTTCGCCACGATCGGCGCGTCGCTGCAAACCCTCGTCGGCGGAAATATCACCGTCTGGACCACGCTGTGTGAACAAACTCGCAACGACGCGTTCGACATCATGATTCAGCACGCCACCGAACTCGGCGCGAACGCCGTCATCGGCGCGCGCTACGACACCACGGAAATCGCACAGGGCGTCACGGAAGTGCTGGCTTACGGCACGGCCGTGATTGTCGAGCCTGCCAACCCCGGGGAAAGTTTTCGTTCATGACACCGGATGACATTCCCTTTGCCAGGCTGCTTGGCATTGAGGCCGATCTAGTCGAGCCCGGACACGCAGTGCTCTCAATGGAAATCCGGGAGGACCTTTTGCGAAACGGCGGCATCGCACACGGCGGCGCCATCGCCACCCTGATCGACTCGGCAATGGCTTTCGCGATCGTGCCGCTACTTTCCGAAAACGAACGCACGACGACCGTAGACCTCACCATTCATTACCTTCGTCCGCTGACCGGAGGGACGGCGCGTGCGTCAGCGCGAGTGGTGCGAGCCGGCCGGAGAATCATCACAGTTTCGGCAGAACTCTTCGATTCACAAGAGAAACTCGCAGCAACTGCACTCAGCACTTATCTGCGTTTATCTGAGTAATCAACGGTTTGCTATCATGCTTGCGTGGAAGATTTAAGGAAATTTGCACTCTACTTTCGTAAATACAAACTTCAACTGACGGTCGGAATAATTTGTATCTTCGCCAGCACTACTGCCGGACTCTTCATTCCCCTCATCGTTGGCCAGGCGATTGACGAGAATTGGACTGATATCTCCTGGACAAAGCTCACTATCGCCTCCGGCAAGGTGCTCGCCGCCAGTATCATCAGCGGCACCTTTCTCTTTCTGCAGCGCCGGATTCTCATCGGCATGTCGCGCAACATCGAGTACGACATGCGCCAGACGTTCTATAGCCACCTGGTCAACCAGCCGCTCTCGTTCTTTCACGAACATCGCACCGGCGATTTGATGGCGCGCGCGACCAACGATCTCGGCGCGGTCAGGCAACTCGCCGGACCGGTGATCATGTACAGCTTGCAGACGGTATTTGTAGTAATTCTCGTGTTGCCGCTGATGTTCATGCTGAACTGGTGGTTGACGTTGCTGCTGTTTGTGACGATGCCCCTCATCTCTTTGACCGTGAAGTTTTTCGGACAGCAGGTTCACAGCCGCTTCGAGAAGATCCAGGAATTCTTCGGCCAAATCACGGCGCGCGCGCAGGAAAACTTCAGCGGCGTGCGTGTGGTGCGCGCGTATGCACAGGAAGACGCCGAGATGGCGGCCTTCAACAATCTCAACTGGCAGTACGCGGAACGCAATCTCGGTCTCGTGCGCGTCGAGGCGTTGATGCGCCCGTTGATGACCTTCCTGATCGGGTTTGGCTACGTGCTGATTATCTGGGCGGGCGTGCCGCTCGCGGTGCGTGGGGAGATCACGGTCGGCGAGTTCACGATGTTCAATCTCTATCTCACGCGGTTGATCTGGCCTTTGATTGCGCTCGGCTACGTCGTGAATCTTTATCAACGCGGGACAGCGAGCTTGAAGAGACTCAATGCGATCCTGCGCATCGAGCCGGCGATCGCCGACGCGCCCGGCGTGGTCGAGCAGCCGCCGATCAAAGGGCAGATTGAGTTTCGTGATCTGACGTTCCGGTATCACACCACTGACGAGCCGGTGATCAAGGATTTGACGTTGACGATTCCCGCCGGTCATACGGTTGCATTTGTGGGACGCACCGGCAGCGGTAAGTCGACGCTCGCGAACCTGATTCCGCGTTTGATCGAAGGTCCCCCGAACACGATCTTCATCGACGGCGTCGATATTCGTGACTATCCCCTCGCGCAACTGCGTTCGAGCATCGGCTACGTGCCGCAGGAGACGTTTCTGTTCAGCGACTCGGTGAAAGGAAACATCGCGTTTGGCGTCGAGAAAGCGGAGCAGGCGGACGTTGAGTGGGCGGCGGAGATCGCGGGCTTGTCTGACGACATTGCCGGCTTTCCGGATCGCTTCGAAGCACTCGTAGGCGAGCGCGGCATCACGCTGTCGGGCGGACAAAAGCAACGCACCGCGATCGCGCGCGCGGTTTTGCGTGAGCCGAAGATCCTGATTCTCGATGATGCGTTGTCGTCAGTTGATACGTACACCGAAGAGAAGATTTTGGGTCAGCTTCGCGGGGTGATGCGCGATCGCACGAGCGTGATCATCTCGCATCGCGTTTCGACAGTGCGCGAGGCGGACATGATTTGCGTCTTGGATGAAGGCCGCATCATCGAGCAGGGAACTCACGACGAGTTGCTCGAACTCGGCGGCGAGTATGCGGCGTTGTATGAACGGCAGTTGCTGGAAGAAGAGTTAGCGGCAACCTAATCTGTGTAATCTGTGGATAAATGTCGACAGCAGTAAAACAGTTTCACGAAGAAGAGGCGATTGGGAAGACGTACGATCTCCAGGTGGCGCGGCGGCTGCTGCGTTACCTGCGACCTTACGTGCGTCTACTTGCGGGCGCTTTAGGCCTCACGCTTGCGCTCAACCTGCTCGGAGTGTTGCAGCCGAAGTTTACGCAGTATGCGATTGACTGGTTCATCCTGCCGCGCACGACTGACGGGTTGATGTGGCTGGTCGGTTTGTATCTGGGCTCGCAGTTTCTGCGGTTTGTGTTCTCGTATTTTCAGTCGATCCTGGTGAACAGTGTCGGGCAGTACACGATGTTCGACATTCGCAAAGAGCTCTATCACAAGCTCCAGAACCAGGAAGTGGCGTACTACGATCGCAATCCAGTGGGCCGCATCATGACGCGATTGACTGCGGACGTCGATGCGCTCAACCAGTTGTTTACTGAAGGCGTGACTGACTTGCTCGGCGATCTCGTAATGATCGTGGCCATCATTTCGGTGATGTTGTGGACGGATCCGAAACTCACGCTGATCAGTTTGTTGACCGTACCGATGTTGTTCGCGGCGACCACGTGGTTTCGCAGGGGCGCACGCAAAGGCTACGACCTGGTGCGCACACGCATCGCGCGAATCAACGCGTTCCTGCAGGAGCACTTTGCAGGGGCACAGACGGTCCAAATCTTCAACGCCGAAGAGAAGTCGTTAAGCACGTTCGATCGCATCAACGATAAGTATCGCAGCGCGAATATCGACACGATCTTTTACTACGCAGTCTTTTTCCCGCTCGTAGATCTGATCGGCGCGATCGGTGTGGCGCTCATCATCTGGTATGGCGGCTATCGCATCATGCAAAACACGCCGGACCATACCGTGCTTACGCTCGGCGCTTTGGTGGCGTTTATTCAGTATTCGCAAATGTTGTTTCAGCCCATTCGCGACATTTCCGATAAGTACAACGTGCTCCAGGGGGCAGTGGTTTCTTCGCACCGGATCTTCAAAACGCTCGACCAGCCGATTGCAGTGCTGACGCCGGAGCAGCCGCGCAAGGCGGAGCGTGCGCGTGGCCGCATTGAGTTCCAGAACGTGTGGTTTGCTTACAACGAAGAAGACTGGGTGCTGAAGGATGTGTCGTTTACGGTCGAGCCGGGGCAGTCGATTGCGCTGGTGGGGCACACCGGTTCGGGGAAGACGACGATCACGAACCTGCTGATGCGTTTCTACGACATTCAGCGTGGCCGGATTCTGCTCGACGGTGTCGATTTGCGTGACTGGGATTTGAAAGCGTTGCGACAGAACTTTGCCGTCGTGCTTCAGGAAGTGTTTTTGTTCAGCGGCACGATCGAGGGCAACATTCGTCTCGGTCGCGAGGACATCGGCGAGGAGCGTGTGCGCTGGGCGGCGCAGGAAGTTCGTGCAGACAGTTTTATACGTCGCTTGAAGGGTGAATATGAGGCTGAAGTGCGCGAGCGTGGCGCGGGGTTGTCAGTGGGACAGAAGCAGCTGATCTCGTTCGCGCGCGCGCTGGCGTTCGATCCGGCGATCCTGATTCTCGACGAGGCGACCAGCTCGATCGATACGGAGACGGAGCAGTTAATTCAACGGGCGATTGAACGCGTGATGCGCGATCGCACCTCGATCGTCGTCGCGCACCGGCTGTCGACGATCCAGAGCGCGGACCGCATCATCGTCCTGCATCACGGCGAGATTCGCGAGCAGGGAACGCATCAGGAGTTGTTGGCTGAACGTGGGCTTTACTGGAAGCTCTACAAACTACAGTACGCGGATTCTCGATCAGTATTAGCCACGGATTAACACGGAAAATGCGGATTAATTCTTTCGTGGCTGGATCGGTACCAGTCCCTCAAACGATTTGTAGATTGCCAGGTACATCTGCGTCTCGCGTGGGATGAGTGTGCGCCAGCCGTCGCCGCCGCGTTTGATGTAACCCGGAAGCTTGGCGGCGTTCGAGTTGTATCCCGCGGCGAGCAGTTCGCTCGGTGTCGCGATCTTGGCGCTCAAGGCGTATGCAACTTCGTCGTTCGCGGTCAGGTCGTTCCACACGTCGTGCATGTAAAGCAGCATCGCCTGCAATGCGTTGCCGTGGTTGCGCATTCCGGTCACAAAATCAGGAATCAGGCCAATGCCAGGGTAGCGTGTGCGCTGGAGGTTGTACGCCCACGGAATCATCTGCACCATGCCGCCGGCTCCGGCGCTGCTCACTGAATAGCGATACGTGTCGAGCTCGTTCAGCGCAAACAACGAATAGATCTCGTCATAGAGCGCGAGACGGTTTTCATCGCGAAAGCGCTGGTGATCGACGTGTTCGACAACGCAGAGACGCTCCGCCACGTCGACCAGCATCGGTGAAATCGGTACGCCCTTCTCGCGCAAACGCTTGGCAGCGAGGTCGAGCATGTTGCGCACGTACGACTGGCCTGAGCGCACCAGATCTTTCGAAAGCAACTCCGGATGCGCTGAAGTGTAATAAGCCGTTTCCAGAAACTTCCCGCGCCGTTCGATCGGATACTCGATCGTCAGCGGCGCCAGCGATTTGCCATCGGGCGTAACGATCGACATCGCGGTGTTGACGCCATTCGCACGAATGATGCGCACCGAGACGTTTGTGCCTTCGGACGTCATGGTGTTGATCTCAGCGCCTTTGGTCAAAAACGTCTGCTTCGAGACGGTGATGAAATGTGTGCGCGCGTTTTCGCGATCCAGCGCGGCGATCGTCACAAACTCGATCTGTCCGACAGCCAGAGCTGTCGGCTTTGGCCGCGTTTTGAGCATGCGCTGTGCTTCGGAGATGCGAGCTGAAATCATCGAGGGTGTCAGGTGAGTCAGCGGGCCGGAGATCTTTTTCTGTGGCCCTGCTTCTTCGGCGATCGGCAAACTCGGCCCGATGTCAGCGGGCTTTGCTTGCGGCACAACGGGTTTCGTAGGCACCTGCTGTTCCGGGGCGCCGGACGCAACCACACGGGGACGAACCGCACTACCCTCCTGTGCCCTCATCTCGACGGCAGCAAAAAGAACGGCGACTACAAATAGAGAGAGACGGGCACTTGTTTTCATAATTTTTTCCGGAGAGTTCAGACTAAAAAAATTACTCACCGGGGGGCGGCAAGCGTTGGCTTAGATTCACTCATATGTCCCTGAGTTGTCAATCTTTTTCAAGCCGCAAAGAAGCACAAAATGAACCAGCTAGCCACAAAAAGGCACATAAGGCACAAAAGAATACTTAAACAGAACCACACCAGGACCGCTATAAAGTTGGGGATTCACTTCTAAATTATTTTTGTGCCTTATGTGCCTTTTTGTGGCTACTCTTTTTTGTGCCTCTTGTGGCTATTCCACCGCAAAACCGATATTCACGACCGCCGTGATGTCTTTCTCGAGTGAGGAGGTGTCGTTCATGCCGGAATCCGAGACGTCGGTTGAGTCGGCAGCCGTGATTTGCAGCACGCCCATGCGCGCGGTGCGTACGGTGCCGATCGAACTGTCAGTGCTCTGGGCAATCTGTTCCGCACGTCGCTTGGCGTCTTTTGCTGCTTCCGCCAGCATCTCGATTTTCAGGTCGCCCAACTTAGTGTAGAGGTATTCGGGCGCCATCGACTCAATCAGTATCCCCTGGTTAATCAACTCCGTCGCCTCACGAGCGATCTGCTCGATCTTGGCAACCTCGGTTGAGCGCACCGAAAGTTCCTGGCGCAGCGTATAGCCCGTGATTTCGGCGGTCTCCACACCGTCACTGGTTCTGCCGTGATGCGTTTGGGAAGAGATTGACGACACCGTGATCTGATTCTCGGCGATGCCTTTGCTGACCAGGTAAGCCTTCACTCGCGGTACTGCTTCGGAAAGCGAGCGATAAGCCTCGCTCAGCGTCGGCGCCTGGTAGGAGATTGCGGAACGCCAGATCACCAGGTCTGACGTGATTCGCTTGCGGGCCGAGCCCGTTACGGTAATAGTTTGGTCGCCTCTTTTGCCTTTGACGAAAAACCAGCCGCCGATCACAGTTGCCACCACGAGGCCAACGGCCAGCACTACAGCGCCCATGAATGTTCCTGAACGTGTTTCGTACATAGGGGAAGGAACTCCTTTCAGAATCCGCTAATAGCGTGCGCACAATACACGCTTGGTGCGCTTGGGGGCAAGGTTCGCTATACTCACGGGTTCTAAAAATGAAGGGAGCGTTTGTATGCCGTACCACCCACCCATGCGCTTTGCTCTAATTCTCTGTTTAATAACCGCAGGTATCACGCAGCAGATGATAAAACCGAACAATTATCCACCCGCTCGTAAGAGTGATCAGGTTGACGACTACCACGGCGTGAAAATCGCCGACCCCTATCGCTGGCTGGAGGATCTCGATTCTGAGGAAACACGCAAATGGGTCGAAGCTGAAAACAAGCTGAGCTTCGGCTACCTGGCCGCCATCCCGCAGCGCACGATGCTCAAGGAGCGGCTCACAAAGCTCTGGAACTACGAAAAATACGGCATCCCGTTCAAGGAAGGGAACCGTTACTTCTACACACGAAACAGCGGCTTGCAGAACCAGGCAGTGCTTTTCACCGTCACATCCCTCGACGCTCAACCGCAGATGGTGCTCGATCCAAACACGCTTTCGCAGGATGGCACGGTGGCGCTTTCAGGAATGCAGGTCAGTCCTGACGGCAAGTTCATCGCCTACGGTTTGTCCGCGTCGGGCTCCGATTGGCAGGAGTGGAAGGTGCGCGACGTCGAAACGAGCAAGGATCTTTCGGATCATCTCAAGTGGGTGAAGTTTTCCGGAGCTTCATGGACGCGCGACGGCAAAGGATTCTTTTACAGCCGGTACGACGAACCAAAGGGCGACACGCTCAGGTCAATCAACTACTTCCAGAAGGTTTACTATCACCAGCTCGGCACGCCGCAGACTGAAGACGTGCTGGTTTACGAGCGTCCGGATCAGAAAGACTGGTTGTTTGGCGGCACGGTTACCGAAGACGGCAACTACCTGATCATCACCGTCTTCAAGGGCACGGACGTGAAGAATCGTGTCTATTACAAAGACCTGAAAGCGAAAGACGCGCCCGTCGTCCAGTTGCTCGACGATTTCGATGCGGCTTACGGCTTTGTGGGCAATGAAGGATCGCGGTTCTGGTTCCAGACTGACCTGCAAGCGCCACGCGGCAAGCTCATCGAGATCGACACGGCCAATCCCGCGCGCAGCAACTGGAAAGTGCTTGTTCCCGAAGGCAAGGAAACGCTGCAAACGTCCTCGTTCGTCAATAACAAGTTTGTCCTTAACTACCTGAAAGACGCATACACGCAGGTAAAGATCTACGACGTGACTGGCAAGCTCGTGAATGAAGTCGGATTTCCGGGCATCGGCTCCGCCGAAGGGTTCGGCGGCAAAGCGACAGACAAAGAGACCTTCTACGCGTTTACGGGTTTCACAACGCCCACCACGATCTATCGCTACGACATGACGACGGGCAAGAGCACGATCTTCCGTGAGCCCAAAGTCGATTTCAATCCGGCGGATTATGAAACCAGGCAGGTCTTCTACAAGAGCAAAGACGGTACGAAGGTGCCGATGTTCATCACGCACAAGAAAGGCCTGAAGCTCGACGGCAACAATCCCACGTACCTGTATGGTTACGGCGGCTTCAACATCTCGCTGACGCCGGCGTTTTCTGTCGGCAACCTCGTTTGGATGGAGATGGGCGGAGTTTATGCGCAGCCGAACCTGCGTGGTGGTGGTGAGTACGGCGAAGACTGGCACCAGGCGGGGATGAAACTGAAGAAGCAAAACGTGTTCGACGACTTCATCGCCGCGGCGCAGTGGTTGATCGATAACAAGTACACGTCAACGCCGAAGCTCGCGATCGGCGGTGGCAGTAATGGTGGCCTGCTGGTCGGCGCCGCGATAACGCAACGTCCGGATCTGTTTGGCGCAGCGTTACCGTCAGTTGGTGTGATGGACATGCTGCGGTTTCAGAAGTTCACGATTGGTTGGGCCTGGGTTTCTGATTACGGCTCGTCAGAGAACGCGGAAGATTTCAAAGCCTTGTACGCATATTCGCCGCTGCACAACATCAAGCCCGGAACATCATACCCGCCGACGATGATTACCACGGCTGATCACGACGATCGTGTCTGGCCCGGCCACAGCTTCAAGTTTGCCGCGGCGATGCAGGCGGCGCAGAGCGGTGACGCTCCAATCCTGATCCGCATCGAGACCAAAGCGGGCCACGGCGCCGGCAAGCCGACGTCAAAGATCATCGAAGAGGTCGCAGATCGCTGGGCCTTCCTGGTGAAGACCCTCGGGATGAAGAGTTAGCCACAAAGAGGCACAAGAAGAGATCAGCCACAAAAAGGCACATAAGGCACATAACTGAAGAGCGAGCTTACTTGAGAAAATTAGCAAGCTCGCTCAATTCATTTTATGTGCCTTTTGTGCCTTTTTGTGGCTGATCTCTTTTTGTGCCTCTTTATGCTATTGCGACCAGGGGGCGGGTTTGCGCTCCCAGCGGAAGGCTCGCATCTTTTCCTGTAGCTCCGGTGGCAGTGGGCCGGCGTCGCTCGCGGCGATGTTGGCTTCAACGTGCCGGAGCTTTCTCATGCCTGGAATGATCGTGCTCACGTCCTGATTGCCGAGAATGAAGCGCAATGCCAACTCAGGCATCGTGATTTCTGTCTGGTGCTCGCGGTTCCACTCCTCGAGCGTTTTCTTCACCTGGTCTGCTTTCTCAACACTCGGAATCAGGTTCTCGGGAACAAAGTAAGTGTTGCGCCAGTCGCCTTCAGGCCACGTGCTGTCTTTCGTCAGTGTTCCTGTTAGCGTGCCTTCATCAAACGGCACGCGCGCGATCACCGCAACGTCCATCTCGCGACAGGCGGGGAAGAGTTCGTCTTCCGGATTCTGATCGAAGATGTTGTAGATCACCTGCACGGCATCGATCTGGCCGCTGCGTACGGCGCGAACTCCGTTCCATGGTTCCCAGCGATTGATGCTGATACCGATGGCGTTGATCAGTTTCTGACTACGCATGTCGTCGATCCGGTAGAACCAGCGATCGTCGCGCATCCACTCGTCGTTCCAGGTGTGGAACTGCATCAAGTCAAACTGTTGCAACCCGGCATTCTCCAAACTCCGATGCACATACTCTTCGACGTGATCCGGTGGATACGATTGCATTAACGTCGATTCAGGCAGCGCAGGCCACTTCAAATCTTTCGGCGGAATCTTCGTAGCGGTGTAGATTCGTTTACCGGGATTCGATTTCACGATCTGGCCGAGCAGGTTTTCACTGCGGCCATTACCGTAAGCGTAAGCAGTATCAAAAAAGTTGCAGCCGCGCTCGACCGCTGCTTGCAGCGAGCTGAGCGACTCGTCGTCGCTGGAGTTGGACCAACTGGCCATACCCCACATCCCATAGCCTATCTCACTGACTTCCCAGCCAGTGCGGCCAAAGCGTCTATATTTCATATGGCACAAGCTTAACCACAAAAAGTCGCAGACACAAATAGGTCCTATAGGACATGTCAGTCCTATAGGACCCATTTGCTCTAGGAGGTACTTAAACGATCTTAGTTGTTGCCGCTGCCGGTGCTTGACGCGCCACCGCTGGTAAGAAGCACGTCTTTATCGGAACCACCAAAAGTAACGCCGATCATCTGCTTCTCGTCGCCATTGGTTACCGATCTCAATACAAAGTCATTGGCCTTCCTGGCACGCGACTCGATGCGAGTCATTGACTGCGCGATTGTCTTGCCATTCTGGATGATTGAAAGTTGACCTGACTCGTCATCAAACTTGACCTGATACGTGCCCTTCTTTACGACGGTGTCGTTCACCTTGATGTCGCTGTCGAAAGTTACTGTGTGCTTATGGACTTTGGCGAACGCCACCACACTCGTTAGCGCGGCCACCATCAAAACTGCCACCATGCGATTTACGATTGACTTCATCACTACTCTCTCCTTGGGAATGTTCGTTACTGTTAGATTGCGCTCTCTCTGCGAGGTAAACACCACTCGCAGTTGTCTTATGACAAAATTTCAACTCGATTGATTGGCATTCACAATAATCAACATGCGGTTCATATTTTTGCTCGCTCGCCTATCAATCGTTGCCTGCCGTCTATGTATCAACGTTTCAAGCGCCCGGATGTTAACGCGAGCAAAGAAAGAAAAGTTTCCTCTTTACGTATCTATACAAATCTTTACATTCCCTTACAGATTTTCGGTGGTGCTTTTGGTAGACTGCGAGCCTCGATAAATCCACACAAACAGTAAGGAGATCTTGAATGAGAAAGTTGCTTTATGCTTTTGGCCTGACAAGCGCACTTGTGTTTGCACTGGCTGCGCATGCTGCTGCGCCAAACTTCGCCGGAACCTGGACGCTTGATAAGAGCAAGAGCCAGGGTCTCAATCCGCGACTGCAAAACGCAGAGAGTGTTTCCTGGGTCGTCACTCAGACTGAGAAGGAGATCACGCTCGATGAGAAGATAACTGGTGGTGGCGGTCAGGGTGGTCCCGGTGGTCCTCCGGGAGGGGCTCCCGGTGCCGGTGGCGGTCAAGGTGGTGGTGGCCGCGGAATGATGGGTCCGCAGGGGCCGAGAACCTTCAACCTCGACGGCTCTGAAACGACCGGTGATACGGGACGGGGAAAGTTTGTCCGAAAGGCTACGCTGTCCAGCGATGGCAAGACTCTGGAACTGGTTACCAAGGCAACGTTCCAGACCCCGGACGGTAACGAGATTACGACTACTTCGTCTGACAAGCTGTCGCTTTCAGCCGATGGGAAAGTGTTGACGGTTGTTCGCCACTCTGAATCTCCGCGCGGCGCGCAAGACTCGACACTCGTTTTCAACAAGTAGGGCCACAAAGAGGCACAAGAAAGAGTTAGCCACAAAAAGGCACAAAAAGCACAAAATAATTAGTGAGTTTGGACTGTTTTATTTTGAGCCTTATGTGCCTTTTTGTGGCTAACTCTTTTGTGCCTTTTGGGCTATAACCAGTCGCGCGTAACGTCGCACCAGAGGGCGAGGCCGCGCCACTCGTTGAAGCGTGAATAGTAGCGCTCGATCTTTTTGTCGTTTGCCTTCCTGCCCTTGTTCCTGATCTCAAAAAACTTTGCTCGCGTCCACGAGTCCAGGGCGAGACCGTCGTAACGTCCCAGCAGCTTCAGAAGGTTCTCAGCTGCATAAGGTCCGACGCCCTTTACACCTTTCATTTCTTTCATGAGTTCAGAGGTCGGCAATTCGCTCGTCAGCCACGCCTCGACATTCAACTCTCCTGACGCGACACGTTCTGACAGCTCTTTCAGGTAGGGCGCACGGTAGCCGGATCGGACTTCATCGACAAAGAACTTGAGCGGCATCGCCGCGAGGGACTCAGGCGTGGGAAAGGCACGTCGGCCATCGCCGGTCTCGCGCCCGAGGTTCTCGACTATGCCCGTGACCATCTTCAACGTCAGCGCCCAGGAACAGTTCGTGGTGCAGATCATCTTCACCAGGTCCTCGAAGACAGTAGGCGAACGCAGCAGCCGGCCGGCGCCCTGCTGGCTGACCCATGAGAACTCCGGATCGTTGTCAGTGGCGAGGTAGAAGTCGCGCAGGTCGTCGTCGAGCCGGAGTATGTGTCGGGCGTCGCGCAGGACGATGGCGGCCTCGGAGTCGGTTAGTGGACGAGCAGCCGTTACCCGCACGTGGTTTTTTCCGCCATCCATGATGATGGTGACGGGGCGCTTTTTCCCGAGGGCGATGACGCGGGTCAGTTGCCACTTTTCCGTGTCGAGGGCAAACGGGAGCAGTTGGTACCAGCCGTGGCTGGCGGCGGTACGGCGAAAGCTAAAGGTGCGTGGAGTAGGTATTTTGAGTTCCATTTGTGGTTGGCCATTTTAACAGTTCGGAGCTTGTATGATTCACGTTCGGTCAAGCTGAATATTGACACATTTCAGTACCGGGCTTAGACTGATCGAACTTGAAAAAACAGTGTGTGGAAGGCTGTACTCCTTAGCTCCTAACACTTGGAGCTTACGAGGAGAGTGAGGTCAAACTACTAGACCTCCACAGTACTCCGGTGAACGTACGCACCGCTTCCGAAAACAAGTAAAGTCGGAGCTTTCCGGCGAAGGTTCGTCGCCCCACAGGGCAGCTAGCAGGGCACCCCGTGGGGCGAAACCATTTTTAAAAGCCGCGGCAGGAATTTCTCCCGCAAAGGCGCAAAGGCGCAAAGAAGAACACAAAGAGGAGTGGGCTAAAGGCTTTGGTTTTCTTTGCGCCTTTGCGCCTTTGCGGGAAACTCTTTTACCGCACATAAATGGGGTTGGAGATTAT
>DASVGE010000263.1:0-3131 GCA_036379695.1 Pyrinomonadaceae bacterium | reverse complement strand
TGCCTTGGCACCGCTTTGGTCAGTGTTGCGGGAAAACCAGACCAAAGCGGTACCAAGGCACCGCACTCCAAGGAGGAACTTTAAAGTTTCGAACTGTGTCATTCCTTGACGTTACTGTATGAATCTCGTTACTAAAGAAATGATGTCGAATACGAGTGATACCGAAAAGCGTTGGTTCGAGTTCATCAGTCTATCACTTTTGCTTGGTCTCGCAGCCGCGATCGGGACGCTGATCTTCTTTGGCTGGCTGACGGACGAAGTGCTCGAAGGCGATTCGCGGCAGTTTGACGAGGCTACGAGGGTTGCCGTCCATCAACTCGCCTCACCTGTCCTCACGTTAATCATGCGCGGCTTCTCTTTTGTCGGATCGACACTCGCGCTGACGGTTCTCACAACCCTTGTTATCGTGCAACTCGCGCTGAAGAAGCGCGGGCGTGAAGCCAAACTCTTCGCGATCACGATGATCGGAGCGGCGCTGCTGAATATGACACTGAAGCTCACATTCAAACGCGCGCGGCCCGTGCCCTTTTTCGATCTGACACCGCCGGAGACGTACAGTTTTCCGAGTGGACACTCGCTGATGAGCGCCTGTTTCTTCGGTGCGCTGGCAGCAATTTGGACGGCGCAAATCAAGTCGAAACGAGTGCGAACGATCGTTTGGATTGTGAGTGCGTCGATGTTCCTGCTGATCGGTTTCTCACGAATCTACCTGGGCGTGCACCACACTACCGACGTCATCGCCGGGTTCTCAGCCGCGTTGATCTGGATCCTCGTGGTGAGATTTGTGGAAATGCACCTGGCGCGGCGAAAAAGAAGAAAACAGGCCGCGGATTTACACGGATAAAGTCGGATTCAGGTTTAATCGCATCTCGATCGCCAAACCACCATCGGCGGCGTTCGTTGCGTGGACCGAACCACCGTGCATGTGCACTGCGCGTTCGGTGATCGCGAGACCGAGTCCGGTGCCGCCGCCACTCTGGCGATCGCGCGCATCTTCCGTGCGATAAAAAGGACGAAAGATCTTCTCGAGTGCTTCGTTGGGTACGCCCTTACCGCGATCGCGAACGCGGATCACTGCGTTGCCATTCTGCTTGCGCAATGCTACCTCAACCGCCGTTCCCTCAGGCGTGTAGCGAACAGCGTTGCGCACGACGTTCTCAACCGCACTGCGCAACAACTCCTCGACACCATTGATCGAACAGTTATCACTCGAAACAACCTCCACCGAGCGGTTCACACTGCGCGCTTCAAAATCCGCATCCTGCGCCACCTCACGCACCAGTGCCGACAAATCCACCTCAGTTCGCTTGCGACCGTCTGTGCCGCTCTCCAAACGCGTCAAGGTCAACAACTGGCTGATCATCTCGTTTAGATTATCTGACTCACGTTCGATACGATCGAGTGCGCCGTTTGCTTCCGCGCCGGAGCGTTGCCGCGCGAGACCAAGTGCGACTCCGAGCCGCGCGAGTGGCGATCGCAGTTCGTGTGAAATATCGCCGAGCAGCCGTTGCTGCGCTTTCACCATCGACTCCAAACGTTCCGCCATCGCATTGAAGTCACGGCCCAACTGGCCCACTTCATCACGTCGCTTTGCAAGCTTGGTAGAAACACGAGCGCCGAGATTTCCTTCGGCGAGCTCGTTTGTAGTGGTGCGAAGTTTGAGCAGCGGCGTCGTGAGATAGCGTGCCAGCCAGTAACAAAAGATTCCACCAATCACGAGCACCACCAGCAAACGCATGCCTAATGTCTGCCAGGTCGGTTGGAACGGCGGGCGCGGAATGTGTGCTACGTAGATATAGCGCTGGCCCTTCGCGCTCACAGTGGGCCGGGCAACCAGAGTGCCTTCCACATCGAAGTTGAATTCGATGTCACGAGTTTCTATCGCCTTCGCACTCAGCTCCTGAACTCTCGGTTGCGCCGGTCGTCCGGAAAGCTCTTTCCCAGTTTCGTCAAAGAACGTCGCACTTACACCTGAAGTTTTTTCTGTCGCCTGCAGCGCCGCAGTCAACGCGCCTGGCCCTGATTGCTCGTAGACCTCAGCGGCCCTCGTCGCGTTTGGTCCAGTCTGCGCGAGATCGCGCCACGAACGGCGTGTGGGCGTGGGACGCGTCAACGCAAACGCCGCAAACAGCACGACGTTGATAATGATCATCGCCAGCCAGAACCAGATGAAGATTTTCAGATACAGACTGCGAAACGAGATCTTCATTCGGATTTCTCAGAGGAGGCGCCGTAGATATACCCGACACCGCGAATGGTCTTGATTCTTTCCAAACCGTTCAGTTGGTGGCCCAACTTCTTGCGCAGGTTGCTGACGTGCATGTCGATGCTGCGGTCAAACGGCGAAAGGTCGCGTCCCAACACTTCCTTCACCAGATCTTCCCGCTTGACGATTTGTCCCGCGCTGCGCAGCAGGATCTCGAGCAGGTCGTATTCGACACCGGTGAGTTCAACTACTTCTCCCGAGCGGCGGACATTACGCGTGTTACTGTCCATTTCGATATCGCCGACGCGAATCGTTTCACGCGCTGAAGTAGTTGACTCAACGGGCTGGGCTCGCCGCAAAACGGCACGAATACGGGCTACAAGCTCGCGAGGGTTGAATGGCTTTGGGAGGTAATCATCCGCTCCGATTTCGAGACCAACGATGCGATCCACATCGTCGCCGCGGGCGGTCAACATTAAAACAGGAATGCGAGAACGTGCCCGGATGCGTCGCAGCACGTCGAAACCGTTGGTGCCGGGCAACATCACGTCGAGCACTACCAGATCGTGTTCGTTCGAGAGGGCGCGATCGATGCCGCGTTCGCCGTTGTGGATCGCTTCGACGCTGTAGCCCTCGGGCTGTAGATATTCTCCGACCAGCTCGCAAAGGCCGACGTCGTCGTCAATTACCAGAACGCGTTCCATTGATTGCTCGGCCAGATTTAAATGCATAAGACGACCTCAAGGCAAGTCGGCGAGATCCTACAGGAAACGCCGATTTTCGTGCGTAAAGAAGTGTCAATCACAAACTTTACAGAACTGACAAAACTTTACAATCCGTTGACAGACTCTTTACGGCCAGTTTCGCTACAATAAGTTTACATTGGGGCGCCTCCTTGGAGTGCGGTAGCTTGCTACCGCTTTGG
>DASVGE010000262.1:0-40401 GCA_036379695.1 Pyrinomonadaceae bacterium | reverse complement strand
ACGACAAAGTCGGTAATTCAGACGATCTGTTCCGAGTGCTTGATAAACATCAGATTGGCGAGACGGTGCAGGTTCACATCTACCGTGACGGCAGGCGCATGTCGGTGCCGGTGCGTTTGATGGAATCTTCTATGCAGCGCTGATCTGAGCTAAACTCAGGTCCTATGCACCAGACGACCCACTTCTTCAATCTGGGGTATGGCTGGCTCTGTAAACACTGCAGCGCAGAGGACGCTGAGCGTAAACATCGACATCAACAAATGCAGAAGCCACAGGGCCCCGCATTTGCTCGATGGGTCGAGGAACAACACTGGCGGGGGCTCGTTTGCCCCCGCTGCGGCATCTCGGAAGCCGCTGATAGACGCGGATAGAAATCCGGATTTTCTATCCGTGTTATCCGTGGCTAAATTCGCTCTCGTAATCCCGCAAGCTTCGTGTAATCACGTCCAACGCTTCAGCGCGATCGTAAACGTCTGCAATCTCGACCCTCTTGTCTTTATCACTCGGGAGTTGCTTGTAACTGAGGAAGTAGTGTTTCAAACGGTCAACTAATCCCTGCGCCACCTCATCGATTTCGACGACTTGCCCGAACGCCAAATCGTTTTCCAGCACCGCGATGATCTTGTCGTCAGCCTGATTACCGTCGATCATCCGCAGCCCACCAATCGGACGCGCGTGCAGGAAGAAACCGCCGTACGCAAACGTCTTCTCCGATAACACACAAATATCCATCGGATCCTTGTCGCCTTCGATCCCGCGGCGGCCGGTGCGCAAGGCGCACAATTCGCCAACCTCCCGCCCGCAATACGTCTGCGGAATGAACCCGTAAAGCGTGGGCGACATCGACGAGAAACGCTGTGGGCGATCGACCCGCAGGTGACCTGAGGTTTTATCGAGCTCGTATTTAACGGCGTCGGTGGGAACTATCTCGATATAAGCGTTAACGAACTCGGGCGTTCGCGGTCCCGGCGTCACGCCATGCCACGGATGTGCCTGGAATAGTTGTTTGTTCATCGGCCGATGATAAAATGCCTTTACTCATGGCCGCCAGTGCTGAAATCATCACTAAGCCGGTTGCAAGCGCGATCTCATTACGTTGGATCATCAGCGCGCGCGACGACGCGATCTGGTTTATCGGCTCGGTCGTGTCGAGTTATTTGTTGCTCTTCCTTTACGTGTGGGGAATCGTGCCGTTGGTGCCGATGGTTGCGCTCTGGGCAATCCTGATCGACGCGCCACACGTTTTCGGCACATTCTCGCGTACCTACTTCGATCGCGCCGAAAGGAAAAACCGCGCGCGACTGCTCTGGGGCTCGCTGCTCTTCTTCGCGATTGGTCCGGTGATGGTACTGGCTGGAGCGGGATTCGTTTTCCTCTTTGTCGCAGCGCTGTGGGCCTATTACCACCTCGTCAAACAGCACTACGGTTTCATGGTGCTTTACAAGAAGAAGAACGGCGACCTCGCACGCGTGGATAACGTGCTCGATCGTTTGCTGCTGCTGTTTGCATTCAACTACCCGTTTGTCGAGTTTATCGCGCGCGATCCGGAAGCGATGGCGCGTGTGCCGGCGCTGTTGCGAGGTGGTGTAAACGGATTCGCGAAGCTGTTACTCGCCGGCACGATCCTGATCTTTGTGGTGTGGTTAGGCCGGCAGATACAGCGGGCGTTTACGGGCGAGCCGTTGAATGTTCCGAAGTACCTTTTGCTGGCGGCGGCAATCCCGATGCACTGGATTGTGTTGTTGACGCCGATGCCGCACAAGCCAATCGCGATCGTTGCCATACTGACGATCTATCACAACTTTCAGTATCACCGGCTGATCTGGTTTCACAATCAGAAGTACACGAATGCGCGTGACAAGTATGGCGCCGCCGAACTCATCAGCCGTCGCGTGTTGTTCTACATTGCGTTCGGTGTTCTCTTCGGGATCATCTACCAGGGACCGAGGCAGTTACTCTACAACCTCGAACCATCTTTGGCAGTTCAACTCGGGGTCTCATTCCTCTGGGGCTACGCGTTCATTCACTACTACCTGGATTCGAAGATTTGGCGAGTTCGTAGAGATCCCTCGGTCGGTAAGGCGTTGCAGATGAATTAGCCACAGATAAACACGGATTGCATACACAGATTAAAACAAAATCCGTGTATGAAATCCGTGTTTATCTGTGGCTAATCAATCTTCCCCGTGCTCGTCGCCGTTGTAGTGCAGCACTGACGGTTCTTCGTCGATGATAGTCTCTAAGTGTACGGGGCGGCCCCAGAGGGTGTGGACGTGTTCGAGGGCTTTGCGGGCGTAACGCATGTCGAGTTCGGTGCCTTCGTAGCAGTGCTTGATGTAGAGCTCGCGGTTGCCGTTGTAGTCGCCGTCTTCGACCTGCAGATAGGGAAAGCCGAAGTTCGTCATGTTTGAGACGAGCTGATCGCGCACTTTCTCCCAGCGCTTTTCCGTGATCGTCCAGTCTTCTTCTTCAACCAGCTCGAATACAAACAAATCCAACTCTTCACACAACTCCTCGGTCAGGTAATTGCGCAGAAACGAGACGTCGTTATCGAGCTCGCGTACTTCGAAGATCTTCTCGCGTCCTTGATTACCCGTGCGTCCAAACCTTTCGCGCTCTTCCTTCGAAGGCTCGTTCCAGCGACGCTCGATGTCTTCGTAGATCTTGTAACCAAGATAGTACGGATTTAGTTGACCTTTCTGCGGTGAGACGACGCCGGAATGAAGATTCGCAAACTCGATGTGTTCGTTGTCGCTAAGATCGAGCTCGCGCATGATGCGCGCATGCCAGATACTCGCCCAACCTTCGTTCATGATCTTGGTTTGCATCTGCGGTACGAAGTACTCCATCTCCTCATGGACCATCGCGATCACGTCGCGTTGCCAGCCGGCGAGTGAGGGCGAGTACTTCATTACGTAATACAGCAAATCTTTTTCCGGCAGCCGTTCGCGTGGCTTCTCGTCGTCCTTAGCTGCCGGTCCGTTGGATTCGGTCGGGCCGTTCTCCAGGCGCCAAAGGTCGTCGTACGGTCCATCCTTCGTTTTCAGCTCGGCACGCCGCTTTTCTTCCGCCACTGATACTTCGCGCTTGATAAAGAAATACGGATCGATGTGCTCTTCGATGGCGAGTACCGCGTCGAGAAACCGTTCCACGGTCTTCCGGCCATGCTTGAACTCGTACTCCATTATTCTCTGCGTGTGCGTGGAGACACTCTCGACCATGCGCCGGTTCGTTTTTGAAAAGTAGGTGTTGTTTTTGAAGAAGTCGACGTGCCCGAGCACGTGGGCAATCACCAGCTTGTTCTGGATCGGACTATTCGTCTCCAGCAGAAAGCCGTAAGCGGGGTTGGTGTTGATAACGACTTCGTAGATCTTCGAGAGACCGAAGTCGTACATCGTCTTCATGCGATGGTAAGTCTTGCCGAAAGTCCAGTGAGAGTAGCGACCCGGCAGCGCATACGATCCCACCTCGTACATCACGGTCGCGGGCACGATCTCGAAGTTCGTCGGATACGGATCGAGACCAAACCGTTGAGCCACGTCCCAGATCTGCTCGACCGCCTTCTCGAGTTCTTTGATCTCTTTATCTTCCATCCGCATTAATCCGTGGCCAGCTCTCTCTTCCCAAAAAACTGCTTCAACGCCGGATACACGTCCTCTTTGTCGTCGATCCGCACGCCGACAAACCGATCCTTGTTCTGCAAACGATCCGAAAAGATCGACAGCAACGCACCCGACGAACGCCTGTAACTCGACGATCCCTCTTCGCCAATCTCGCCATACCCAAACAGGTTGCACGTCGCGATCAGTTCATCCGCCAGACGAACCGCTTCTTCGTTGTCGGAGTAGTAGTTGTCGCCATCCGAAAAGTGAAACGGGTAGATGTTCCAATCAGAAGGTCGATAGCGTTGCTTGATGACCTCCAGCGCGAGCTGGTACGCAGAGGAGACGACTGTGCCGCCCGACTCTCCCTGCGTGAAAAACTGCTCCTCGCTTACTTCTTTGGCCTCGGTGTGATGCGAGATGAAAACGATGTCGACGTTGTCGTACTTGGTCCTCAGAAACCGCACCATCCAGAAATAAAAACTGCGCGCGATGTATTTCTTAAACTCACCCATCGAACCCGATACGTCGATCATCGCGATGACCACGGCGTTCGACTCGTAGCGCATCACTTCTTCCCACGTTTTGAATCGCAGATCTTCCTTCTTGATGTCGCCGAATCGAGCCTTGCCTTCGCGTGCGTTGCGACGAATGTTCTCCAGAATCATCCGGCGCTTATCGAGATTTGCGATCACGCCCGTGCGCCGGATTTCGTTGAACTGCGTCTTGCGCGACTGTACCGCCTTCTTTGCCTTTTCCTGGAGGTAAGGAAGTTGAAGATCCTCGAAGATCAAAGCGGCGAGTTCGTCGATGTTTACTTCCGCTTCGTAGTAGTCTGCCCCCGCATCCTGCCCGGCCTGCCCGGATCCTTGCCCGCTGCCGGGTCGCGACTCGTGGCCAATGACGTCGCCCACGCGAGTCTTGCCATCGCCCTGGCCCACGTGCTTGCCCTTTTGATAGTTGAAACGAAACTTGTATTCGTCGAGCGCTCTGATCGGTACTTTAACGGTGCGCTTGCCGTCGGAGAGGATGATGGCTTCGTTGGAGACAATCGAGCCGAGATTTTTGCGGATGGCTTCCTTTACACGATCCTTGTGTCGCTCCTGATCAATGATGCCCTTGCGCTGTAACGACCAATCGTTTCGTTGGATAGACATAAACCCTCCATCCACAGATTACGCCGATTTCGTTTGACAGAAATCGATCACCACATTTGTGAACGTCTCCGGATACTCCTCGTGCGGCAGGTGACCGCATTCCAGAAAAACTATCAACCGCGATCCGGGAATCTCTTCGTGGAGACGTTCGCCGTCAGCCAGGGGGATCTCTCGATCGTTTTCACCCCAGATCAGAAGAGCGGGTTGCGTGATTAGATGCGCGTCTCTCGAAATCCGTTCAGCATCCCAACCGCGCACCGTGCGAATGATCGCGCGCTGTGTGCCGGCGGCGCGCAGCGGCAAATGACGCGCATCGACTCGCCTTTCATCCATCACCCACGCATGCCGGTCGTAAACTCGCTTCATGCGGCGTCGCAGCAGCCGGCGCGATCCGATCAATAGCGGTGAAACGACGTCGCCGAATAGTGGCGAACCAAACAAGCGCATGAGGGTGAACTCGAGCGGGCGGTTGTTGTTGACCGTCCCCACCAGGATCAACTTCTCAACTCGATCCGGATGATCGAGCGCGCACGTTGCAGCTACTGCGCCGCCGTACGAACTACCGACAAAGATCGCGCGCGGAATACCAAGACAGTCGAGCAAACGCGTTAACAGTTTGGCCTGACCGGCAATCGTGTACTCGCCGTTTCGTGGCTTGGCTGAATAGCCGTAACCCAACAGATCCAGCGCGATGACGCGATAACCCGCTTCCGCGAGTTTCAGAAATACCTTGCTCCAGACGAGCGTCGACGACGCAAAACCGTGAATCAATACAAGCGCGGGGCCGTTTTCGTCGCCCGCTTCCTGGTAGTGAACCCTGACACCGTCGACGTCGATAAACCGCGAGCAGTCGCTATGAAAAACCACGTCGCGACACTTGTTCCAATCGGCGTCACGCGGCCGCAGGAGAAGCTTACCGGCGATGACGAGCGTTGTTGCTCCTGCTATCCAGTATCGTTTCTTCATATTTAAGCCACGGATTTACACGGACTTCATACACAGATTTAAAACAAAAATCCGTGAATGAAATCCGTGTAAATCCGTGGCTATATACTACCGCGATAATAGTGTTCCGACGTAAGTCAATAGTTCATTCGCACAAACCGGACAGTACCCGTGCTCTTTCACCAAACGATCGACGACTTCATTGATCCGTCGCAGTTGATCGGGATCGGGAGTCTTCGCCGAAGTGGTTATCTTCACAACGTCTTTCAAGTCAGCAAAGATCTTCTTCTCGATCGCCTCTTTCAGACGCTCGTGTGAGTTGTACTCAAACGGTTTGCCCTTGCGAGCGTAAGACGAGATGCGAATCAGGATCTCCTGCCGGAACGTGTTCTTCGCATTCTCCGAGATCCCGATCTGCTCCTCGATCGAACGCATCAACTGTTCATCCGGATCCATCTCCTCTTCGGTGATCGGGTCCTTGATGCGCTCCTTGTTGCAGAAGGCTTCGACGTTGTCGAGATAGTTGTTGCACATCGTGCGGGCCATCTCTTCGAACGAATAGACGAAAGCCCTTTGCACTTCGATCTTCGCCAGCTCGTCATACTCCTTGCGCGCTTGCGAGATGTGGTTCAGATAACGCTCACGCTGCTCGCTGCTGATGCCCGTGTGCTGTTCGAAACCGTCTTTGATGGCTCGCAGCGCATCGATCGGATTGATACAGGTAACGCCGTCGCGAACCAGCGCGCTCGAGAGTCGATTGATGATGTAGCGCGGCGAGATGCCGTCCATGCCTTCACGCACGGTCTCTTCTTTCAACTCGCGCACGTCCTTCGACTTGTAACCCTCGACGTCCTCGCCGTCGTAAAGTTTCATCTTCTTCACGATGTCGACGTTCTGTCGCTTGGGTTCTTCGAGACGCGTCATCACGGCAAACATCGCTGCCACTCTCAACGTGTTTGGTGCGAGGTGGACGTTGCGCAGCACTTCTGACTGGTGCAGGAGCTTGTCGTAAATCCTCTCTTCCTGCGAGACGCGCAGATTGTAAGGCACCCTCACCAGGATGATGCGATCCTGCAACGCTTCGGATTTGCGATTGCCGGCAAACGAGATGTACTCGTTTTCGTTCGAGTGTGAAAGGATCACTTCGTCGGCGTAGATCATCGCGAAGCGGCCGGTCTTGATGCTCTGTTCCTGCGAAAGCGTCAGCAGGCTATAGAGAAACTTCTCGTCGACCTTCAACATTTCGACGAATTCCATCAAGCCGCGATTGGCGATGTTCAACTCGCCGTCGAAACGATAAGCACGCGGATCCGATTCGACGCCTACTTCGCCGATGGTCGACAGATCGATCGAACCGGTAAGCTCCGTGATGTCCTGCGACTTCGGATCGCTGGGCGAGAAAGTGCCGATGCCGACGCGTTCCTTTTCCGAAAATGCCACGCGATGCACTTTCACATCTTCATGACGACCACCGTAAGTTTTATCAAGCGCATAGCGGCACTGCGGGCACAGATCGCCTTCGATGTATATGCCGTAATGTTTTTCAACTTCGGCGCGCAGTTGATGCGGTATGAGATGCAGCGGTTCCTCATGCATCGGACAGTCTTTGATCGCATAAACCGCGCCGCCTTCAGTTCGGGTCCAATCCTCGAGCCCGCGCTTGAGCATGTTGACAATGGTCGACTTGCCCCCGCCCACAGGTCCCATCAGCAACAGGATGCGCTTGCGCACTTCCAGACGCTGTGCAGCCGATTTGAAGTACTCGACAATTTTGGCTATGGGTTCTTCGATGCCGAAGAGTTCGTGGGCAAAGAAGTTGTAGGAGAGGATCTCGTGCTGAGTGCCCTCGTTGAGCCGCTCGATGCCCGCGGCATGAACCATGTCGTTGATGCGAGCGTGTGAAAGCTGGGCAATGCGTGGATTCTGGGCGACTAACTCGAAGTAGTCTCTAAAGGATCCTTCCCAGCGCAGTGCTTCGTGCTCACGGCGCAGATCTTCCAAACGTTCGCTGATATTAAACTGTTTGTTGCCATCCTGCTCTTGCATAGCCTTTTGAAACCTCTTCGGCTTTCGCGCATGGGACAGCGTGTGGGGAGAGGCCACGCTATTTTCTTACACCGCCGCGTGATCGGGGAAGCAGCGAGTGTTTGATCTGTGCTTCGTGATACGCCTCACGCGCGCGTAAGCGTGAGCTACGTCCTCGAGGCATTGCTTCTCAATGATCGATTTCAACAAGAAGTCCGGTGGGAACCTTGGAAGCGAACTGCACGCGCGCTTCCTTGGACGGGAGTATAGCACAGGGGTCAATGCTTATTTTGCAAACTCAGTTTTTTCCGGCTAAGACGACGTATGGATGCAAGCTACGCGAAGTTGCATCGTATCGACCGACCGCAATCAGTTGCTCGCCGGCGTCGTACATTGCCACGTCCTCTCCGTTGGTCCTCTCCGATTCAGCCAGTCGCACTTCTCTGCCGTGACTGGCCCGCCGCACGTCTTCGGCGTTTAGATGCACAAAAGGGAGCTGCGAGAGCGCCGCGCTCAGGGGCAGCACGGCGGCGCCTAGCGACTCTTCAGCAAAATGGAGTTTCAACTGATCCAGCGTGATTGCCTGAGCGATCTCAAAATCGCCGACGCGCGTTCGTCTGAGCTCGGCTAAGTGCGCGCCAACGTACAGACGTTTACCCAGGTCTTCTGCGAGTGTTCTGACGTACGTGCCCGAAGAACAAGACACGCGTGCGTGAAAATCAAAAGTGCCGTCCAGGTTGTCCTTGACCAGTTGACCCTCTGGTCTGATCGCTTCGAACTCATAAATGCAAACGCGCACCGGCTTCCGTTCGATGCTCTCACCACGACGCGCAAGTTCGTAGAGTTTCCTGCCCTCAACTTTTTTTGCTGAATACATTGGCGGCACCTGGTCTATGTTGCCGCGCAGGCTCTGAAGGGCCGCCTCGATCGCTTCTTGATTGAAGTTCTCGGGCTTCGCTGGTGGTCCAGGGATTGGCGTGCCGGTTCGATCGCCGGTGTCGGTTGCATACCCGAGACGAATGATTGCGTCGTACTCCTTATCGAGCCCGCTCAGGAACTGCGCGAGCCGCGTTGCCTTTCCCAGAAGAATCACAAGCACGCCGGTCGCGAACGGATCGAGTGTTCCGGTGTGTCCGACGCGACGCTCGTGAAGAATATGACGCGTGCGCGCGACAACATCGTGAGAAGTCATACCCGAAGGCTTGTCGATTATTAAGAGGCCGTCCATCGAAAGCATTTTATATCAGCTATCATCCGCGTTAATCTGTATTCACTTAAACGTGACTGATTTGCGACGTAAAACTTTTGAGCGCGCCGTAAAGCTGCTCGCCGCGAAACCACGATCTGTGGCGGAACTGCGTGAGCGTCTGTTGCGCGGCAAGAACACGAACGAAGAGGTGGTGGAAACAGTGATCGCGCGGCTGCGGGAGTATGGCTATCTCAATGACGAGCGCTTCGCGTTCAGTTACGCCTCGTACAAAGTGAAACAAAAGCCGGTCGGACGAAGACGCCTCGAGCGCGATCTGAAGTTCAAGAAGATTGACAGCGGAGTTGCCAATGAGGCGCTGGAGATGGTCTACGCCGAAACCTCCGAAGAGCAGTTAATCGATCAGGCCATCGCGAAACGCCTGCGAATCCGTGGCAAGCCGAAGAACCGGCTCGAAGCGAAGAGCCTGTTCGATCACCTGCTGCGGCAGGGGTTTCAATTTGAGCTCGTTAGTGAAAAAGTGCGGGCTTTAGCCACCGATTACGCGGATGAAGACTGATTTGTTACACTCAAATCGATATGACTGGTAATGAAATTCGCGAAGCATTTTTGAAATATTTTGAGGAGCACGGGCACACGACTGTGCGCTCGTCGCCCCTCCTGCCCGCCAACGATCCGACGTTGCTCTTCACAAACGCGGGCATGAATCAGTTTAAGGACGTTTTCCTGGGCGCGGAGAAGCGTGAGTACGTGCGCGCCGCCTCATCGCAGAAGTGCATACGTGCCGGCGGCAAACACAACGACCTCGACGAAGTTGGCAAAACGGCCCGGCATCACACGTTTTTCGAGATGCTCGGAAACTTTTCCTTCGGCGACTATTTCAAGGAAGACGCAATCAAGTATGCATGGGAGCTGCTGGTTGACGTTCTGAAACTCGATCCGAAGCGATTGTGGTTCACCGTTTACGAAGGCGACGCGGAAGTGCCGCCCGATGAGGATGCGGAGCGTTTCTGGGAACAGGTGGGCTCGCCGCGTGAACGGATCCTGCGCTTCGGTCGCAAAGACAATTTCTGGCAGATGGGCGAGACTGGGCCATGTGGACCATGCAGTGAGGTCCATTACTACATGGGCGACAGTCCGGATGATCCGGAGAACTGCGCGGCGAACGTGAATGGACCGGGTGACACGATCATGGAGATCTGGAACCTGGTGTTTATGCAGTTCGATCGCAGTGAAGTGGAACCGGGCAAGTACAAGCTCGACCCGTTGCCGGCGCCTTCGGTCGATACGGGCGCGGGACTCGAACGTCTCGCAGTCGTGTTGCAGGGCGTGAAGTCAAACTACGATACGGATCTGATTCGTCCAATCATTAACTACACCGCGAAGCTCGCCGATCGAAACTACGAACCGGAAACGCAGGAAGGGTTTGCGATGCGCGTGATCGCAGACCACGCGCGCGCCAGCGCCTTTGCGATTGCCGACGGCATTTTGCCAGGGAACGAAGGGCGCAACTACGTGCTGCGCAAGATCATGCGACGCGCCATTTACCAAGGTGTTCACACGCTCGGATTTGAAGGTCCGTTCTTCAACCAAGTGGCGAACTTCGTTGTTGACCAGATGAAGGATGCGTATCCGGAACTCGAGCAACATCGCGAGTTCATCGAGAAGATGGTGCGTTTGGAAGAAGAGCGTTTTCGTTCGACGTTGACGGTTGGGTTGAACAAGTTGGACGAAGTGTTCACCGCGTCGAAGGGAGCGATGCCCGACTACAAAACGCTGGCACGGCTTTACGACACGTTCGGCACTCCGCGCGATCTGATTCGAGTCGGTCTGGAAGAGCGCGGTTTTGTGATCGACGAAGATGAGTTCAATAGCGCCTTCGATGCGGCGCTTCAGGAGCTTCAGCAAACCGTCGCCGCTGACAAAGGTGACGCAAAAGCCAGGACCAATCCGGTTTATGCAGAGCTCGCGGGACGGCTGTCCCGGTCGATATTCAAGGGTTATGAAGCGACGCGCGTGGATGATGCAAAGGTCGTCGCGATTATCAAAGGAAATGAGGTCAACTCGTTGGGCGAGGGCGAGGAAGGCGAGATCGTGCTTGATCACACGCCTTTCTACGCTGAGAGCGGCGGACAGGTCGGAGACGTTGGACTGCTGATCGGGACGTCCGGCGCGCTGGCGAATGTTCTCGATACTTACTCACCGGCGCAGGGGCTGATCGTTCATAAGGTCAAAGTAGACAAAGGTGCGTTCAATGTTGGCGATGTAATTTCAGCCGAAGTTGACGTCGAAAAACGCGATGCGACGCGACGCAACCACACCGCTACGCACTTGATGCACGCCGCATTACGCGAAGTTCTCGGAACGCACGTAAAGCAAGCTGGTTCGGTTGTGGCGCCAACCTATCTGCGTTTTGACTTCACGCACTACCAGCCTTTGACCGCCGCGGAGAAGGAAGAGATCGAGCGGCTGGTCAACTACCACATCCTGCGTAACGAGCCGGTGCAGACCGACGAGATGGCGATTGAAGAAGCTATGCGCTCGGGAGCGATGGCGCTGTTTGGCGAAAAGTACGGCGAGAAGGTGCGCGTGCTTTCGATCAAGGGCCTCGAAGGTATTTTTTCGAAAGAGCTTTGCGGCGGCACGCATGTGCGCGCGACCGGAGATATCGGGCTGTTCAAGATCACGAGCGACGAGTCGATTGCATCCGGTGTGCGTCGCATCCGCGCTATCACGGGCATGGATGCTTACGAACGCTTCCGCGAAGCTGAAGTTCTCGTCGATGGACTCAGCAGCGGCCTGAGAACCTCGCGCAATGATCTGCAGGGAACGGTTTCGCGTCTTCAGGATGAACTGAAGAAAGCGAGACGTGAAGCAGAAGAGTTGCGTTTGAAGCTTGCGAGTGGCGCCACCGGAACTTCGGCAAACGGCGACGAATCGCGTGACGTCGCAGGCATCAAGGTCCTCGCGCGTGAAGCCAGCGGCCTCGACGCCCCAGCCATGCGACAACTTTCCGATACGCTGCTCGCGCGGATCAAATCAGGTGTAGTTGTGCTCGGGCGCAGCAGCGATGGAAAAGTCTCGCTTATCGTCCGCACGTCCGCAGATCTCACCGGGAAAGTTCCCGCCGGTCAAGTCATTAAAGAATTGGCTCCGATCATCGGCGGTAAAGGTGGCGGTAAAGCCGACATGGCGGAAGCTGGCGGCAAGCAACCTGAAAACCTCGCCGTAGCCCTGGAAAAAAGTTACGAAGTCGTGGAGCGGTTACTGAGTTAGCCACGGATGAACGCGGATTGATCCGGATTTATCCGTTATCATCCGCGTCCATCCGTGGCCAAAATCACATCGTTTTCTGTTTCTCAGTCAGAGCGATGTTCATCTTCTCGAGGGTGACCTTGTTGAGTGTGCCGGTCACCTTCAGCCCTTCCGCCTGTTGATACTTGCGCAGACCCTCGCGCGTCGCATCATCAAGCTTGCCGAGTTGTTCGCCGCCGTAAAAGCCCCGCTCCTTGAGAATGGCCTGGGCCTGGTTGATTTGTTCCTTGGTGGCGCGAAAGATCGGGCCACGTTTCGTGGTTTGTTTCGTGCTGGTTGTTGATGAGGTTGAGTTCTGGGCCATCACTCCGGTGTTGAGGACACAGAGGAGTAGCAGTGTAAGCGTAAGGATATTCTTCATTTGTTTTTCGTCCTTTTGTGAGGCGCGCAGAAGCGCGCGGGTTAATGGGCGCCGCTATATTACAACGGTTGTCAATAGGCCCTATAGCGCTCAACTTTGTTGGCACTAGTTGAACGCTCGTGGTATTATCTTTCGGCCTCACGAGCTCGCCCCAAAGAGACGAAATGCGAAAATCACTTCTTTTACTGGCCCTTTTTGCCGCGACTACGTGGTCGGTCCGCGCTCAGGCACCCTCCAGCTACCAGATCGATAATTTCGACTTCCCCAACGCCGTCCAAATCCAGACCCCCAAGGTCGAACCGCCCAAACAGCCAACCAAACGCCTGACAAAGTCGCATCTTTACACGCATTCGCCCGCTCCGGGAGCCCTGGTGCATTTGACCAGCCAGCCGATCAATCCTTCACTCGGTGGATTCACCACCGGTAACGCCGACGTCGACAACTTCATCGTCGAATCCGGAAAGCGCAACTCCGTCGACCCGTTACTGCTCTACTCAATCATGCACCAGGAATCGAGCTTCAAACCCCGTGCGTTGTCGCACAAAGGCGCGCGCGGCCTCATGCAGCTCATGCCCCCCACCGCCAGCCGGTTCGGCGTCACAAACATCTGGGATCCGAAGCAAAACATCGAAGGCGGCGCCCGCTACATGCGGTTCCTGCTCGACCTGTTTTCGGGCGATGTGCGTCTCGCGCTGGCGGGCTACAACGCCGGCGAGGGTGCGGTAATGAAGTATGGCTACCAGGTGCCGCCATACAACGAAACGCGCGAATACGTGCGTCGCATCGGCGCTCGTTACAGCATGATTCGCGATCCAAACGCCGTCGCAAAGGCGCCCAGTTTGCCCAACGCAGTGGCACAACAAAAAGATCCCACACCCCTGAACGTCTACGAGCCGAGCGTCTTCATGACCAGGCTTCCCGACGGTCGCCTCCAGCTAGTCAGCCAATAGAACAAATCAGTATCAATCCGCGTTGATCTGTGGCAGCATGATTGGCGCGAAAGAGGATCTGAAATCGATGACGTGTTCCAGTTGCGGAGCATACATGGCTCCGAGTGTCCGTTTTTGTTCGAACTGCGGTGCCCCGGCTGCAGATCCGGAAGTCACCAGGCTCGCACGGCTGCAATCGCGGGCGCTGGAATACGGCGGCGATCAAGACCTCGAACACACGATCTTCACCGTTCGTCCCACAATGATCTTCATCAAGACTGGATACACCCTGGCGGTTCTCGGAGGCATAGCTTTGGTGTTCCTGCTGGCATCACTTAACATGCCTGCCTGGATCTCCATTCTGCTCGCGCTCGCACTGTTGCTGATCCCGGGTTACTACCACATCCGCCGCAACATGATTCGCTACACCCTTACCGATTCCAAACTCCAGATCGATACCGGCCTGATCGCGCGCACCACCAAAAACATTCCGTTGAGCAAAGTCCAGGACGTGACCGTTTCCGCCAGCATTCTGCAACGACTGATGGGATTGGGCGACATCGTCATCGACAACGCGAGCGAAATTGGCGGGTCGATCGTCATGCACAACATCAGCAATCCCCGCCATTACGCCGACCTTCTTTTGCGAGAACTGAGACGCTGGCAGTAAACTGACAGCGTGCTGCCCAATCGCTTTCGGGAACATCAAAACCCCAGCGGTTTCTAAATAGAACTGGCCGCACGAGGAGTTGCCGATTTGCGTCTATCGAAAGTCCGTATTTTCCTGATTTGCCTTATTACCTGTGTCGCTGCTTTTGCGGCAAAGGCGCAGTCCGAAGGTTCGTCCACAGAACAAAGCCAATGTATCGCGGGGAAGAAGCAGCGGCGGGTGGCGGTTGAAATTACGAAGTTCCGCCAGGATTCAGAAGCTTATGAACTGCTGAGTAAGATTGCGGCGGAGGCTCGAGCGAGGCAGGCAGGCGCGGAGATAAAGGCGGGCTATGGAACCGCAGGGTTCGCGGAAGAAGGCGGTATCTCATTTTTCAAGGGCACTGCTGTCGTACGACTGAAAGGCGACGACGCACAGGCGTTAGAAGAGTGTGCGCAGCAAGTCAGTAACAAGCTGGAGCAGGGCGAAGGAGATATTCCCGCCTTAGTGAAACATCTGCCCAATCCTGAAGAAGCTCAAAAGACTGCGATCTTTTTGAACAGCTTCAACGATCTCAATGAACTCGGGCTCCAGCAAGGTGTGATTTCCGCGATCGAATCAGGTGGTAACGCAGACGCGGCCCTGGTTGCTTATGGTCCAAGTAAAGTCCTCGTCGTCGAGTTTAATACTCCACAGCTCGCCGGCGACAACGATCGCCGCATCATCGCGCGTATCCAGGAGCTCTGGAAGCTGGGCCAACCAGCGCCGACTGCGTATCGTCGCGTCGGAAACTATTCAGTGTTCGTCTTTGACGCGCCCGACGAACAGACTGCCAAGCAACTCATCGGTCAGGTTAAGTACGAGCAGGTGGTGCAATGGCTGGGTGAGAACCCGAATATCTACAAGGAAGCCGAGAAGCGCTATATCAACACCACGCTGGGCGTCCTCGTCGCAGTCCTGAAAGCTTCGGGTTACGCATTAGTCGCGTGTTTGGGTCTGGGTGGACTTTTCGGCGGTCTGCTGTTCACTTACCGGCGTGCCCAACAAAAAGCGGTGACGGCCTATTCCGATGCCGGCGGTATGCTCCGGCTCAACCTCGACGACCTCACTCCCGAAACCGAACCCGGTCGACTGCTAAGAGAGCGAAATTAGAAAGCCATCCATAGATTGCGCAGATTTAATCTGTGTAATCTGTGGATGGCTTCTGTTATCGAGCCAAAAAAATTGCGGGCTGCTGATTTTTCCTGGGAGGCTCCCCCAAGCCCCGTCAAGACGTCAATCAGCAGCTCCGCTATTATTGCTCTTCAACTGCGTCACAAGCGTCACTCCGTTCCCCCAAAAGAGTCAAACGCTTGCTTCTAAAATCTGTGAGAGGATGCCTCCCCCAAAGCCTCCACTCACCGCAGTTTTCAGAGCCTGACCCGATTTACCCTTATCTACCCTTCTTGTTCTGAGCATCTCTTTGGCAATGACCGTGCCAACAGCCGTCCTGATCCAATCAAAAAGGCAGAGTGGCGTTTTTCCTAGAGTTTCGTAAGTTAAGAGGATAAAAGATTTGTACGCCATGAAACATACGATGATTGAGTTGTACAGCTTCAGTACAACCGTGGTAGTACGATCGAATCGAAATCGCTCGCTTACTTAAGGCAGCGCTTGAACAAACTGATCGACTTCAGCAGCGGTGTTATAAAAATGCGGGGCGATCCGAAGGCGATCACCGCGAGGCGCGGTGACGATGCTCTTTGAATTGAGTTGGTGATACAGCGACATGGCAGACAAACCGTCGAGATGGCGGATGCAAACGATCTGCGACTTCTCACCGGGCGCGCGAGAACTTACCACCTCGTATCTCTTTCCTCTCAAACGCTCGCACAAATAGTCCGTCAGCTCTTCGAGGTAGTTGGCTATCTTCTGGACGCCAAAACGGCTTAGAAGCTCCAGGCTCGCGTTAAAGCCGTGCAATAGAGCGGCAGGTCCCGTACCGGTCTCCCAGGCGAGTGTGCCGCGATTCCAGCCCTGTTCGAAATTGAAGTAATCATCCGGGTTGGGGACGCTGATCCAGCCCACGAGTGTCGGCTGAATCCGTTCGCGCGCGCGGTCGGAAAGATACAGATACCCCACACCCTCCGGAGCCAACAGCCACTTGTGACTGGCGCCCGCAGCGACATCGATCAGTTCGGCTTCGACATCCGTGGGAACGACGCCGAGCGCCTGGATTGTGTCCACAACGAATAGGGCGTCGTGCCGGCGTGCAGCGCGTCCGAGTCGTTCAAGATCCATTCGAAATCCGGATGCGTACTGAACGTGACTGATTGCGACCACGCGGGTCTTGTGGTCGATCAGGCTTTCCAGTTCCGAGATATCGATGCGGCCTTCGCGTTCCTCACACATTCGCACTTCAACGCCAAAGGCGTCGCGCAAGCGGAGCCACGGATATATGTTCGAAGGAAACTCACGACTGAACGTGATGATATTGTCGCCCGGCTGCCACGAGATGCCATTCGCCACCGTCGAGAGGCTGTCTGAGGTGTTGCGCATGAAGGCGACCTGCTCGGGCCGGGCGCCGAGGAGTCCGGCGAGTAACTCTCGCGCCTGTTCTTTCACGGCCAGCCAGTTGCGGAAGTTAGCGGAGCCGTTCTCGTGAACATCCCTGAGCTGCGACTCAACCGCTTGAATGCTCGGGATGGGCGGCGGCGAGACTGCGGCGTGATTGAAGTAGATCGCTCGTTGCGTGATGGGAAATATAGCGCGAAGTTCGGGCGTCATTTATAGCCTCACGATCAGATGATGGCCACAAAGATTAGCCGCAAAAAGACACAAAAAGCGCAAAAGAGATCTGTTGTAGTGCATTTAATTCATTTTGTGCCTTTTGTGCTTTTTTGTGGCTAATTCTGGTCTAAGGTGCATAAGGGCGGCCATAGAATTCTTTGTAGAGCCAGCCGAGTACGCGCGCTTCGGCCGTACACAGCGTCTCGATCCAGCAGTTGATCAGAAATTCCGTGCGGCCGCGTTGGAAGGGGATCTTCTCAGCCTGCTCGACGATCGATCCACCGCTTCGTAAGTCGAGTTTGTAAGCTTCGGCAGTAGACTCGTTTGCCTTTGACGCGGAATCCAGCGCGCCGAGTAGCTGACCAATCCACGCGTGCAGACTGCGTTCGGTTGAGTTGTCGGAGAGAGCCTGAATGATCCCGATCGCGAGCCGGTCTTCCGCGCGCTTGAAGACAAACACGTCCTCGCCCTGCGCCTGGCTCTGCTGCTGCTTCCACTGAAATACTTCTTCGACCGAAGGATGTCGAATGATCGCGACGCGCTGATCGTAATCGAGAAACCACTCAATCACGTCAGGAACTGAATCAACATCAACCTGCCCGTCTGCGTGCCTCTGCAGTGGCGGGAGGTTTACCTCACCTTCGCTACTCATACTTGTGGTTCAACGAAAACGACGCTCTGACTTCACCGACCAGATCTCCGCGTCGATTCCGCACCGGAAAGAACGCATACCCCGAGACCGCCTCGAGCGACTCGTCTCGCAACACGCCGAGTTGTCGCAACGACTCAATCACAACCGGCGGTCGCGCACGCTTGTCGTCGCCGTCCTCGATCTTTAGTGCAACTCCCAATCCTTTGGGCCACTCCTCACATGGCAGAATACCGGCGGTGTAGACTCCATCGGCGCCAACCTTTGAAATCAATCTTCCGGGCGCGGCACGCATGAGCTCTGTATCGAGCCGGTCGGAAGTTCCTCCGATCAGTTCCGGATACATGCCCATCACTCTGACGATTCGTTCGCAAGCATTGCGTGTTGCTTTATCGAAGTCCGGTGGAGGCGAGACCAGTCTCGCGTAGGCAAGCGCCATCGCTTTCACGGTGATGCCAAAGATCGGAGCGGCACAACCATCAACGCCCACAGCCATGTCGGTCACCGGGACGCCAGAAAATCTAGCCACCGTATCAGCGATGGCCTTTTGCACGGGATTCTCGGGACTATCGTAGTCCTCTGTCGGAGCGCCCAAATGAATCGCAACTGCGAGCATTCCCGCGTGCTTGCCGGAGCAGTTGTTGTGCAGGACGTTTGGCTGTTCGCCGCGTGAACGCAACTCGAGTGCGGCTTCGGCGCCGTACGGTTCGTGCGCGCCACATTTCAGCGCCTCCGGACCGAGTCCGATCTTGCGCAACATCGATGCTGCCAGTTCCGTGTGAATCGGTTCGCCGTTGTGTGAACCGCAGGCCAGCGCCACTTCGCGATCCGTGAAGCCGAATCGATCCGCGGCTCCGGAGACCAGCAGCGGCAGTGCCTGAAAAGGTTTTGCTGACGATCTGAGAAACGTGACGAGAGGAGGATAACCGAGCGAGGCCACGACGTTACCGTCTGGTTCGACGGCAACTATGTGGCCCCGATGACGCGATTCGGTTATCGATCCTCGTTTGACTTCGACGAGTGGCTCCGCGATTGGGATCTGTGACATGTGAGGCCAGATCTTAACACGGAGCCGCGGATTTTACGGATACAGGCGGATTAAGTTCGCGCGCGCTTTCTACCGCCGAGACTCAACACGGTTAGCTTTACAGTGCGTCGTCCGAAACGCATTGCTTCGCGTGACGATGGCGTCCAGATATCTATTCGTCGTCCGCGCACCAGAGCGCCGGTGTCAGCCACGAGATACTCGCCGCTGTAAGCGCCGGCTTCAAGTCGAACGCGTGAGCCTAATGGCAGGTGACGCGGATCCGCTGCGATGATTCCTTTGGCAACAGGTCGTCCGCTTGCCGTGCGACCGCGCAAACTATAAGCAGTCGCAACGTAGTTCGTCGCGGGAACGACGTACATCTCTTCAGCAGCAATCTTTTCTCCTAAGTTGCCTTCGGAAGAGTTCTCGACTGTCGGGGTTGGTTGTTGGGTTTGAGAAGGAAGAGTTTCCGCCGATAAAGTCCTGGCAGAAAGAAACAAAGAACCACTCAGAAGTGCTGAAACGAAAAGCGCACTTCCACTAAAAAAAGAATAAGCTTTCAATTCGGGTCTCCTGTCCGATGTTGTTGCTTACTCTTCAGCGTCCTGCGCGAGTCCGTTCTTTCCTATGACTCGTCCCCTGGCTCTAGGAGTCTGATATAAAGTCAGCCGAGGTTGGGGGCTTGCATCCTTGATGCGGTGCGCTGAAAAGTCTGTATTAGATAAAGCGAAAAGCGACTACTGATTCCAGTAAAGGTGCGCGATTCGGTTTGAAACTAGCACACGGTTTGGACCACCTTCAACCGTGAGATTTGTGAGATATATAACAACAATGTTTGTAAGTGCTGAAATACCGAAACTTAGAAAAAATCGATACGGTCACATAGACTGAGGATTTTTGCTGAGGATTTTAGAGTTTTAGGAAGTTTTCGACGATCTGCCGGCCTTCGGGGTACTGCTCGTCAAACAACTCGGGATGGAACTGAACACCGTAGAGCCTGCGTCCCTTCTGTTGCATTGCCTGTATCTGACATGTCTCGTTTGACGCAGTCGCGCGAAAGCCGTCCGGCAGTTCCTTCACTTCGTCACAGTGGTTGTGCCAGACAGTCAGCTCAGCGGGTAGTCCCTTGAAGAGACCGTCGCCCGTGTTTTGAATGGGCAGGAAACCACGCTCGCGCTTCGCGCCGTTGTAACCTTCGCCTGGCTCGAGTCGCCCCATCAGTCCGACCTTCGCGCCGTAAGCCAATGCGATCTGTTGATGACCACCGCAGATACCAAGGATGGGTTGACTCGCTTGCTTGATGACCGCATTGACGCCGGCCAGCGACTCAGGTGTGTACATCTCCCACGGATGACTTTGTCCGCTCAGGATGATGTGCGAGGGACGAAGGCTCCGAACTCTTTCGAGCGAAACGTGGTGGAATGGCTCGATGAGGATTTCGAGTCCGGGAATCAGTCTGCCGAGAACGGCCCGAACTTCGCGCGGGCTCGCTCCCTGGCCATCGATGGTGTTGTCTACGAGATAGATTAACAAGCTACTTCAGACAGTAAAGCTTCCCATTGAAAGCGCCGATGTAAATTCGCCCGTTAAGAATCGCGGGCGTCGCATTGATATTATCACCGATCTTCAACTGGCTGATCGGTTCACCATCGTCGGCCGACACAGAATGCATCCAGCCGGCTTTATCGCCGAACACGAGGCGCCCATCGACCAGTGGTGACGTTCCCCAGATTGCCGCCTTCGCGCGATATCGCCAAACTACTTCGCCTTTGTCTGCCGTCAGGCAATACAGGTAACCGTTGCTCGAACCGATGTGTACCCTGCCGTTCGCGAGGATCGGGCTGGCCCAGAAGCCGCTCCTCTCTTTGCCCGTGCCGCCGACGGCCTGGTACTTCCAAATGAGTTGCCCATCGCTTTGGCGGAAGCAATAGACGTAACCATTCTCGGCGGCAGTGTAAACCTTGCCTTCGTAAACAGCGGGAGTTGAATCCGAGTCGGCGCCGATGCGGGCTTTCCAAACAGTCGAGCCGTCGGCGAGGTTGAGACGGTACAAGTCGCCTTGCTCGGTGCCGATGTACGCGTGGTTGTCGACGACGGAGAAGCTGCCTTCCATCGAGCCGAGTCGTTCGGTTTTGTAAATCAACGCGCCGTCTTCGAGATTCAGACTGTAGAAGAATCCGTCTTCACTGCCGAAGTAGACGCGACCGTCGATCACAGCTGCCGAGCAGTCGACTTCGAAGCCTGTCTTGTACTTCCAAATCAAAGTGCCGTCGCGGGCGTCGATGCAGTAGATGTAGTGATCGAGACCGCTGGCGATCAGGCGGTTTCCGACGATGGTTGGCGTGGCTTTAAGACTGTCGCCCGTTTTGTATTTCCAGATGAGTGTGCCGTCACGTGCGTCGAGACAGTAGAGATTGCCGTCAGCGGAGCCGAAGTAAACGTATCGCTCATCGACGGATGGTTGGCCCGGCCAGCTTGAGCCGCCCCACGGATCTTTGTGCAGGCGGCCGCTTGTCGAGCTGGTTTCAAACTCCCAAACGACTTCGAGGGGTCCGTCAGACCACGGTCCGGTCCCGTAAAAGCTGCGGGACGCGTTTCCGAGCCACATCGGAACGGAACTGGGTGGTTTTGGTGGTGGAGGTGGCTCGGCTTTGGTCTCAGTGACCACCCTCCCGCCACAGGCGGCGGTCGTTAATAGCAGAGCCAAAATAATGGGAGAGATTCTTAGCATGGAATCCAATAGCTGTGGGCGTCTCCTTGGAGTGCGGTGCCTTGGCACCGCTTTGGCCAAAGCGGTACCAAGGTACCGCACTCCAAGGAGACGCCTAACCACCTTGTAGCCACTGCCCTGAATAGACTACTTCAGCGGTTCCCGTGATCACAACTTCCCCGTCCGCTCGCCACTTGATCCGGACTTCCCCGCCTTCCATTACGACACGCACGTCTCGATCGGCGCGGTCGTTAACCATCGCGGCCACCGCGCCCGCGCACGAGCACGTACCTGACGCAGTGGTTTCGCCGACACCACGTTCCCAGATCCGCAATTCGATCAGGTTTCTCTCCACCGGCCGCACGAAAACCACGTTTGTTCGATCCGGAAACTGTGGATGCACCTCGATCGCTTTTCCGATCTGTCGCCAGTTGAGTGCGTCGAAATCGTCGACGAAGATGCAGCAGTTAGGATTTCCCATCTGCATGGCCGTGATTGGAAACTGCTCGCCGTTCACCTCCAACGGATAACCCACAACCTTCTCGAGCGGCGGCGTGATCGACATCGGTATCGTTTGCGTGTCGAACTTCGGCTGTCCCAACTCCGACTCGAACACATACTTACCCACGCCCGACTGTCCGCGTGGAAAGTATCGCTTCAACCCGGTCCTGGTACTCAATCGCAGTTCATCTTTGGTCCAAAGTCCCCTGTAATAGAGATACGCCACCGCGCAACGAGTGCCGTTACCCGACAAACCTGCTTCACTTCCATCCGGGTTGAAGATGCGGCACGTGAAATCAACATCTTCCGTCTCAGCTTTTCCAATGATGGCAATACCATCACCGCCGGCGCCGTAATGTCGATTGCAGATGCGCCGCGCGAACCCCCCGAGATCGTCAACGCCTTTTAGCTGCTCCGCTTCGAAGACGAGATAGTCGTTTCCCAGACCGTGGAATTTAGTGAATTGTGGCTGCATGTAATCTGTGTAATCTGTGGATTATTCCGGCTTGGTGGCGTACGACGCGAGCAACACTGTGATCGGATCGATGCACGCTGAACGCGGGTCAAAGTCGCGCGGATAGTTGTTGACCATGATCGTGAACGCCAGCTTCTCGCCCGCGGCAGTTGTCATGTAACCGCCGAGACTCGCGGCTGAACTCAGCGAACCCGTCTTGGCGCGCACGTTGTTCTCAGCGGGCGTGCCTTTCATTCTGGTGCGCAAGGTGCCGTCAACACCCGCGATCGGCAATGCATCACGAAACACGGTTGCGTGGCGATGCTTGCTCATAAACGTGAGCAACTGCACCGATGCTTCGGCAGTAACCATGTCGCTGCGCGAGAGTCCCGAGCCATCGTCGAGCACGAGCGCTTCCGGTCTGATGCCCACTGATTTCAGAAACGCTCTGACAGCTTCCAAACCGAGCTGCTCCGAGGTCTGTGCCAGAGTCGAAGTCGTCGCCGGCGGTGGCGTCACTTTGCCGAGCGTACGCAGGATAAGCTCAGTGTAGAGATTCTGACTCGGCTTCAACGTTTGCGCCGCGATCAAACTGAATGGCACTGATTGAAGCGTGGCGATCTCATTTTGAAATGGCGACGACGATCCATTGGTGCCCGAAATCGGAACTCCCGTCATCAATGCGGGCTGTACTTCGCCGGTGGTGCGAGATTTACCCGTGATCACGACGCCCTTCTGCGCCAGCGACGCTCGCAACAGGTAAACAAACAGCAACGCTGGATGCGAGATTCCGATCCCGCCGCGATAACCGAGGTCGTCGATTGCGATAGTGCCGGTGATCGTGATCGTGTTCTCACCTAGTCCCCGGTGCACCGACAGCTCGCGCTTCAGGCCTTTCGCCGACGTGGTCACTTTGTTGACGATCGTCAGCAGCGGATCGGGTGGACCGGTTGTGATCAATGCCGGCTGGCCCACTGCCGGACCAGGCTTCACAAAAAGATCGAGCGCGTTATCATTCACGGCGAGAGGCGTAACTTCGGCGCCGTAGTACCACGTCAAGTCTTCCCATTCCCAACCCGAGCCATACTTTGGTCCAACAAAATAACTTTCATCACCGACGAGATCGCCCTCGACACGCTTCACGCCCGCCGCGACGATCCGCGTAGCGAGATCATCAATGCCTTTAAAGTAATCCCCGTTATTGAAACGCGCAGCGATCGAAGGATCACCGCGGCCATAGATCGTCAAATTGCCGTGTACCACCCCGGCAGAATCCGGCCGCGTCGTTGCATAAACAGACGTGACAAACCGGTAATCAGGAGACAAACGATCGAGCGCCGCCGCGACGGTGTAGAGCTTCATGTTGGAAGCAGGTCGCAGCAGTTTCTGCGCGTTCTGTTCAAAGAGAACTCGTCCATTATCCAGCGAGACCACTTTTATCCCGACAGTCGCCGGCGCCAATTCCGGTTTCGCTAATATCTCCGAGATCTTCGCTTGCAGCTCCGGAAGTGTCTTTGGCTGCGGCTGCTGCGCAAATGCGGCTTGCCCAAATACGCAGAACAGCAAGACGTACGCTAATAATGAAACTCTCTGTTTATGCATAAAAATCCATCAAAAAATCCGTGTTCATCTGTGGCTAATAGAAGCGACCAACTCCACGAACCGCGGATCGTCGCGCAGCCCCGCCCAATTCGGATCATTCTCGAAACACGGTCGATTCGCATTACCGAGCGAGATCGAGCGCTCGAGCCATTCAAACGCATCGCCGTGTAGTCCTTCGAGCGCGTAAACCGAGCCGATCGAATAGCTGATGTCGGCATCGACCTCGCCGTTGCGTTTAACAGCCGGCGTGAGTTGTGCGATCGCCTCGTCGTGCTTGCCTTGCGCGCTCAGAAACATCGCCATGAACGGGCGAATGCCGTGCATGTTGGGATGCTTGTCGACGACGTCCCTCATCAAATCCGCCGCAGCGTCCGTTTGCCCGGTGTAATACAGCCCGAGCGCACGGAAGGTTCGCACGAGCGCATTATCCTGATCCCCAGCGGCATCGAGCTGCCGGAAGGTTTCATCAAACTGTCCCATGTACATGTAGACCAGTGCACGGCTGTAACTCGCCACTACATGCGCCGCCGGATCGAGACGCACCAGTCGTTCGTAACTACGCAACGCCCGGCCATACTCGCCATCAAGCCGGTGCAACAGTGCTTTCACGAAGTGGACCACAGGCTCGTTCGGGGCTTCACGCCGCGCGCGGTTGACCTCGTCGCGCGCTTTCTGCTTTTGCCCACGCCACAAATAGACAAACACCATCAGCATGCGTGCCTCGAAGATGTTGGGATCGATCGACAGCGCTTTCGTGAAAGCTTTTTCAGCACGCTCGTAATCTTCCGCGCCGCCAAATCCTTTGAAGACACGATTGACGTGACAGGCGCCCAGACCATCATGGGCCAGCGCGAAATTCGGATCGAGCTGGATGGCGCGTTCGAAGTGCGCTATCGCTCCGTTGCAATCGTCTTCAGACAACGTGCGAAAGATAAAACGCGCAAACAGATCGCGCCCGCGCAGGTACTCCTCATAAGCAGCGGGATTTTGAGTGGCGGCTTTGGCGATTTCTGCCTGCTCGGCGTGGCTGAGCTCGACGCGCAAGCCTTCGACGATTCGTTGTGCGATCGTGTCCTGGAGAACGATGATGTCTGACGCTGCGGTGTCGATGCGATCGCTCCACAACAACTCGCCGGAACCGACGTCGATTAGTTGGGCAGTCACGCGAAAACGCTCACCCGAGTGAATGAAACCGGCAGTCAGAACAGCGCTGACACCCAACTCCTGACCGATCTCGCGCGGATCTCTTTGCTGGCCCTGGTACCTGGCGATCACCGACGATGGCCGCACCACCAACGATCGCACGCGTGCCAGCTCGGTAATCACCGCGTCTGCAAGCGAGAACTCATAGAAACTTGAAGCCGCGTCGTTGCTCAAATTACGAAAACACAGAATAGCGAGACTCTTCTTCTCCTGATCGGTGACGGTCGTAAACGGCGTTTCGTGAATGCCTTGCCTGGAAGAGGTCGTCAGGTTTGGCGCTGCGGTAGGTGATTCGGTCCGTGTGATCGATTTCAACCAGCGCATCGCACGCGAAACCGGGTTGGCGCCGTGCAGATGGCGCGGCGCTTCGGGCACTACACTTTGATAACCCGCGCCTGCGCCTGCATCGACTTCCTGTAACACTTGCCGCAACTCGTTGCGAAAGTCTTCCATGTTCTGGAAACGATCTTTCGGTTCTTTCGCGAGTGCTTTATCGATGATCTGATTTAAACGCGGCGGAATCGGACTTGAGCGCAACTCGGAAATCGGTCGTGGCGGATCGTGCAGCACTGCATGACGCACGTCGATCGTCGTCTTGCCGCGAAACGGCCAGGTGCCGGTCAACATCTCGTAAAGCAACACGCCGAGTGAAAAGATATCCGCGCGTTTGTCGACGCGATCGCCACGCGCCTGTTCCGGCGCCGCGTAAGTCGCTGTGCCGTAAGGTACGCCGACTTCGGTTAACTCGGTGCGATGAATCCCGGAGGTTGCGGCTTCAGTGTCGTCAAGCAGCTTGGCGAGGCCGAAGTCGAGCACTTTAACCTGACCTGAAGCGGTGACCATTACGTTGCCTGACTTGATGTCGCGATGAATGATGCCACGGCTGTGCGCGGCTGCGAGCGCGTCGGCAACCTGCAAACCGATCAGCAGCGTGGTCTTTAATTCCAACGGGCGGCCGGCGACGAGCTGGCGCACGTTCTTACCTTCGACGTACTGCATCGCGATGAAGTGAACGCCGTCAACTTCGTCGAGATCGAAGATCGTGCAGATGTTTGGGTGGTCCAGGGCCGAGGCGAGACGTGCTTCGCGTTCAAATCGTTTGAGGTTGGCTTCTTTTACGCTGAGCTCGGGCGGGATGACCTTGATCACAACCGGACGGCCAAGCTTCGTGTCGATGGCCTTGTAAACTGCGCCCTGCCCGCCGACACCGAGCTTGTCTGTGATGCGGTAGTTGCGAAGGGTCTTGCCTAGCATTACTCAAACGTACCGATCAACTCATCCGCTGTAGCTGTAGCAGTACCGACTTTTCCGACTACGATTCCCGCCGCGTGGTTCGCGAGTGCCGCGGCTTCGAGCATCGTCGCGCCTGTGGCAAGGGCGCTGGCGAGTGCGGCGATGACGGTGTCGCCGGCGCCCGTTACATCATAGACCTCGCGGGCTGCTGTTTCGACGTAAACAGGCTCGCCGTCGCCTTCCAGCAGCATCATTCCACGATCGCCGCGCGTTATTAACACGGCGTCACAGCCGAGTTTCTCCCGAATCACTTTCGCCGCGTGATGCGATCCGTCGTCCGAAGTGTCTTCGGTATCACTCATCCGCAGTGCTTCGAAGTGATTTGGCGTCACGAGCGTTGCCGGGCGATACGAGTTGAAGTTTCGCAGTTTGGGATCGATCAGCACCGGAACCTGCTCGTACGCCAGCGGCAATATCTCGCGCAGTATTCGCGGCGTTACCACGCCCTTATCGTAGTCTGAAACCACGAACGCGTCCGCCTGCCTGAGCGCCTCTTTCAAACAGGAAACGATCTTTTCTTCAACGTTTGCAGTCACTGGACTGCGCGACTCGCGATCCGCCCGCACGACCAACTGGCTGTGCGCGATGATGCGCGTCTTTGTGGTCGACGGTCGCGACTCATCAACTATTAGACACCGCTCCTGAGTTCCGAGCTCACGTAAACCTATTTGCAAACGCTCACCCGCAGCGTCGTTCCCAACAACGCCGACGACCGATCCCCGCGCCCCAAGCGCGACCAGGTTCGCAAGCACGTTCGCCGCCCCACCAAGGTGCATCGACTCGCGCCGCACGTCTACAACCGGCACCGGCGCTTCGGGAGAGATGCGCGTCACGTCGCCCCAAACAAACTCATCCAGCATCACGTCGCCCAGTACGAGCACGTAACGCCCGCGCAGGTTTCGCAGGATCTCGGAAGCACGCGTTTTAGTTAACTGAGACATCAGGACAACACGCGATCGATCGCGGCCGTGACTCGCGCCACCGGCACACGCAGGATACATTCGGGTTGAGCAAACTTCTCACAAAAATACCCGTGACAAGGCTGGCACGGCATCTGTTCGAAGACGACTTCTGCCGGCGCGGAATTCCAGGGCCGCCAGTGGGCTATGTTCGAGGAGCCGAAAACGACGACACACCGCGTTCCGAGAGCCGCTGCGATGTGCGCGATGCCGCTGTCGTTGCCGATAAACAGTTGCGACCTTGCAGCCAATGCAGTTACTTCCGGCAGTGACAGTTCAAACGTCTCGATGTGCACGTCAGATTCGGCAACCAGATTCTCCAGCACCGCTTGCTCATGAGGCGCCGCAACCGCCACCGGAGCGAACCCGTGCTCGGCAACGTATTCAGCTATTCGGGCGAAGTTTTCGGTGGCCCATTGCTTGGTTGCAAACGCCGCCGCCGGATGAATCAGCGCGATCTTTCGATCTGTTAGACCAACGGCAGCGAGTCGCTGGTTGATCGTTTCAGCGGCTTCGGGCGACACACCGAGCTGCGTGGGAGGTCGATCCGTGACGGGAACGCCGGTCCAACCGATGAGCGCCAGTTGTTGTTCGACAGAGTGTGCCTTCTGTTGTCCCCAGAGCAACAAAGGCGACGGCGCGAGGTGGTTATGAAGTTGCGCGTATTGATACGTCCTGAAACCGACACGGTGACGTGCGCCTGTCGCTCGCGTCAGAAAGGTTGCGGTCGTACCGCCGTGCAGGTTGTAAACAACGTCGTATTTCTCAGCGCGGAGCTCGCGCGCCGCACGCATGCGCGACATCAGTCCGCCGCGTTCGAGAACAAGCACATTGTCGACGTGTGGATGAGGCTCGAGTAGCGGCGCGACCCAGTCTTCCACCAGCATGTCGACCTGGATCTTTGGCATAAGGCGCTTTAAGGCAAAGGCTGACGGCGTGGCCAGAACCGTGTCGCCGATCGACCGCAGCCGGACGAGTAGAACCTTGCGAACTTCGGCCCAGTTCCAGCGCGGCGGCGCCAGCGGTTGCGCAACTTCGATGGCTCGTAACTGTGGAGAAAGCTCGACGATGTCGCGCAAGCTGTTCATCGAATCACTCTTCGATCGTGGCCTCGTCGATGAGCATTACGGGGATATCGTCGCGGATGGGGTAAACACGCTTGCACTCGACGCATTTCAGCGCGTTTCCATCGGGCTTGAGCTCGACCTTCGCCTTGCAAGCCGGACACGCGAGTATCTCCAAAAGTTCCTGACTAACTGCCATGGGCTGACCTTTCTAGCGGCACTTGCTGCGGGAAATGTGTATCCACAGATTACACAGATTCTACATCAATCTGTGCAATCTGTGGATTAACGCTATACTTTCGACGATGTCACTGGAATTCGCACTGCAATACGCCTGCCCCCTTCGCGCCAACTACTCTGAACGGCACTTGCGCGAGTGGGGCCGGCTCAGCAGCCTGCACGCAAAGCTCACCACTGGCGACGCCAGCGCGCCGTCGATCGATAAACTTCTCTGGGTTGAAAACGCCAGCGCCGAAATCGAGCGCATGCAGGAGGCGACGACTGTCTGTGCCCACTGTCCGGCGTGTTTGCCGCTGGACACGGCCGGTGATGGTGAGTCTGTCGGTTGTTTAGGGCGGATCAATTACCCGGTTGAGGCGCAGTTTGAAAAGTTTCTCGCCGATCGCGTGCAGCTCGCACTCGACACGCTCGACAAAGAAGATCAGCCGCGACTGCTGCGCATCCTGATCGATTCGGAGTCGCCTTTCGATGGCGAAGCGACGAAGGAGTTGCGGCGCGTCGTTACTGAAGACGGATTGCGGTTCTTTGAACTGCGCGTGCCGATCGTTCTCACACGCGAAGCTGCGCGGCTCACCACTGACAACATCTTCGACCTGCTCGCGGGCTTCAGATCTGAAGACAGCGATGCGACGACGTACACGCGCGAGTTTCCTTTCGAAGCTGCCGCCGACTATTACGACTTTCTCGATCTACTCCTGCGCAGCGAGCTGAGCCAGTCGGAAGTCGCGCGTCTGACCTCGCGCAGTCGCAACTACAACCAGTTTCTCCGCCTCCTCACCGCCATCGAGAAAGCTGAGGCGCTGAACACCCGCGTGTTGATTGATTAGGATTTACTGCTTTTTCTCGTCCAGTAAACGCAACGTGTCGAGGATGAGGTTGGTGTTGCTGAGCGCTTGAATGCGCGTCGGGAACTGTTCCGAGCTCTTCTGAAATTCGAACGTGCCGCTGGTGATCTCCACTACTCGCTGAAATCCCAGCTCTCCAACCTGGCCGTCACACACCGCGTCGACAATCCGGCCTTCGTTGAATTTGACCACGCCGTCGTAATTTGGGCCGGTGAGAGTCAGCACGCCATTCAAACGTGCGTTTTCGATGACCTGCATCGCGTCGAAGACGCTGATCGCCGTGAGATCCCCGGCCAAAGTGAAGTGCTTGCGTTCGAACTGGGCTTCGGGGGCGGGCGTGGGTTTCAGGTCGGGCCGGCGAGCGCGGCGAATCGCCTCCAGACCCTTGGCGATGTTTATCCGTTCGTCAAACCCCTTGGCCTCGAGTAGGCGATCGTGGGCGGTATCAAAATCCTCGCGTTCGATATAAAGACTGGCGAGGGCGAGGCACTGGCGGGCAGCTTCTTCGACCTGTTTGTGGACCGCGCAGATCTCGCGCAAACGCTCGCGCAGTTTGATCGAGCGGCTGTTAACTTCAAGCGCCGTTCGCAATCTTTTTATGGCACGGTCGGGGGCCTGGTACTTCATGAAGAGCTCGGCGTCGAGCAGGGCTGCTTCAATATCGCTGACGTGCTCTGCTTGTGAGTCCGAGATCGGCATACCAATTGGGAGTTTATCACACCAAAATGGTCCCTTTTCCCCGGAAAGTTCGCGTTACTAGTTGGAAGGTACGATTGGCATGCAACCTGCGAGGCAACGCAATCGTACGAAGAACATCAGAGATTTTGGAAGGTACAAGACAATGAACCGGTGGATGAAAAGACGAATCGAACGCTCCCGAGCCCGCTGCCGTAGCCACAGATAAACACGGATTTCTTACGGATTACGGGTTTGTTTTTTGAGGTTATCTAAGATCACTCTCTTGAACTCAGGCCTCTCGCCGAAATTCAGTAGTAAGCCAACCTCAATATCAGTCGCTCGCAAATAGTTTAATAGTTGCGCCCGGTGGGACGAATCCAAAGCGCGGGCAGCTTTTAGTTCGAGCAGCACGCAATTTTCTACCAGTATGTCTGCTTGAAACTGCCCCACTTGGTGTCCCCGAAACCACACCGGAATATCCACCCGACTACGGGCATTCAATCCCACCGATTGCAACGCTAAAACTAACGACCGATGATATACAGACTCCAGGAACCCGTGCCCTAATTCGTTATAAACGTCATAGAACACCCTCAGAATCTTATCTGTGACTAATCCGTGCTTTAAATCCGACTTCATCCGTGGCTAATTTTTATACCGATCCGGACTTCCCTTGGTCTCATAGTCCGTTTAGGTTGCATCGATGAATCGATAAACTCCGATCCAAAACTGAACACGGTCTTGTTCAGCACATTATCGAACTCCACCGAAGGCCTAATCCGCAGACGCTCCGAGATGCGGATCTCGTGCGTTACATTGAGATCGAGCATGAATGACCCTGGCCCACGACCGGCGTTGCGTGGCAGATTTCCGCTTTGACCGATCGGCGCCACCGTGAAGGAATCGTTTGGTCGATCGTTCGAGACGTCGTCGAGGTTCCGATCCAGCCCGCCAATCGTGATGTTGAAAGGCGCCCCCGAGGCAACACGCCATACCGGCGACAATTGAAAACCACCAAGGTTGAACATGCCCGAAAAGACAAATCGATGCCGCCGATCGAGCAGGCTCCGTGCACGTTCCGCGCGAAAGTCTCCCGGGACGAGCGCATCGGAAGTATTGACGACACCATCGTCAATCAAGCTCGACAACGTATAACCAGCACGAAACCCGAATCCCGATCTGAATTGCTTCCGCAACTCGAGCGTCATCCCGCGATAGAAACTATTTCCCGCAGAAATCAATTGTTCCAACTCCCCGCGCTCCGGATCCGGACGCAGGTTGTTGATTGCGGCAAGCGCAACTGCGACCATCGTCGAAGAACTCGGACTGTTGAGACTCATCACCGAAATCGGAACCCCAAACTCAACAACTCGCTGCACCGTGTTTGAACTTCCGTAACCGAACCTGACCAACTCGCCGGCCGTGGCAGCGTTGTGAAGCGGGCGACCGGAGGCCGTACGAAAGTTTGCGAAGTCGCGTGAAGCAAGATACTCGGAAAAGTTGTTGTAACCTGCCGGAAGCACGGGCGCGTTGGCATTGAATTCGCGCCACAGATGTATGCCTCGCGTGAAGCTGAAGTTTGCCTCCACTGAATATCCCCGACCCAGATCACGCTCGACGCCGGCGTTGATTTGATAGCTCTCGGGAATCCTCAAATCGGGATCGAGACGGCGCGAAAAGTTGGTATTCGAAACTCCAAAGTCTCGAACCAGACTTGAATCGGCAGAGAGCGTTTGGGGGAAGCGGATGTTCGCGGCAATGAATGCGACTGGATCGGGTAGGAGGTTGGTGTCGATAAAGCGCTGCTGTTTACCTAACGTGAAGTCATCGATTGTCCGCAGCAGCGGGCGGTTGAAAAAGAGGCCGCCACCAAAGCGCAGCACAAGCTTTCCGGAATCGAGTGGACTGTAAGCAGCCGAGAACCTTGGACCAAAGTTGTTTGGATCGTGAAGGATCGTCTCGTACTCGTAACGCAAGCCATAACTCAACAGCAGTTGCGGCAGGAGTTGCCACTCATGCTGTAGAAACACGCCGGTGTAGAAGTTCTTCTGCGTCGATGCGCTCTGGAACGTTTGCCGGTAGCGACTGGGAATGCCGGCGAGGAAATCTCCGGCGCTGGCAAAGTTAAAAGTCCCGCTGAGATCTGAGAGGTCGATAAACGTGGAACGCACGTGATGAACGTCGGCGCCCAGTTTGAATGAGTGCTCTCCGTCAACAAAAGAGAGCACGTTTTGCAACTGCACGCGTTGCTCGCGCCTGTCGCTGCCGCCGGAGGTAGACGAACCGGCGACCAGCGTTCCCGTTCGTCTTTCCGGATCTTCAGCGGGCAGCGGATCGTTCAACGCAATCAACACGACTGGTGAATTACCACCACTCGCCTCGAACGCCGGCGCGAGACGCGAGTATTGAAACCGCGCCTGGTTCACCAATCGCTCAGAAAGAACCAGCGTGTCTGAAAACGAGAGCGCGTCTGAATTGCGCCGCCGTCCCTGCAAACTTTCCGCCAGCCGGTTGCCACCACCAAACTGTCGCAGGTTGATGAGTCGCCCACCCTGGTACACGACCGACGCGTTGTGCATCGGACTAAACTGCTGATCCACACGCGTCGTGATGCTCGTGTTTCTGAGCGGTGTGCTGACGGATGAGATGAATGGTGCAACTTCAGTAGCCAACGTAGGCGCCTCAGTATCTTCAAGCCGACTACGACTAAAATCCGTTGGCGCAGCCAGTGAAAATCCGCGGTTCTGCTTTACGGGCACAAGCGTATCGATCAGCGCGCTGTCCAGAACTTTGCTCTGTTCGTAAGAGACAAAGAAAACGCTATCGCGAACGAGTGGTCCACCGAGCGTGAATCCGGCCACGTGTTCCTGTAACGGCAGGCGTGGAATGCCGAGCGAGTTATTGCGAAAACTGTTTGCGTTCAGGGATTCGTCCTCGAAGTAGTAGAACCCGCGTCCATGAAATTGTTTTGAACCGCTGCGCGTCCGCAGATTGACGCGACCGCCGGAAGCGCGGCCATATTCCGCCGAGAACTGGTTTGTGATCACCTGCACTTCGGCAACTGCTTCGAGCGATGGTTGGAAACGTTCGCGTGCAGCGCGATCGTCGTTGTTGTCGAGACCATCGATCGTCAGGTTGTTGGAGTAAGCGGGTGCGCCTGCGAGTGAGAATGTCCCCGCTTCTTCAGGCGTGCTCGCGTGATTGACGTTGCGATCTTCGGCGAGATCGCGCGTCGACAAAGGTTCTTCAGTGACGCCCGGAAGCGTGAAGATCAGATCCAGAATCGAGCGCGTGTTGATTGGCAACGACTCGAGTTCGCGCGTCGTGAGCGTGGCGCCCGTGACGGTGCGCTTCGTATCGACTACGGGAACGTCGGCGGTAGTAACAACGACCGGTTCAACCTCGACGCTCGACGGAATGAGCATGATCGGCAGCTCGAGACTCTGCCCCGAAACGGTTGCGATGTTTGTAATCTGCTGCGGCGCGAAGCCGTTGAACGATACTTGAACGAGGTACGTTCCTGGCTCCAGTTGGACCAGGCGATAACGTCCTTCTGCATCGCTGGTGGTTGTGCGCTTTTGTCCGGTCTTAACCAGTGTGGCTTGTACTTCGGCACCGGGAATTACTGCTGAGTTTTGGTCAACGACGCGACCGAAGAGCGTGACGGTGTCGAGGTCTTGTGCGTTAACGTTGAAAGTGAATAGAAAGATAGTGAGAAGTGTGAGACGTGAGGTCATTTTGTGTACTCCTTAGTGAGGTTGTTACTGCGGAAAGAACTTTAACACAGATTTAGCGGATCTTGGGGAGCAGATTTTCGCGGATCAGATCTGCGTTACTGGCGTGTTGTGCGGCGGCGCAGGGCAGCGGAACGGGTGAGGGGGACCAGGGCGTCGCTACCTTCGGGCGCGGCTTCGAAATTCGTGAGTTCTTCGGCGTGCGACTGCAGGTATTGGAAGAAGCGCTCAAATTCCTGCTGCATCGCATCCATCTTTTCCCGCATGTTCAGAATGATCTCGACGCCGGCGAGATTCACGCCCAGGTCGCGAGTCAGGGAAAGAATCAATTCGAGCCTTTCGAGATCGGCATCAGTGTAGAGTCGCGTGTTACCCTCGGAGCGTGACGGCTTCAGCAGCCCTTCACGTTCGTAAAGTCTGAGCGTCTGCGGATGAATCCCATACTGATCCGCTACGGCGCTGATCGTGTATGTTCTCGGCTTCCTGCTCATTCCAATCCCATCTCGATTCGCGGGTTCGTGGTATTCAACTTCGAATACTCCCGCAGCAATTCTTTTGTCTCTTCCGAAATCACTTTCGGTAAAGTCACTTGTACTTCTACAAACTGATGGCCCTTCGCGCCCGGGTTTCGCAACGACGGTGCACCCCTGTCGCGCAAACGAAACTTCTGTCCTGACTGTGTTCCCGGTGGAACGCGCAGTTGTGTTTTGCCCTCAACCGTCGGCACTTCAATCTTCGCGCCAAGCGCAGCCTCCGGAACGGTGATCGGTACAGTCACGTAGATGTTGTCGCCCTTGCGAGTAAAATATTTGTGCTGGCCGACGTTTGTGATGATGAACAGGTCACCCGGCTGGGCGCCAAGTCGGCCACCTTCACCCTTGCCAGTGATTTTCACGCGCGAACCAGTCTCAACACCCGCCGGAATGCGAACCTTCACCGTCTCCGTTTTCGGCACCGTGCCCTTGCCATGACACAGCGAACACGGCGCGCGCCGTCGTCCCGTTCCACCGCAATCAGCACACTCCTGCGCAAACCGAAGCCGCCCGCCTGCTCGCTGCACTTGCCCCGAACCCTTGCACGTAGAACAAACCACTACCGGTCCGCCAATATCGCCCGCGCCGTTGCAACGCGAACACTGCTCGGAACGATTGACCGTGATGTTTGTAGTTATCCCCTTGATCGCTTCCTCAAACGAGAGCGCCAGCGGCATTTCGATGTCGGCGCCACGCTGAGGCTGCGGTCGTGGCGGCTCCTTCTCTTTCGACGCACCACCACCAAACAGATCCGCAAAAATGTCGCGGAAGCTACTACTGCCACCGCCCGAGCTTGTCGATCCGCTGCCCCAGTCGAAACCGGTGAAATCAAATCCCGGCGGGGTACGCCCTCCGCTCGATGGACCAGCGCCTCGCGCCGCCGCGTCGGCAAGGTTTTCGGAGTACTGCCCAAAGCGATCGTAAACGCTTCGCTTCTTCGGATCGGAAAGCACGTCGTGCGCTTCCGACATCATTTTGAAGCGTTCCTCGGCAGTTTTATCACCCGGATTTACGTCGGGGTGATACTTGCGCGCCAGGCGCCGGTAAGCCTTCTTGATCTCATCGGGCTTGGCGTCGCGCTTGATGCCGAGTATTTGGTAGTAGTCCTGCTTATTAGCCATGAAACTATCGCCATTGCCGATCTTCAATCACCGATTTGAAGAAAAGGCGGAGCGAGCACTTCTTCTCCGCCTCTTCAATTGGCAATCGTCAACCGGCAATTGCCTTACTTGTTCTCGTCTACATCCACGTATTCAGCGTCGATGACATTGTCGTCACCTGCATTACCACTTGACGACGACGACGCGCCTGCCGCTGATGCCTGGTCGCCAGCCGGTTCCGAGCCCGGCGGTGGCGCTTGCTGGTAGAGCGCTTCAGCAAGTTTGTGCGACGCGGTCTGGAGCTGGTTGAAAGCATCGTTGAGTCGTTCAACTCCGCCTTCGGCCAACGCTTTCTTCGCCTCTGCAATCGCCGATTCAACGTCGGCAGCAACTGCGCCGACTTTCTCGCGATTGTCAGCCAAAGTCTTCTCCATCTGGTAGACCAGGCCGTCGAGACGATTGCGAGCTTCGATCTCCTCGCGCTTGCGAGCATCGTCCGCAGAGTGCGACTCAGCGTCCTTCATCATCCGGTCGATCTCTTCCTTCGACAGACCCGAAGAAGCCGTGATCGTGATCTTCTGCTCGCGACCCGTGCCCATGTCCTTCGCTGACACGTTCACGATGCCGTTGGCGTCGATGTCAAATGCAACTTCGACCTGCGGCATGCCACGTGGTGCCGGTGGAATACCGACGAGGTGAAACTTGCCCAACGTGCGATTGTCGCCTGCCATGGGTCGCTCACCCTGAAGCACGTGAACTTCAACCGACGTCTGATTGTCAGAAGCAGTTGAAAAGATCTCCGACTTCCGCGTCGGGATGGTCGTGTTTCTTTCAATCAGCTTGGTGAACACTCCGCCTAGCGTCTCGATACCGAGGCTGAGCGGTGTCACGTCGAGCAACAGGATGTCAGTCTTCTCACCCGATAGCACACCCGCCTGCACGGCCGCGCCGATGGCTACCACTTCGTCAGGGTTCACGCTCTTGTTTGGCTCTTTGCCAAACATTTCCTTCACGATCTCCTGGACCTTCGGAATACGCGTCGAACCACCAACCAGCACTACCTCGTCGATCTTCTTCGCATCAACGCCGGCATCTTTCAAAGCCGTCTGAACCGGGCCACGAAGCCGCGTCAGAATCGGGTCAACCAACTGCTCGAAACGCGAGCGCGTAAGTTTCATCGCGAGGTGTTTCGGACCGGATTGATCCGCGGTCACAAACGGCAGGTTGATCTCTGTCTCCATCGTGCTGGAGAGTTCGATCTTTGCCTTCTCCGCCGCTTCCTTCAAACGCTGCAAAGCCATCTTGTCGCCCGAAAGATCGATACCCTGGTCTTTCTTGAACTCTTCGATGATCCACTCGATCAGACGTTCGTCGATGTCGTCACCGCCGAGGTGCGTGTCACCGTTGGTGGATTTCACTTCGACAACACCTTCGCCGACTTCCAGAATAGATATGTCAAACGTGCCGCCGCCGAAGTCGAATACGGCGATCGTCTCGTCTTTCTTTTTGTCGAGACCGTATGCCAGCGCCGCCGCCGTCGGCTCGTTCACGATACGCATGACTTCCAGGCCGGCAATCCTGCCTGCGTCTTTGGTCGCCTGGCGCTGCGAGTCGTTGAAGTAAGCAGGAACGGTGATGACGGCCTTGTCGACCTTCTGGCCGAGATAGTCTTCAGCCGACTGCTTCATCTTCTGCAAAACGATCGCCGAGATCTCCGGTGGGCTCCACTCTTTGCCGCCCGCAGAGATGCGCACGTCGCCGCCTGCGCCTGAGCCCTGTACTTTGTATGGAACCTGCTTGATTTCTTCGCTAACCTCGTTATACCGCCGTCCCATAAAACGCTTGATTGAATAGACTGTATTTTCGGGGTTGGTTACCGCCTGGCGCTTGGCAACCTGACCAACAAGGCGACTCCCATCCTTGGTGAAAGCCACGACCGAGGGCGTGGTACGGCCACCTTCGGAGTTAGTGATAACGGTCGGCTCGCCACCTTCCATCACTGCCACAACCGAGTTGGTTGTTCCTAGGTCAATTCCAATAATCTTGCTCATCTTTTAGTCTCCAAAACCTTCCTTGATTAACATTCTGACCCGGCGCGAACCGCGCTCGGTTGTCTATGAGGCACTCGCCCTTGAACGCTCGCTCAATATAATACTTGAGTGCGTGTCTGTCAACTTTTGTTGAGTGTGTTTCTGTCTTCGTTGAGGAGCTTGGAGACGAAAAAGACGTAGTGACCACCGGAAAGGATGGCGAGGGTGAAAACGGTCGTGTAAATGGTAGGCAGGTAGTAGCCGGTACCGTAAGGAACGCTGGCCGCGAACATGATCGCCGCAATCGCGAGAATCTGCACGGTAGTGTTGATCTTGCCGAGCATCGAGGGCCGGAAGCCGCGGAATCCCGTGACGATGTTGATCGCCGCGGCTCCGACCAGGATAAAGACGTCGCGGCTGATAACCGCCACAGTGACCCAAAAAGGTATAGGAAGATGCCGTGGCAGCGGCTTTGGGAAAACGGCGCTCATCGAGAGGACGACGAAGGCAGTGACCAGCATCAACTTATCGGCGATCGGGTCGAGGATGGTGCCGAGTTGAGACTTCTGGTTGAAACGGCGCGCCAGCAGGCCGTCGAGGCCGTCAGTCAGTCCGGCCAGAATAAAAACCCCCAAAGCGAGGAGAAATCGTTGGTAGAAGAGGAGGGAGACGAAGACCGGAATTAAAACCATCCGGAATACGGTCAGGAGGTTTGGGACAGTAACGATCCGGGAGGACATTCAGAAGGTTTGCCACAAAGGGCACAAAAAGAGCAAATACTGATTAGCTGCTGCGCAGTTCCAACAAAGAAACTTCAGGAGGGCATCCGTATCGAATGGGCAGCACTACCGTACCCAGGCCGCGATTAACGTAAATCTGGGTATTTGCCAGGCGCCCCAGGCCTTTCAACAGGCGTTTGCGCGCACCTCGTACGGTGCTGCGTTCGCCCCTAATCGCCACCTGGCCACCGTGTGTATGCCCGCTCAGGACTAAATCGACTGATGCACGTGCCGCGCGGCGAAGAATGATCGGATTGTGCGCGAGCAGGAGTTTCACCTCGTCGCGGCGGGCGCCTGCCAGCGCCAGTGACAAGTCTTCGAGCCCGACCATCGTATCGTCTACGCCTGCCAGCCAGAACGAAGCGCCATTCTTTTCGAAGTGCATGCCTTCGTTTATCAGGACCGTGATGCCCTCGGCGCGGAAAAGATCGGTAACTAAAGCCGCATCGACCCAGTGATCGTGATTACCTAACACGGCATAGACGCCGTACTTAGCTTTTAAGCGACCCAACATCTCGGCGCACGGCGCTGCGTAGTGACGTTCCTTGGAGATGTAATCGCCGGTGAGCGCGATGATGTCAGGCTGAAGGCGGTTGGCAGTCTCGACAGCGCGCTCGATCTGTTCGCGGCTCGAAAAAGGGCCGTGATGAATGTCGGAGAGCTGGACGATGCGAAAGCCGTCGAAGGCTTTCGGAAGCCGGTTCAAATGGATGCGATGATGCTCGATGCTGAGCATGTAGGGCTCGGTAAGTGCAGCACGAGCTACATGCGTCAGGCTAAGCGCGAGTGAACGCAACGGCGTGTCTGGTTGTTTGGAACCGCCATATGGCGCGACACGTCTGCGTTGGTTCCATCGAATGGGAGTCGCCATGTTTTTCTAATTGGTTTGGCGCCAACCTGCCGGGGAAGCGCCTCGTAGGGCGCGCATTATAGAGACGTGTTCCGCGAGAAGCAACCTGCCACGGTACACAGAAACCGGTTCCGAACCGGTGAAATGTGTCATAATCCGGCCAATTCACTGAAAAAACCTAATGAAACGACTTTTTGTCGCCCTGACTATCACCCTGTTTTTTATTCTCACGACCCGTGTTTGGGCCGCCGCACAGGGAACGGACGGTCACGGCATAGAGCAGGTTTTACTCGGCATCGCCGTAATGCTCGTGTTCGCCAAATTGGGCGGCGAGTTGTTTGAACGCCTGCGGCAGCCGGCAGTGCTGGGCGAGCTCTTTGCGGGTATCGTGCTGGGTAATCTGGTGATCTTTGGGTTCAACGCGGCAGAACCACTGAAGACGAATACAACTGTGGCGGCGCTGGCCGAGTTTGGCGTGATCATTCTGCTGTTTGAAGTCGGGCTCGAGTCCGATTTGAGGGAGATGATCGAAGTTGGGTGGTCGTCGTTGCTGGTGGCGGTTCTCGGCGTTATTGCTCCGTTCTTTCTCGGGTGGGCTGTTTCGGCTTATTTCATTCCGGACGAGCCTCGCCTGGTTCACATCTTCATTGGCGCGACTCTCTGCGCGACCAGCGTCGGCATTACTGCCAGGGTTTTCAAGGACCTCGGCAAGCTGAACACACGTGAAGCACGAATCATCCTTGGCGCGGCGGTGATCGACGACGTCCTGGCGCTACTAATTCTCGCGGTGGTGACTGGAGCGATCAATGCTGCGTCCACGGGTGCGGTGCTATCAATGATGGACATTGCTGTAATTGCGCTCAAGTCAGTCGCGTTCCTGATCGGAGCAATCGCAGTCGGTCACTTCATGATGCCGCGCATGCTTCGTGGTGCAGGTCGTTTCGAGACACGAGGTGTCTTGTTAACGCTGGCGATTTCGTTTTGCCTGGTGTTGGCGTGGGCCGCCGCGAAGGTTGGACTGGCGCCGATCGTGGGCGCGTTTGCCGCGGGTCTCATTCTTGACGAGGTGCATTACAAACCAACCGGTGGTCGAAAAGAACGCGATCTTCACGATCTGTTACAGCCGGTAAGCGCGGTGTTGGTTCCGATCTTTTTTGTGTTGATGGGACTGAAGGTTGACTTACGACTCTT
>DASVGE010000261.1:0-17502 GCA_036379695.1 Pyrinomonadaceae bacterium | reverse complement strand
TGTTAGTGGCTAAGTTAAGGGAGTATTGAGGCGCTGGCGTTACTCCCAAAAAATTTGACGGAAAGATCCGCCGCTTTTGCGTAACAAGCGGTCAGGGCATTGTACGCTCTGACCGCGCTTTGGCGTCTTTAATTGGCAATTAATAAAAGGGAATCTCACATGTCTGCAAATCTGCTTCAAACAATCAATACAGGGCTAGGAAGGCGAACCAGTCAGGCGCCCGAGCGTGAGGACTTTTCCAAGATCGCTACCGCCGTCAGGATCCCTAACCTAATTGAGATTCAACGCGAGTCGTATAACCGCTTTCTCCAGATGGATCTGCTGCCGGAAGAGCGCGAAGCTACCGGTCTCCAGGCCGTCTTCCAGTCAGTGTTTCCGATCTCCGACTTCCGCGGCACCGCCACCCTCGACTTCGTCGAGTACCAGATTGGTAACTGGCAGTGTAAGTGCGGACGTCTCGAAGGTCTTAACTACCTGCGGTCGAACTGTAAAAACTGCGGCGCCACGATCAAGGTGAACCCGCTCGCAGCCGGCGAGACGCTCTGTCACCGCTGCGGCACGTTCAACTTCGTGCGCCCACAGCTTTGCGAAAACTGCGGCGAGCCGGTCGGCTTGAAGCACAAGCACGACCAGCAGGAATGCCAGGAACGTGGCATGAGCTACAGCGTTCCGCTCAAGGTGAAGATCCGGCTCACTGTCTACGACAAAGATCCGGACACCGAAGTGCTGTCCATCCGCGACATCAAGGAAGAAGAGGTCTTCTTCGGCGAAATCCCGCTGATGACTGACAACGGCACCTTCATCATCAACGGCACGGAGCGCGTCATCGTTTCGCAGCTGCATCGTTCGCCCGGAGTCTTCTTCAAACGCGGCGCGATCTATGTGGCCAAGATCATTCCGTATCGCGGTTCGTGGGTCGAGTTTGAATACGATCAGAAGAACCTGCTTTATGTCCGCGTCGGCAAGCGCAAGTTTCTTGCTTCAATCTTCCTGCGCGCGCTCGGACTCTGGTTCAACCAGAAGACGGATCTGAAAGGTCTTCGCACCGATTCGCAGTTGGAAGAAGGCGTCAAGAACGCCTCGTTTACCGACGAGGACATGCTGCGCGCGATCTACATCACTGACGAGATTCGTCTCGAAGACGGGCGCCTGATGGTACAGGTTCCCGAACACGGACAGACAAACCTCGTCGGCATGAAGGTCGATTTCGACATCAAGGGAAAAGGTCCGGATCCGATCGTTCGCAGTGGCAAGAAAGTCACGCTATCGGCGCTCGAACAATTGCGTAAGTCCAGCATCGGCGAAGTCGAGGTTGACTCTTCGCAACTCGAAGGCGCCTTTACCGTCAGCGACATCATCAACACCGAGACTGGCGAGATCATTCTCGAAGCTAACAACGAGATCTCGCCCGCCAAACTTCAGGAGATCGTCGAAGCCAAGATCACAAACTTCGCCGTGTTCTTCCCGGAGCGCGACGACGTTGGACCGGTGCTCTCGCTGACCTTGAAGAAAGACGTCATCACCAAGCCGGTCGATGCGCTGCTCGAAATCTATCGCAAGATGCGTCCGGGCGATCCGCCGACCGTGCAAACTGCTTACCGCCTGCTCGAAGCGATGTTCTTCGACCCGCGTAAGTTTGACTTCTCGCGTGTCGGACGTCTGAAGTTCAACATCAAGATGGGCAAGCCGGAACGCGAGCGCATCGACGATCCACTTCTTTCGGCAAACGACTTTTACGAAGTGGTGAGCTACGTCCTGAAGATGCGCAAAAATCCGTCAGAGTTTCAGGCGGACGACATCGATCACCTTGGCAATCGACGCGTGCGTGCGGTCGGTGAGTTGCTGGAGAACCAGTTCCGCATCGGTCTTGAGCGCATGGAGCGCGCCATCAAGGAGAAGATGTCGATTCACCAGGAAATGCAGACGACGATGCCGCGCGATCTCATCAACGCCAAGCCGGTGACGGCGGCGGTGCGTGAGTTCTTCGGCTCGAGCCAGTTGTCGCAGTTCATGGACCAGACGAATCCGCTCTCGGAGATCACGCACAAACGTCGTCTCTCGGCACTTGGACCGGGCGGTCTTTCGCGTGAGCGCGCCGGGTTCGAAGTGCGCGACGTTCACCCGACGCACTACGGACGTATCTGTCCTATCGAGACTCCTGAAGGTCCGAACATCGGGTTGATCTCGAGTCTGTCGTGCTTCGCGCGCATCAACGAGTTTGGCTTTATCGAGGCGCCGTATCGCAAGGTGAGTGACGGCCGCGTGGTGGAATACGTTCGCGTCATCAACGGCGGCGACACGAAGCTCAAGCCCGGCGACCACATTCCGCTCGAAGAGGTTGATAAGGCAAACAAGAAGATCGGTGAGGGCCGCAAGGCGGAGTTTGAGCCGTGGCCGTTCTACCTGACGGCGTGGGAAGAAGACAAACACGTCGTCGGACAGGCCAACATCGAACTCGACGAAGACGGCCACATCATCAACGAGCGTAACGCGGCCCGCAAAGCCGGCGAGTTTATTCTGGCACTGCGGAAAGACATCGAATACGTCGACGTCTCGCCGAAGCAACTGGTTTCGGTAGCCGCTTCGCTGATCCCGTTCCTCGAGAACGACGACGCGAACCGCGCGTTGATGGGTTCGAACATGCAACGCCAGTCAGTGCCGCTGCTCCGCGCCGAAGCGCCGTACATCGGCACCGGCATGGAGAAGGTAACAGCGCGTGACTCGGGCGCCGTGGTAACGGCGAAGCGCGACGGCGTGGTCGATTACGTCGACTCCGAACGCATCATCGTCAAAGCCGATCACAACGTTGACGGCACGATCTCGCGCGAGGTAACGGCGGACATCTACACGTTGATCAAGTTCAAGCGTTCGAACCAGAACACTTGTATCAATCAGCGTCCGATCGTCCACGTCGGCGAGCGCGTGCAGAAAGGCCAGGTCATCGCGGATGGTCCATGTACCGACCGCGGCGAGCTGGCGCTGGGACGCAACGTGCTGGTCGCATTCATGCCGTGGCGCGGTTACAACTTCGAAGACGCGATTCTCGTTTCCGAGCGACTCGTGAAAGAGGACTACTACACCTCGATTCACATCGAAGAGCTCGAAATCGAAGCGCGCGACACGAAGCTTGGTCCGGAAGAGATCACGCGCGACATTCCGAACGTCGGTGAGAACATGCTCCGCGATCTCGACGAGAGCGGCATCATTCGCATCGGCGCACAGGTGAAGCCGGGTTCGATCCTCGTCGGTAAGGTTACGCCGAAAGGTGAGACCCAACTGACTGCGGAAGAGAAACTGCTGCGCGCGATCTTCGGCGAGAAGGCCGGTGACGTGAAGGATGCTTCGCTCGTCAGCCCGCCGGGAATCGACGGCACCGTGGTCGACGTTCAGGTCTTCACCCGCAAGGGGCAGGAGAAAGACGCACGTTCGCTGGCGATTGAACAGGACGAAGAAGATCGCCTGCGGCGCGACCTCGAAGACGAAATTCGTATCCTGCGCGAGCAGCGCGACGAGCGTATCTACGAACTGCTCGAAGGCCGCAAGCTCTCAGCAGATCTAACTGCCAATCGCGAAGTATTAATTGAAAAGAACGTTGCGATTACGCGTGAGATGTTGCGCGCAGTCGATCCGAAAGCGTTGCGCAAAGTCCAACTTGCTTCGGCACGTATGGACATCGGCGCGGAGATCAAGGAGTACGAAGACCGCACCGAGCGCCAGATCAAGATCCTCTCCGACATTTACGAAGAGAAGATCGCGAAGCTGCGACAGGGTGACGAGCTTTCACCGGGCGTGATCAAGATGGTGAAGGTCTTCATCGCCATGAAGCGCAAGCTTTCAGTCGGCGACAAGATGGCCGGTCGTCACGGAAACAAGGGCGTGATCGCACGCATCCTTCCGGAAGAAGACATGCCATACCTGCCGGACGGAACGCCGGTCGAGATCGTGCTGAACCCGTTGGGCGTGCCTTCGCGCATGAACGTGGGCCAGATTCTCGAAACGCACCTCGGTTGGGCGGCTCGCGTGCTGGGAATGCACTTCGCAACACCCGTATTCGACGGTGCTACGGAAGCTGAGATCAAGAAGAAGTTGCAGGCTTCCGGAGATCGTGCACGCGAACTGGGGCTGCCGGAGATCGTCAGCGAGTCAGGCAAGGCTGTCTTGTATGACGGGCTGAGTGGTGATCCGTTCGAACAGAAGGTGACAGTCGGATACATCTACATGTTGAAGCTGTCGCACCTGGTTGACGACAAGATCCACGCCCGTTCGATTGGACCGTACAGCTTGATCACGCAGCAGCCACTCGGCGGTAAGGCGCAGTTTGGTGGACAGCGATTCGGAGAGATGGAGGTGTGGGCGCTCGAAGCTTACGGCGCGGCACACATTCTCCAGGAGCTGTTGACCGCCAAGTCTGACGACGTCGCCGGGCGCTCGAAGATTTACGAGGCGATCGTGAAAGGCGAAGCTGACTTCGATCCAGGTCTGCCTGAGTCGTTCAACGTGCTCGTGCGTGAGTTGCAGTCGCTCTGCCTCGACGTTGAGTTGATCAACAAGAAGGCCGGAGAAGACGGCGCTGCACAGGATGGTGTTGGTGAAGCGATCGTCACCAGCGCAGTCGAGGCGTAAGGATTATTTGCCACGGATTACACGGACAAACACAGATCAGTGTTCATCCGTGTAAATCCGTGGCGGAATTAAAACGGAGAAATCAAAGTGTTTCGATTCCAACAAGAAAAGACGCAATTGGCTCCCGACTTTGAAGCAATTCGTATCTCACTTGCGTCACCGGAAAAGATCCGGCAATGGTCGCACGGTGAGGTGACCAAACCCGAAACGATCAACTACCGCACCTTCAAGCCCGAGCGCGATGGTCTGTTCTGCGCTCGCATCTTTGGTCCGGTGGCTGATTGGGAGTGCCTCTGCGGCAAATACAAACGCATGAAGCACCGTGGTGTGATCTGCGACAAGTGCGGGGTGGAAGTAACTCAGGCAAAAGTGCGTCGCGAGCGGCTGGGCCACATCGATCTGGCCAGCCCTTGCTCGCACGTCTGGTTTTTCAAAGGCCTTCCCAGCCGCATCGGCCATTTGCTCGACATTCCCCTGCGCGAACTCGAAAAGGTCCTCTACTTCGAGTCGTACATCGTGATTGATCCGGGCGACGTGCCGGGATTGAAAGAGCGCGAACTGGTCAGCGACGAGCGCTATCGCGAACTCGTGCGAGATTATCCCGCGCAGTTCGTTGCCAAGATGGGCGCCGAAGCGATCAAGGAACTGCTTGCGATGGTCGACGTCGAAGAACTCGCGACCGATTTGCGCAAGCGCATGCGGGAAGAGACTTCGCAACAGAAGAAGTTGAAGTATTCCAAGCGGCTGAAAGTGGCCACCAGTTTCCTGAAGTCAGGCAACCGGCCTGACTGGATGATCCTCGACGTGATTCCGGTCATTCCACCTGAGCTGCGACCGCTCGTGCCTTTGGATGGCGGACGCTTCGCGACGTCAGACCTTAACGATCTCTATCGACGCGTCATTAACCGCAACAACCGTCTCAAGAAGCTGATGGAGTTGCGAGCGCCGGAAGTGATCGTACGCAACGAGAAGCGCATGCTTCAGGAAGCGGTCGATGCGTTGTTTGACAACGGACGCCGTGGACGTGTGTTGCGTGGCGTCAACAATCGCCCGCTGAAGTCACTGAGTGGAACGTTGAAAGGCAAGCAGGGACGTTTCCGCCAGAACCTGCTCGGTAAGCGTGTTGACTACTCTGGACGTTCGGTGATCGTGGTTGGTCCGGAGCTGAAACTGCACCAGTGCGGTCTGCCGAAGAAGATGGCGCTCGAACTGTTCAAGCCCTTTATCTACAACCAGCTCGAGAAGCAGGCGCATGCCGCCACCATCAAGCAAGCACGCGAGATGGTCGAACGGCAGGAGCCCGTGGTTTGGGACATTCTCGAAGAAGTGATTCGCGAGCACCCGGTGCTGCTGAATCGCGCTCCGACCCTGCACCGTCTCGGCATCCAGGCGTTTGAACCGGTGCTGGTCGAAGGCAAGGCGATCAAGATTCACCCGCTCGTGTGTACGGCGTTCAACGCCGACTTCGACGGCGACCAGATGGCGGTACACATTCCGCTCAGTCCGGAAGCGCAGATCGAAGCGGCAGTGTTGATGCTTTCGAGCAACAACATCCTGAGCCCGGCGAGCGGTCAGCCGATCGCTGTGCCTTCGCAGGACATCGTGCTGGGTATTTACTACCTGACTCGCGATCGTCCGGGAGCAAAGGGCGAAGGACGCGTGTTTGCTTCGCTAGAAGAAGTGCTGCTGGCGCTCGACGCCGGCGAAGTCACGACCCAAACGCCGATCAAACTGCGCATCCAGGGCGACTTGATCGACCTCGTCCAGGAACACGATCCGCAGGACATCCTGCGTGCGGTGGTTCAGGACGACGTGCGCCGCGTGATTAACACCACTGTCGGTCGCGTCATCTTTAACGATTCGATTCCCGCCGGCCTGCCATTTATCAACGGCACGTTGAAGAAGAAGGGCCTGCAATCGCTCGTTAACTATTCGCACATCCGCCTGGGCCATGAGATGACGGTCAAGATGCTTGACGATCTCAAGACCCTCGGCTTCCTGTATGCGACCAAGGCCGGTATCTCGATCGGCATCGACGACCTTGTTACCCCAAGCGCTAAGAAGCCGCTGGTCGACAAGGCCGATAAAGACGTGATCGCGGTCGAACAGCAGTATCTCGACGGCGTCATCACCAACGGTGAACGCTACAACAAGGTGATCGCGATCTGGTCGGAAGTGACGGACAAAGTCGCCAAGGAGATGTTCAAGGCGATGGACGATCGCGAACGCTCCAGCGGCGAGCTCAACCCGATCCTCGTCATGAGCGATTCCGGCGCTCGTGGTAGCGCGCAGCAGATTCGCCAGCTCGCTGGCATGCGCGGTCTGATGGCTCGCCCGTCAGGCGAAATCATCGAGACGCCGATTCAGGCAAACTTCCGCGAGGGTCTCAATGTGTTGCAGTACTTCATCTCAACACACGGCGCTCGCAAAGGTCTGGCTGACACGGCATTGAAAACCGCTGACTCGGGTTACCTGACGCGACGTCTCGTTGACGTGGCCCAGGACGTGATCATCAGCGAAGAAGATTGCGGCACGCTGCGCGGCATCTCCGCCAGCGCGATCGTGGAAGGCGGCGAGGAAATCGAGTCGTTGCGCGATCGTATCGTTGGTCGTACGGCCTTGGAAGACGTCACCGATCCAATAGAAGGATCTGTGATCGTGGCGTCGAATCAGGAGATCGACGAAGACCTGGCCGCCGAAATCCAGCGTTCCGGTGTGCAGCGCGTGCGCATTCGTTCGGTGTTGACCTGCGAATCGCGTCGTGGCTGCTGCATCAAGTGTTATGGACGCAACCTCGCGACTGGTCGTCCGGTTGAAATCGGTGAAGCTGTGGGCGTCATTGCCGCGCAGTCGATCGGCGAACCGGGCACGCAGTTGACCATGCGCACGTTCCACATCGGTGGTACCGCGCGTCTGGAAGAGTCGTCCAAGCACGAAGCGCGTCAGGACGGCACGGTCAAGTATCTCGATCTGCAAACGGTCAAGAGCCGCAAGGGCGAACGCATTGCGATGAACCGCAACGGTTCGTTGATCATCATCGACGATCGCGGTCGTGAAGCAGCGCGTTACCAGATCGTTTACGGCGCACACATCCTCGTCGAAGACGGCGCCCGCGTTACACAGGACCAGCTCCTGGCCACGTGGGACCCGTTCACGTTCGCGATCCTGACCGAAGTTGCTGGACACGTTAAGTTCCAGGATCTGAAGGAAGGCGTGACGTTCGATGAAGAAGTGGACGAAGTAACCGGTCAGTCGCGCATGGTCGTGAAAGACTCGCCTGACGAAAAGAAACAGCCGCGTCTGGAAATTCGCAGTTCCGGTAACAAGGTGCTGAAGACTTACCAGATGCCGGTACGCGCGAATCTGATGGTGAGCGACGGCGAGGAAGTTGAGCCGGGCGACATCATCGCGAAGATCCCGCGTGAAACGACCAAGACGAAGGACATCACGGGTGGTTTGCCGCGCGTCGTCGAGCTGTTCGAAGCACGACGTCCGGCGGAAACGGCAGTCATGTCTGAAATCGACGGTACGGTTACGCTGGGCGCGATTTCGAAGGGCAAACGCAAACTGATCATTACCGGCGACGACGGTGAAGAGCGCGAGTACGACATCCCGCGTGGTACGCACATCAACGTGCAGGATGGCGACCGCGTCCGTGCCGGCGAAGCGCTGATGGATGGACCACTCAACCCGCACGACATTCTGCGTGTTCTGGGTATGAGTCGTTTGCAGGAATACCTCGTAAACGAAATCCAGGAGGTCTATCGTCTGCAGGGCGTGAACATCAACGACAAGCACATCGAAGTGATTGTCCGGCAGATGTTGCGCTGGGTGAAGATCAAGGAAGTCGGCGACACCGAGTTCCTGCTCGAAGAGCAGGTCGATCGTTTCCGCTTCCAGGATGAGAACGAGCGCGTGCGCCAGGAGGACGGCGAAGTGGCACAGGCCGAACCGCTGTTGCTCGGGATCACGAAGGCGTCGCTCTCGACTGACTCCTTCATCTCGGCGGCGTCGTTCCAGGAGACCACGCGCGTGCTCACTGAGGCCGCGATCTCCGGTCGCGTCGATTACCTGCGCGGCCTGAAGGAAAACGTGATCATGGGGCGGTTGATTCCGGCTGGAACAGGCATGGAGTACTACCGCAACGTGGATATTGAACGTGATGAGACAGTCGATCAGGCGAGGGAACGCGATCTCGATGAGTTTCCCGATATCGTCGGTGGTCACGACATCGTGATGCCTGCGCGTGAGCCGATTGTGGTCCCGGCTGGAAGTTCCAACGACGGCGACGTCGTGGCCGCTCCGGACGGCGAAGAGTAGTTACGTTAAAACCATCCACAGATTTCGCAGATTTAATCTGTGTAATCTGTGGATGGTTTTATTTATTCATTCCTGCTTCCTGCCCTTGAATCCTCTCGCAGTGCTTGCAAATCGTTATATTGGCCGGCAACTCACTCACGAGTTGAAGTGTGTTGGTCTTCCTTTCCGACATCACGCGGCTTACTCTTAACCCACATAACGTGTGCTGTCCGCCTGGTTGGACCCGATGATAAATCTCGGTCATGAGACGTGTCGCGTACATCGGATGTAACTGCGCCCGGACTCGACCAAAATCGTTGTGAACTCGTTCTATCATTGACTGTCGGTTGAACCCTTTCAGTACGATTAGCCCACTGATGTTCTGCACTTACTCTAAAGTTCAATCATGGTGCCGCTCTGCATATGTGTGAATACATGCTCTTAATGCGGCGCTTCGCACCATTTTTCTTTCCGCAACGAGGCAACACCGTTACAATCCCGTACGCACCCATGAATTTCAAACAACTGAAGAACCTCCCCGGTGCGCGCAAAGCTGCGATGCCCGACTTTGTGCAGCCGCAGTTAGCCACGCTCGTTGATAAGCCTCCTTCGGGAGACGAGTGGTTGCACGAACTGAAGTTTGATGGCTACCGGCTGTTATGCCACGTAGCTGGCAAGCAAGTTCGTTTTTGGACGAGAAACCAGAAAGACTGGACCGCGAAGTTTGCGAATGTCGGGAAAGCGGTGAAAGCGCTGCCTGTCAAAAGCGCGATCTTCGATGGCGAGATAGTGGCGTTGGACCCGTCCGGTCGCGCCAGTTTTCAAAGGCTTCAAAATTCGATCAATAAAGGCGGCGGCTCCGGTCTGATCTTTCACGTCTTCGATTTGATCTACCTCGAAGGATTCAATCTCACCAAAACGCCGTTGCGCGAGCGCAAGCGTGTGCTGGCGGAATTGTTCGAGCCTCTGGATACCGCAGGCTTGTTGCGTTACAGCGACCACTTCGAGGGAAACGGCGAACAGTTTTTCAATGAAGCGTGCAAGTTAGGCATTGAAGGAATCGTTTCGAAGCACGCGGACTCGGCGTACGAGTCAACGCGCAGTCGTAACTGGCTGAAGATCAAGTGTCTCCGGCGGCAGGAATTCGTCATTGCGGGATACACGTTGTCAGACAAGGGCCTTCCCTTCAGCTCCCTCGTTCTCGGCTTTTATGAAAAAGGGAAACTGATCTACGCGGGCCGCGCGGGCACGGGCTTCAGCAACACGATGCGGGTTGAGTTGAAGAAAATGTTGGATCGCCTCGCGCGCCCCACCAGGCCCTTCGAACACCTCCCCAAAGATCCCGCCCTGCGGCGCGCGGTCTGGGCCGAACCAAAACTCGTCGGCGAAGTCGCCTTCAGCGAGTGGACCGACGAAGGCGTCATCCGCCACCCCTCCTTCCAGGGTCTGCGCGAGGACAAAAAGGCGAAGGACGTCGTGCGGGAGAAGCCGGCTTAGCCACAGATTTCACAGATTCGAATTGGCTGGTACAATTCCTCACCTCAAAGCTCCCACTATGAAACTACGCCCGACCATTTTCCTCAGCGGCGTCTCAAGCGAGTTCGCGTCATTCCGCGACGCGGCGGAGATTGAGATTCAAAAGAAGGATTGCTTTCCGCTCAACCAACCGAGCTTTGGGGTGGACTACCGCGAGATTGAGGAGATGCTGCGGAGCAACCTGAGCGAAGCCGACGCGTTGGTTCATATTGTCGGGTTTCGTTTTGGTTTTGAGCCGAAGGGTCAACCGGCAGACAAGCCGCGCCGGTCTTACACGCAGATGGAGTATGACATCGCGCGTGAGCTGAATATACCCGTATATGTCTTTCTCTCCGCAGACGCAAACGTACGCGATCCGAATCCGAGTGAACAGCCGGAAGACGCAGCCGCCGTTGAACTTCAACTCGCCTACCGGCAGGCTCTTCAAAGTTCCAACAGTATTTACTACTCGATCAACGATAAGAATCAATTGTCCCGGCTGGTCGCAGGGATTCCGCTGTTGGCAAACGCTGATTTTCGTGTCGACATTTCGCGCATCGATAAGTACGCGCCGGCTGAACTCGTCGGTCGCAAACAGGAGCTCGCGCTGTTGGATGACGTGTGGCTCAAAGTCCGTGGTAGCCAGCCAAAGCGTCCACACGTCCTTACCTTCGTTGCGCTTGGCGGAGAAGGTAAAACGTCGCTAGTGGCCAAGTGGGCCGCCGAACTCGCGTACCAAAACTGGCCCGGGTGCGATTCGGCCTTTGCGTGGTCTTTTTACAGTCAGGGCACGCGCGAGCAAGCGGCTGCGTCATCCGATCTGTTTCTGAAGGAAGCAATTACTTTCTTCGGCAACGAAGCGGATAAGGAATTTGCTGCGAGTGCTGCTGGCGCTTACGAGAAGGGACAGCGTCTCGCCAGAATCGTGAGCCAACGACGCGCGTTGCTTATTCTTGATGGCGTTGAGCCGCTGCAATACGCACCAACCGCGCCGACGCCTGGTGAACTCAAAGACGGTGGAATCGCAGCATTACTAAAAGGTCTTGCTGCCGACAGCGATGGTCTTTGTATTGTCACGACTCGTTATTCGCTACCGAACCTGAAAGCCTACTGGCAGACCACTGCGCCGGAAGAGAAGCTCTTGCGCTTGTCGCGCGACGCCGGTGTGCATCTTTTGAAAAGTCTTGGCGTACGCGGAACGGTCAAAGAACTCGAAACGTTGGTCGAAGACGTAAAAGGCCACGCACTCACGTTGAACTTATTGGGCACTTACCTCCGCGATGCACATGGCGGTGATATCAGGCGACGCGACCTCGTGAAGCTGGAGGAAGCCGATACCGAGGAACAAGGTGGCCACGCCTTCCGTGTCATCAAGGTCTACGAACACGCATTCGAAGACGAAGGCGAGAAAGGCAAGCGCGCTCTTGCGATCTTGCGGCTGCTCGGCCTTTTCGATCGCCCGATCACTCCCGACTGTCTCGCCGCGCTGCTCGAACAACCCGCCATTCCTGGCCTGACGGATCCGCTTGTCGGATTGAGCGAAGCACAACGTAACATTAGCTTCAAGCGTCTGGAAGACGCCAATTTGCTCACGGTAAATCGCGACGCATCGGGCGCACTCATCTCGCTCGATGCGCATCCGCTCCTGCGTGAGTATTTCGCCCTCCAACTACGCACTCAACAATCCGATACTTGGCGTAAAGCCCATCATCGTGTCTACAAACACCTCTGCACGACGACGCCGGATAAAGACAAGCCCGCTCTAGAAGACCTCCAGCCCCTCTACCAGGCTGTCGCTCATGGTTGCCAGGCTGGGTTACAGCAGGACGCATGCGATAACGTCTACCACAAACGCATCTTGCGTGGTTCCCAACACTATACATGGCACAAACTCGGAGCCTACGGTTCGGAACTCGGAGCACTCGCCTGCTTTTTCGAAGAGCCTTGGACGCAGGTGTCGTCGAAACTTAACGAATCAGACCATGCTTGGCTTGTGAATGAGGCTGCATTCTGCTTACGTGCGATTGGTAGGCTGACCGAATCCGCCGATCCATTACGCGCAGCAGTGGATTGGGAAGTTGCCAACAAAGTGTGGCAGCATGCTGCAATTGTTACTGCCAACATAATCGCACTCGAAATAACTCTGGGGAATTTGTCGCAAGCCGCGCAAGATGCAGAACGAGGCATAAGATATGCTGACGAAGGCAACAGTCCAATTGAGCAAGTTTTCAACCGCACAACCGCAGCTTACATTCAGCAACAACTAGGCCGTCGGCACCAAGCGATGAAAATGTTTCGAAAAGCTGAGCAAATGCACGCCGAGGCCGAGGGCGATTATCCACTGCTCTACGGAATTGACGGTTTTCGGTATTGCGACTTGCTCTTAGTCGATGCCGAACAGGCTGCATGGCAGCGAACATTAGAGCGCTACTTGTCACCTCTTTCTAAAAGCGATTTGTCTAGGCTAAGCGGTGGCAACTCCCGTCACTACAAAACATTTAATTTGGTTTCCAAGCACGCAACACAAACGCTTGAATGGGTCAAAAGCGGAAGTTTGCTTCTCGCTATCGCGCTCGACTACCTTACATTGGCTCGCGCCAAGCTCTACGAAGCAATTCTCTCCGGAATCGACTTGCCTCACCACCGCGCATATTCAATGATTAAAACTACAGTCGGCAATTCTGTAAACAGCCTCCTTTCGGCCAACAAAATCGAGGACCTTCCACGCGGTCTTTTGACGCGAGCATGGTTTCGGTCACTTACAGGAGCCCAAACAGGTCCTGAGAGTGCGCAACAGGACTTGAATGACGCTTGGGAAATCGCGGAGCGTGGGCCAATGCGGCTGCACATGGCGGACATCCATCTGTATCGCGCTCGACTCTTCTTTCGAGAGGCGAAATATCCGTGGGAGAGTCCGGAAGCGGATCTTAAGGCCGCGGAAAAACTCATCAACGATTGCGGCTATCACCGTCGTGACGAAGAACTCGCCGACGCCAAGCGCGTGATTCTTGGCGCGAGCTAATCTGTCATACAACGAACAGGAATCGCTTCTCTGACTGAGGAATCAGAAACTCACGGACCGTGTGATTCGCGACCTGCAACTGTTCTCGCAGCGCCTCACCGCCAAACAAAAGCAAAGTGCTGCCCGCTGGAGCCCAGTTAATCAACGCTGAAAGCTTGTTCATGAATCCGTCCAAAGCACGGCAGGTGACGAACGTTGCAGGTGGAGGTTCGACTTGTTCGAAAGGTTGGGCGATGACTGTCGACCGCCTGCCGAGTTGAGTCAATGCCTCACGAAGAAAGACCGCTTTCTTCTGCGACGACTCGATCAACGTTGCTTCCAGATCTGGACGTGCGATCAGGCAGGGAATGATCGGCAGGCCGCCACCGGAGCCGACGTCTGCTATCTTTGCGTATTGCGGCAGGTGTTTGAGCAGGAGAAGCGATTCGAGAACGTGGCGCGTGGCGAACTCCTCGGGCGCGCATGGGGCTACGAGGTGCAGGCGGGCGTTCCAGCGTGTTAGTAAACTGTAGTAGCCGGCGAGCTGTGCTAAGGTTTCTTGCGGCAGATCGAGGTCGTAGCTCGCCATGTTGGATCTTAGACTTTGCTCGAATCTGAGTAGTTCGTTCATATCAACCGGAACAGAAGAATAGATCATGATTGATGAATTTGTTGAGCAGCACCGGTTTTTGGGAGAGGCGGTGCCACGGATTATCGTTGACCACGTGGCGGGGCTTGAGACCCGGCGCGTGACGCCGGAAGCGACGCCCATGCAGTTGGAAAAGCTTTTCGATGAGCCGTTACCGGAGAAGGGAATGGCGCTCGAAGAGATTCTGGCGCGCTTTTGCGAGGACATTGCGCCCAACGCGATGGGCGTTCCGAGTCCGCGATACTTTGGCCAGTTTAATCCGACGCCCTTGCCGATTGGCGTCTGGGCGGACGCGTTGTCTTCGATGCTCAATCAGAATGCCGGGGCGTGGCGCAATGGTCCAACCTCCGCGATGATTGAAGCTCGGGTGATGCGCTGGCTGTGTGATCTGCTGAACTATGGTCAAAATAGTTTTGGGACGCTGGCGAGTGGTGGTTCGGAGGCGAACCTGATTGCGTTGAAGTGCGCGCGGGATAGTGTGGCGGCGGAGATCATCGATCGCGGCGTTCGCAAAGCGCCGGGCGAGCTGGTGATTTACGCTTCGAATCAGTGTCACTATTCAATCGACAAGAGCGCGGACCTGCTCGGTCTCGGTCGCGAAAGCGTGCGCAAGATTCCGACTGACGATCGGTTCCACATCTCCCTCGAGCTGCTGCGCGATGCGATTGCTCGAGACCGTGCGGCGGGACTTGTCCCATGTTGTGTAGTGGGTGTGGCGGGCACGACGTCGAGTGGCGCGGTCGATCCACTCGACGAACTGGCCGCGGTTGCTCGTGAAAACGGTTGCTGGTATCACGTTGACGCCGCTTACGGTGGTCCACTCGCGTTCTCAGCGCAACACCGGGATAAGCTGCGCGGTATTGAGCTCGCGGATTCGATCACGTTCGATCCGCACAAGTGGATGTTTGTTCCTTTCTCCTGCGGCGCGACGCTGGTGCGTGACGGTGGTCATGTGTTGCGCAAGTCGTTCGACATGACGCCGGAGTATCTGAATGAGGATCGCGGTGGTGCTGACGTCGAGTTCGACTTTTTCCGTTACGGGCAGATGGGAACGCGCCGTTTCAATTCGTTGAAGCTCTGGATGGCGATCAAGTTCATGGGCCGCGAAGGATATGCGAGAACTGTAGAACGACAGATCGAGCTCACGAACTACCTCGCCAAACAACTCGACGCACTTGATGGTTTCAGCCCTTTGGGTGAGGTCGAAACGGCGGTTTGTTGTTTTCAATTCAGACCTACACCGGATCTGGATGGACCAAATCTCGATTCACTGCAGCAACGTTTGCAGCAGACGATCGAACGCAGCGGTGAAGCGTGGCTAACCACGACCGTGCTGAACGGCCGCCGTGCGCTCCGTGTGAACATCAACAGCTTCCTCACCGAGCAGCGCCACATCGACGATCTGGTAAAATTGCTGGTCCGTGCCGCGAAGGAAGTGTCGCCACAAAAAGGCACATAAGGCACGTAAAGGATTTATGCAGCTAAAACTCATTTACTTATTTTTGTGCATTTTGTGCCTTTTTGCGGCTACTATCGTGGCGCAGACGGGGCCGAGATCGCTGCCGGCTGTCACGTCGCAGGCGGAGTTTGACAAGATCTCGGTCACTTACGACGCGAACACGCCATACGCTTTGCCGCACGCGATGTTTGTCATCGATCGTAAAGACGGTAACAAGATCTACTACGTCAACAAGAAGCGCTACAGTTTTCACAAAGACTTCGTCAACGGCACCTATCTCTCGCTCGAACGCGGCAAGGAGTTTTTTGTAAACAACTACATCAATGCCAATCGTCGCTTCATCCTCGGCACGCTCGCTTACCAGATTCCGATCAAACGTTGGACGTTCGAGTTTTGGGAAGGCGATTTGATACCCGCCGAGCAGATCCAGCTCACCTACGACGTAATTAACAAGTCGTTCTTTGCGCCGGTCGCGTTTAAGCCGAATTCGCTGCGACAAGAGGAAGCAACCCGGTCGCTCGCAGACATGCAGCGCGTGCTGCACAGCGACATCGCCAAGGAGCAGGCGTACCAGGCGCTCAACATCGCGAAGGGGCTCGGACGCATTCACATCATTCCCAAGCTCGACGACCACGTCGAGATCGGTTTCAACGAGATCCTCGTGCTCGACGAAGTGCCGGTCCAGCTTCCGCCCGTCGCCGGCATCATCACGTCGCAACCGTCAACGCCGCTCTCGCACATCAACCTGCTGGCGAAGGGTTGGGGAATTCCAAACGCCTACATCAAAAACGCCCAGGAGTTGCTGAAGCAGTATGACGGCTGGTGGGTGTCGTTCGAAACGCTGCGTGAAAAGTACACCATCAAGCGCGCCGACATGAATCAGTTGCGCGAGTACCAGCGACGCCAGGCCGAACGCCTCGACGTAATGAAGCCGCGTTACAACTTGTCTGAGACGCGACTGCTCAGCCTGGTCCAACAGCGTGCGCGTGCGAGTCTGGCCTTCGGTGGCAAGTCGGCGAATCTCGGTGAAGTGATGAACGCGCGGCTGCCGGGCATCGTCGTTCCCAACGGCTTCACCATTCCTTTCCACTACTACGACGAATTCGTCAAGCAGAACAAACTCGACGACGTCATCTTCGGGCTGCTGAACGATCAGAAGTTCGTTCACGATCCGGCTTACCGGCGCGAGCAACTGGTCTTGCTGCGACAAAAGATCGAAAGTGCCGAGTTCGATCCGGAGTTGCGGACAGCGGTGCTTCAGAAAGTGGCGCGCGAATATCCGGGCAAAGGTTTGTTCGTACGCAGCTCTTCGAATTCCGAAGACTTGCCAAACTTTAGCGGCGCCGGTCTCTACACGACCGTGCCTAACGTGCGCGGCGAGCAGCAGTTGATCGACGCTATCAGAAAAGTTTGGGCATCGCTCTGGAACTTCGAAGCTTACGAAGCACGCGAGCGCGCAAACGTGGACCACTCGAAGATCTTCATGGCGGTGCTGCTGCAGGAGGGAATCAACTCCGAGAGCTCAGGCGTGATGATCAGCACCGATCCGTTCGACAATGAAAATAAGGGTGCGATCTACATCAGCGCCAAGCGCGGTCTGGGGATCAAGGTAGTTGAAGGTCAGCGAATCGCGGAACAGGTAATCTACCGCCCGCGGACGAATGCCATTCAAGTATTAACTCGTTCCGCCGAAGATAGTCTGTTAACGTTCGATGAGAACGGCGGCGTCAAAGAAGTGCCGATCACAGGCGATCGCGTTGTATTAACTGACGAAGTCATCCGCCGACTGGTACGCGCCGCCACGGGCATCAAGCGCGTCTTCGGCAGCCGCGATCAGGACATCGAATGGGCTTACATGAAAGGCCAAATCTACATCGTCCAATCGCGTCCCTTCATCCCCGGTGGTTAACACAGAGCGCCTCCTTGGAGTGCGGTGCCTTGGCACCGCTTTGGCCA
>DASVGE010000260.1:0-9343 GCA_036379695.1 Pyrinomonadaceae bacterium | reverse complement strand
CGCTCCGCCTTGCTTTGCCCGCCTGATCGGTGACCGTGACGCTGTTGCCACTGTAGCTCGTCGTTACTACGGCATTATCCGGCGTAGTGACTGAGATTACCCGGCCCAGCGCATCAAACGCCTGTATCGTCCAGGCGAGGCTCTCACCCGGCCGAAACGGGTTCGACGTCTTGAACGCACGACCAAGCGCGTCATACTCGGTTTGCACGGCAATGAAGTTTCCTCCACCTTCGTACTGGCGACTCTCGATGGTGCGGCCCAGCTGATCGTACAGCACTTTGCTGACCAGGATATGGTCGTTGTAAGCATCGCGATCGCTGGAGGTGGTGATCTCGCGCATCACGTCGTCGTAAGCAAACGTAGTCTGACTTTCGTCACTCGTGGCTACCGCACGACGAATCTGTGTCGGTCGATCCAGCGGGTCGTTGAAATAGCCACTCGCGACCACGCCGTTGGCGTCCTCACCATTCACTGGCTTGCCCAGGTAATAGTCGAATTGCGCATAGCTGGTGTGGCCCAACGCATTGATCACTTTGGTGGGAAACGCATAAGACTTAAGCCCCGTTAATTCACCAGGCGCCGCATTAGCACGGGCCTCGATATCCGGACTGCCGAAAGTGTCGTCATAATCGATCGTGGCGGCAATGTTGTTCGTGAGCGTGCTGCGCGGATCGAGCACACGCACCACGTTACCGGCCACGTCATATTGCGAGTAAGACGAAGTCGAACCCGTGATCGTGTTGTTGGAAACCAGGTAACGAGTAACAGCCGTAGCATTGCCGCGCCTGGTGTAGCTGGTGGTGAACTGTGAGTCCAGCCCGCTGATATCCGACCTTGGCTTCAGTGGACAACGGAAGCTGTGCAAGCAGTCTGTTCCATCCAGCACGTAGTTGTCGTATTCAGTCTGCACCTTCGCTTGCAAAGTCCCGGCGGCATCGTAAATGGAAACTTTCCACGGCAGATCTCGGATGTGACTGGTGAGACTCGGATCGGGATTGGCTGGGCTGGGATTGAGCGTGTCGTAACTCGAGGTGAAATAGTCAGTGTGCGTGCGCCGCACCAGCGCCCCGGCGGCGCCGCTGCCAAAACCGTATTCGTAAACGTCAGTCTGATTGTTGTATTGATCGTGATCGAAGGTCTGCTTCGACACCAGATTGGCGCCGGCAGGTTCAATCGTTTGCACGGTCTCGATGACACGCGGATTGATTGCTCTGCCGCCTAAGGTGCCGTTGTCATCCCAGGTGTTTTGCACTCGTCGCAGTACGGTCGTGCCGTTGGTGCTGAACACTTCCGTCTGGTTCTCGCGTCCTTCAGCCAGGTTCAGTGGGTATGAGATCGGAGTGGTGTATTCGCTGCTCATGTTTTCGAGCGCGCTGCCAGCGTGATAATGCCTGGAATACGCGAGCAAGGTGCCCGCGCTATTAAACGTCCTGACTTCGACGCCCTGGCCCAGCCCCGGATTACTGTAAGTAATTTTGTTTTCAAAGTTCGCGCCGCTTTTATAGAGTCGTCGTTCTGAGACGCGGCGATAGATAACGCCCTCCGCCAGGATTGTGTTGGCATTGACCCAGTCGTATTCCAGCGCGCCGCCGGTCGGCAGTTCGACGCGAGCCAACTCGCCATACGTGTTGTAGCGAAACTGATAAGTACGGCCGTTGGGCAATTCCACCGCCGACACTTTCGCAGGATTGAATTGCGTAAAACTGCTGGCCCCGTTCAGTTCGGGAAACAGTTGCGCGTAAGTTTGCAGCGTACCGCTGCGCAGCACGCTGCCCATACTCGCCTTCCAGATCTTGAGGCTGCGCGTCTGCCCACCGAAGCCTTTGAAAGTTATCTGATCGTAAGCAGTGCTGCCGCCGGCGTAGCTGAAGGTTATCTGCCGGTTGAGCGAGTCAGTGGCGCTAACGATTCTGTCCGCGACGTAGCTGAAGGTCATGCGATTGCCGTTGCGATCGTGCAACCAACTTACCAGGCCGTTATCGATGCGATAGCGAGTGCCATCACGCAGCCAGAGCACGCCCGAAGGACGAAACTGATCGTTAGTTCCCATCGGCTTCCACTTGTAATCGTGGATGGCACTGTCGGAATAGAAAGTCGCGGCACTACCGTCAGCGGTGACAAAAACCCTACCGCGCGAATTGCCATTGCTGCCGCAGGGCACACTCGTCAGATTGCTAGGCTGCCCACCGGTGAGTTGGTCGCGCAGTTCGTATTCAGTGCCGTCCGCGGCCGTGAACGTCAAACGCGTCAGCATGTCCAGGTAAACACGGCTCGCATCGGGGATGGAGCCGCAGTAACTCTCTTCGTCCCAGTCGCCGTGACCGCCACGCCGCCCTTCCAGCACGCCTGGTCCATAGCCGGGTTTTAACTCGCCCCACCAGTTGCCAACGGGAGTAAGCACTGGTGGCTGACCGGGAAACGGCTCCGCAAACTTCTCTACCCGCCACTTCTGTTCGATCAGCAGCGTGACCGTGTAACCGGCACTGCCACGCCCGCCGACCGCAAGCAACGGCAGGCTCACGTTCAGATTGCCGTTGTAAAGATTGACGTTCTCAAAACCCGTTAACGAGTATGACCCGGCGGGCGCACCCGGCGAGAGACCGGCGGGAGTGGCGCCATCGGTGTTACTGGTTTGCGCGCTGACTCCGAAACCAAGGAACGCCAGCAGAAGGAAAAGTCCCGGAAAGCTGACCGTGCGGGTTGAGGTCTTCATGAGTGTTGATCCTTTGAGTGAGTGCGATCAGCGCGGCAGAATCGTTACGTTGCAGGTCCACTCCGGATGATGCGCCACCGCCAGCACGTACTCTCCCGGAGGCAGATCAACCACTTCTCTCCATGAAACTTTTCTTTTCGGAGCCTGCAGGGCATTCAACCGCTGTCCCTCAACCCGCCTGAACTGCAACTCGATCGACTCAACTCCGGCACGGTTGTCCACCCCGAGAATGAACGCGCCTTGCGGACGCCTGATCTCGTTTGGTTCAAAGCCCGACGGCTGCAGAGTTATCAACTCCGTTTCCAGCCGCACCTGTTTCTCGCGCTGCGGTGAGACCGCGGCATCCCTCTTCATGTAAGCACTGCGCGCGAAGGAGGCGATGGCGACGATAACCACGGCCATAGCTATGCCTGAGGAAATGCGGGCTCGACTTTTACTTTTCATGGAGAACTCCTTACTCACCCAGCAAACGGACTAGTGACGAGGTGTGTCGGGGCCAGACACTTAATAGGAAGTGGGATTAACAGGAGCGAGTGCGCCGCATAATAGTGATGGCTTCACACACTGTCAATAGAATTTTTGTCACTTCCAATTTGGTGTCTTACAAGTAACAAGTCAGGAAAATGTCTCCCGCTGCTGCGAGAGCGGGGGCAAGCCCCTCTTCCTGACTTGTTACCTCCAAGGGGGCCCTCGATTTCTTTGGTGTTAGAATGTTGCAATGAAATTTACCTTGGCGATTCTTTTGATCATGCTTGCCGCGCCGCGTTGGACCATGCAGACCAGTGGCGTCACCGCACGCCTGCGCGGTGTGAGCGCCGTTAGTGAAAAGGTAGCGTGGGTCAGCGGCACGGAATCGACCGTTCTGCGCACCGTCGACGGTGGAACGACGTGGCAAAAGCTCACCGTAACCACCGAAACCCTCGATTTCCGCGACGTCGACGCCGTCGATGCTCAAACCGCGTACGTGCTGAGCATCGGCAATGGTCCAGCCTCACGAATCTACAAAACCACTGACGGCGGAAAAACCTGGACCTTGCAGTTCAAAAACGAAGATCCAAAAGTGTTTCTCGATGCAATGTCTTTCTGGGACGCCAACAACGGCATCACTTTCGGCGACTCGGTCGACGGAAAGTTCTACATCCTCACCACTGCCGACGGCGGTCGCACCTGGACGCGCGTTCCCCAAAACACTCTGCCTCCGGCACTCGAAAACGAAGGAGCATTTGCAGCCAGTGGCACTAACATCGCCGTGTTTGGAAAATCGCACGCGTGGATCGGAACCGGCGCTGCAGCTAAATCGCGCGTCTTACGCACTACCGATCGCGGTCGCACCTGGCAAATTGCCGATACGCCGCTCGCTTCAGCGGGCTCAGCCGGAATCTTCTCCATCGCGTTTCGCGACGCAAAGCACGGCGTGATCGCCGGTGGCGATTATCGTAAGGAACAGGAAGCGGTAGACAATCTGGCCGTAACCAGCGACGGTGGGATTACGTGGACACTGGTAAAAGGTTTGTCAGGCTTTCGCTCAGTCGTGACTTACGTGCCCGGCACGAAGACGCTGATCGCGCTCGGTCCCAGCGGCGGCGATTACTCTGTCGACGACGGACGAACGTGGACCACCATCGATGGTCCGGGTTTTCACACGTTTAGTTTTGTTCCTGGTAAACAGATCGGATGGGGCGCCGGAGAGAAAGGAGCTATCGGCCGGCTGGCGTTTGAAAAGTGACTAGCGCGCCTCGGTACTCTTCGCCACGATCTTTATCTGCTTCCGGATCGCGCCATCCAGTTCCGCCGCACTCGACCAACTCAGGCCCGAGCTCTGAAAGCGCACAACGCCTTCGTGGTCAATCACGATGTAGGTGGGAAATGAGCGCACGCCAAACGCGCGCTGAATGCGTCGATCCTTATCCAGATACTGCGGCCAGATCATTTTGTTCTTCGCGGTGAACTCTTTCCACTCATCTTCATCGCCATCCGAGCTGATACCGATTAGTACAAAAGGACTGCCCTCTTTCGAGTAGCGCTTGTGCAAGTTGCGAAGCTCGGGTACTGACTCGACACATGGCGGGCACCACGTTCCCCAAAAATCCAGCAGCACAACCTTGCCACGCAAGTCGTCGAGCGTAATGTGCTCGCCTTCTGACGACGTGAAGGAAAAGTCAGGCGCAAAATTCTCGCGAGCGCGACGCGGATTCTCAACCAACTTTCGCGCCATCTCGCTGTACGCGCCGCGAGGCTCCAACTTGATGTACTCCTTGATTGCAACCACACCCTCCGCATCTCGATTCAACTGGAGCAACGTTATGCCGAGGTTGTAATGAAGGATGGGCCAGGCGCCTTCCACCGCGAGGGCCTGCTTGAAAACGGCTTCCGACGCCTGAAGCTTCTTCTGGTCTTTTCGTTCGGCCGACGACTGTAGCGCCAGGCCTTTGTTGTTATAGGCCTTCAACAGCAGCTGTGGATCGCCATTGGCGAACTCGACGACTTTGTCGGCACTCTCGATAGCATTCTTGTAAGCCTCGATCGCCCGGTACACATCAGCCATCCAGGCATAACACTCCGCACACTTCTTGCCCTGTATCTCATTCGCGCGCTTGAAACTCTTCAACGCGTCTTCATAACGGCCGCGCCGGTAGAGATCTCTGCCCTTTGCAAACTCCTCGTCGAAGTCCAATTCCTGGGCGGCGACATTCAAGCTGGACCGTGAGTCGGACCATGAAAACAGAAGGCCGATTGTCAGAAGAAGCACGATGGGAGTCAGTCGTCTGAGAAGGCGAGTCAACATAGTCGGGATCCTCCGTGAAGACGGGCCATAATATCACCAGATTTGGATCTGCGTAATATCTAAAAACGTGTAAGCTGTGGACATGGCTGAAAACAATAAAACGTGCCCGTGCGGTTCCGGTGCTTCCTTTGCGACTTGCTGCGAGCCGATCATTACTGGCGCCCGCGAAAGCGAAACGGCGGAGGAGTTGATGCGCGCCCGGTATTCGGCTTTCGTCACCGGCGCCATCGATTTCATCGTGGCCTCAACTCATTCGCGAACGCGCAAAGAGATCGATCTCTCGTTCATTCGCGACTGGTCGCAGAACTCGGTCTGGCGCGGGCTGCAAATTCTCGAGACCAAGGAAGTCAACGAAAACAAGGCATACGTTTCTTTCGAAGCGCAATTCACACAGAACGAGCAGGATCAGAACCACCGCGAGAAGAGTCTGTTTGAACGCGAAGACGGGCAGTGGCGGTTTGTGACTGGTGACGAGTTGAAGAATCCGACGGTGAGGTACGAGACGCCCAAACCCGGCCGCAACGATCCTTGCCCGTGTGGATCTGGGAAGAAGTACAAGAAGTGCCACGGCGCGAGAGGTGAATAGGGCCACGGATTAACGCAGATCTGTGTAAATCGATTTAAACAGATCTGCGTTTATCTGTGGCTCAGTTCCTGAACTCCTGACTCACCATCAATCCGCGCATACCACCATCCATCACGCCAATCCCGACACGTCCAAATTGCGGGCGCAGAATGTTCGCGCGATGACCCGGGGAGTTCATCAGGCCAGTATGGGCGACCGGGATCGTCGGCGCGAGGGCGAGGTTCTCACCCGCGGTGATGAAGCGCACGTTTGCTGCGCGCATGCGATCGAAGGGCGTGAGCCCCTCGGGCGTGTCGTGTGCGAAGTAACCACGCGCAAACATATCAGCCGAGTGGCGTCGTGCGACTTCAGTCAACTCCGGATCGGGCGCGAGCGGAGGCAGACCCGCAGCTTGTCGTTCCTGGTTCACTAGTTCCAACATGCGTGCTTCCAAATCAGGTCGTGGCCGTGTCTGCTCTACCTTGAACGGCAGCTCTACACGTTCGTTTGAGTCGGGCTGAACTGTCAGCAGGTTCAACGTGCGAGCAATCGCCTCACCGAAGACCGGACGAAGTTGACCCTCGATCCGTTCCGCATAAACCGCCAGACGATTGACAATCGCACTATCCCGCGTGCGCTCGTTCAAACTTTCACTCAACGGAATCGCCAACAGCAGCGCCGAGAGGATCGCGGCGATGATCATGCCGTTTACAAAACCAGGCAGTATGCCGAACAGTTGATTGACGCGCCGTTCTTGAATGTCTTCCGGCAGACGTCGAAGCAGCGAGTAACCAATGGCCTGAACAATGAGACTAACGACGAGGGCAATGAGGATGAAGGCGATGGGTTGATCCCAAACCTCTGACCATAAGTCGACGTGTGGACCCATCCAGTGCGCGGCCGGCTGGGAGAAACGCAAACCAGCGAGCAGGCTCAACACCCAACCAGCGAGGTCGAGCACACCATGAACAAAGCCGCGCCGGTAGCCATTGAGCACGCTCAACAGAATGACGATAGCTAGCAGAATATCGATCGGGTTAATTGCCACGGTGATACTAAAGATACCGAGGTCTATTACCGATTTCCAATTGGCAATTGTCCCCATCCACTGATCCGTACTCACAATCCAAACTTTCGCAGTTCAAAATCGGCAATAGCAAATGAGTTTTTGGATTGCTCCGTAAAGACAAGTACTTCTCTTGCGCTAATTACTACCTTTTTCCTTCACTCAAAACTCTTCTCGTCAATTGGAACGGTAACTGCATCTGTGGCAAACGAACTTTTGTCTCCCCAAACGCTGCCCACAGCGTTCCAAAAGCTTCGACATAAATCCGACAATCCGTTGACAGTTCAATGAAAATTTTCAACGAGCTCAGCACGACCCATGTGAAGGAAACCAGGGAGATTGCTTATGAGTAAAGGTAGATTCGGAAGTCTTTCTCTTGCTTCGTTTCTTGTTTTAATGCTGTTCGCCGTGACTGCTCTTGCGCAGTCAGGCGGCACCACGGTCCGCGGTACGGTTAAAGATCCGCAAGGTAATCTTGTTAGTGGCGCGACTGTGACTCTCACCGACCCCACCAGAAACTTCACGCGCACACAACAAACCAACGAGGATGGCCAGTACGTCTTCAACGCAGTGCCGCCCGGCACGTACAAGCTTGAGGCAACCGCGACGGGTTTCAAAACTGCTTCCGTTTCAGGTGTGGAAGCTTTAGTCGACACCCCAACGGTCCGTGACATCCCTCTCGATATCGGAGCTGTTTCAGAAACAGTAGACGTCACCTCCGCCGCTGAAGCAGCCATCAACACGAGCGACGCGACGATCGGTAATTCCTTCGAGCGCAAACGCATCGTGGAATTACCACTCAACGCCAATAACGTTGTCGGCTTGCTGTCGCTGCAACCGGGCGTCACGCGCTCCGGTTTTGTGAACGGGGGACGCGCCGATCAGGCAAACATCACGCTCGATGGCGTTGACGTCAACGAACAGCAGGACGGTCTCGACGTAGTCACTGACGAGGCATTTGCCAGCGTCTTGAGAGTAACCCGCGACTCCCTGCAGGAGTTCCGCGTTACAACAACCAATCCAAACGCTGAACAGGGACGTTCATCCGGCGCGCAGGTTTCACTCGTAACGCGTTCGGGATCGAACGACTGGCACGGCTCGCTGTTTGAAATTCACCGCAACACCGTCACTACCGCAAACGACTACTTCAACAACGCCGCGGGTGTCGAACGTCCGCAGTTGTTGAGAAACATCTTCGGCGGTTCGATCGGTGGTCCAATCAAGCGCGACCGCGCGTTCTTCTTTTTCACGTACGAAGGGTTCCGTGAAGCAACCGCAACCTCGGTAGTACGCGAGGTGCCGTTGCCAACGTTGGGCCAGGGCATCGTTCGCTATCGCACCGAGAGCGGCTTCAGCGATCCCGGTTGCCCCGCGGGAACTCCGGCCGGCGTTGATTGTCTTACGCCTGGCGAGATCGAAGCGGCCTACCTCGCCGCGAATGGAAGTAGCCCCGGTATCAACCCCGCAGCGCTGGCTTTTTTAGCGGGTGCGGCACAAAGATACCCAGCTAACGACACCACTGTCGGCGATGGCCTGAACACCGGCGGCTTCCGCTTCAACGCGCGAACGCCGACCGAGTTGAACACCTACATCGCCCGTTTCGATTTCAACCTGACCAACAACCAGACGTTGTTCCTTCGTGGCAACTATCAGAACGACAACGTCACGCGTGCGGTCTACTTCAGTCCCGACTGCAGTGTGGCCGGTGACAACATTCAGTGCTTCCCGGACACTCCGCCGCTGACAACCTGGAACCATCCGAAGGGAGTCGCCGTCGGTCACGTTTGGACGGTTAACAATTCCATCGTTAACCGCTTCAACTACGGTCTGACTCGCGCGTCGTTCACCCAGAACGGTGACTCGAATGATAACCGGGTCAACTTCCGGTTCATCTTTTCACCGCAGGGTTTTGCACGCACGCTGCGACGCACCACGCCGGTTCACAACTTCGTGGACGACGTTTCCTGGGTGAAGGGCAATCACACGTTCGGATTCGGCGGCAACGTTCGCCTGATAACGAACAACCGCAACTCGCTGGGCGCATCATTCGACGAGGCGATCATCAATCCTTCGTTCTACAACGAATCGGGTGACGTGCTCATCGCTCCGTTCGGCGATTTTGAGAGCAGCAGCGACCTGCGCGACGCGCTCGCGTCAGTGATCGGTCGTTACTCGCAGTACAGCGCGAACCTCGTTTACGACGCCAGTGGACAA
>DASVGE010000259.1:0-15321 GCA_036379695.1 Pyrinomonadaceae bacterium | reverse complement strand
ATCCACCGAATCGACGTTGAAATTGCGAAACAGTATCGCGCCGTTTTCGAGCAGTTGCGCGTCAATCCACGCGCGGTTGTTCGCTGCCCAGAACGATAAATCGACATCCTCGACTTCCGGTTCGACGACCAGCGGCACTCGCTCACCGGGACGCAACGAGCGACTGCGGACCAGGCTCTTTGTCGAAGCGGTAATAGTCTTCGGCTTCACGCCGACGAATTTTTTGAAGTTCGATTTCTTGAGTTCTTTGTTGACAGTCATGCGTTGTTGCTGCTCGGCTTGTGTGAATATTTCCAGTGTGCTCAGGCGCGCGTCGGGCTGCGCGGTGATGCTTTGTAACAACGTTTCGAACTGCCCGTGAATGCGTGCGACCGTGGCGGCGTCGAAAAGCTCGGTGCTGTATTTCCAAACTCCACTCAATATGCCCTCGCGGTCGCTCATGATGATCGAGAGGTCGAATCGCGAGACCTCGTAATCGAAACTGAGCGGTTCGAGTTTCAATCCCTCTATCTGCTGAAAAGGTTCGGGCGCGTAGTAATTAAAGACCACTTGAAACAACGGCGAGACGCCGGGAATTCTTTCGGGCTGCAACTCTTCGATCAACTTATCGAACGGCAGATCCTGGTGCGCGTACGCGCCGAGCGTGACCTTGCGCAGGCGGCTCAACAATTCGCGGAACGTCGGATCGCCCGCGAGTTCTGCGCGCAACGACAGCATGTTGATGAAAAACCCGATCAGGCTTTCCGTGCCGGCGTGGTTGCGATTGGCGATGTTCGCGCCGACGACGATGTCGTCTTGTCCGCTGATGCGATAGAGCAGTGTTTGAAATGCCGCGAGCAGAGTATTGAACACGGTCACTTCTTCGCTGCGGCTCAGAGCCCGAATCGAGGCGGTCAAGGCTTCGGGCAAAACGAAAGTAAAGTTTCCGCCGCGGTAACTCTTGTTCGCCGAACGAGGCCTGTCGGTCGGGAGGTTCAGGACCGGCGGCGCTCCAGACAACTCTTTGCGCCAGTAGTCGAGTTGGCGTTCCAACTCCGCGCCGTTCAGCCACTCGCGCTGCCAGGCGGCGTAGTCGGCGTACTGGACGTGCAGTTCCGGAAGCGGCGAAGTGCGTCCTTCGGAGTAGGCCACGTAGAGCGTCACGAGTTCGCGGATGAGAATGCCGGTGGACCAGGCGTCGCTGATGATGTGGTGCATCGTCAGCAGCAGTACGTGTTCTTCGCTCGACATGCGCACGAGGGTGACGCGCATGAACGGCGCTGACGAGAGATCGAACGGACGTAACGATTCTGCGATTGCCAGCCGCTCGATTTCAGCTTCGCGTGCGCCGTCGTCAAAGGCGCCGAGATCGATGTGCGTCAACTGAAGTTTTAGATCCGGCGCGATGACCTGCACGGGCTGGCCATCTTCGGTGCTGAAGGTGGTACGCAGAACTTCGTGACGGCGAATGATTTCATCGAAGCTTCGCTCGAGCGCCGGCGTGTTGAGCGTTCCGGTCAGACGAATTGCGCTCGCCTCGTTATAGATGTGATTACCAGGGTCTAACTGATCGAGAAACCAGAGCCGCTGTTGCGCGAATGAAAGTGGGAAAGCGTCGCCCGTACGCGCGCGCGGAATAATCTTCGACTCACTCTTGTCGAGTTCTTCGGCGAGACGCGACTGTATGAGCGAGGAGATTTGCGCGACTGTCGGTGACTCGAAGAGTGCGCGCAACGGAAGCTTGACGTGGAAGGCATCGCGCAATTGTGTGACGATGCGCGTCGCTAAAAGTGAATGCCCACCCAGCTCGAAGAAGTTGTCGTTAATTCCCACCTGGTCCATGCCGAGCATTTCCTGCCAGATGGCGGCAACTGTTTGCTCGAATTCATTGGACGGAGCGACATAGGGGGTCTTCAGATTCGGTCGTGGGTGCAGGGTGACGTTTTGTTCGGAAGTCGCGACTGCTTCCGGATCGGCTGTCTCGTTGCGCTTGAGCCACACGTCGAGGCGCGCCTGAAGATTCCAGTTCGACACCGCCACTGATCCTTCCACCGGGCTTGCCAGGATGCGCTCCAGCGCCTCGATACTCTCCTGCGGCTTCATCGCATACTTCGCCATGCTCGTATGCGCCACACTCTCTTCCGCTTGTTCGTCCGATAGCAGCCAGCCATCCCAGTTGGCACTGACCCAACGCGTCGGGCCGCTCCTGCTCTCGCTCGCGGCGAACGAATCGAGAAAGTTATTGGCAGCGGCGTAAGCTCCGAAGCCGAGACCACCGAGCACGGCGCTGTTTGACGAGAACAACATGCAGAAATCGAGGGCGCGACTGTGGAGAGCTTTTGCCAGCGCGTATGTTCCGTAAACCTTCGCGCGGAATTGTTCTTCGGATTCTTCGGTGCCCAACTCGCTGAGTGGCGCGGAGAATGATTTTCCGTGCGTTGTGCCGGCCGCGTGGAACACACCGTCGAGCGCGCCGAATCGTTCGTATATTTCGTCGATTAAGGCTCGCACCTGCGCTTCGTCGCTTACGTCAACGCTTCGGTAGAGCACTTCCGCTTCTTCCAGGTCGTGGAGTTTTCGTATGCTTCGTCCGGCCAGCACCAGTCGTGCGCGTACTGTTTGGGCCAAACGCTTTGCCAGCAATAACCCGACACCGCCCATGCCACCCGTGATCAGGTACACACCGTTTTCGCGCAGGCGCCCGTTACCTTCGAGGCGCAACGGTTCGAAAGTTTGTGTCCATCTCTGTGAGCCGCGGTAAGCGACGAGGCGTTCGCTTGCATCGCTTCTGATCTCGGAAATCAGAGCATCGATGAGGCTGGCTTGCTGTCGCGTACCCACCGGTAGCGTTAAATCGATCGAGCGGCAAAGGACGTTTTGATATTCCTGCGGGATGACTTTGCAGAGTGCAACGAGCGTCGCCGTCTCTGGCCGCGCCGTCTCAACATCCGTCACTGCCTGTGCATTATTCGAGAGGACTGCCAGTCGAAGCGGTGTCTCTGTGCGTTCGTGACTGGCGATTCCGGCGCGTTCGAGAGCGTGCGTGAGAAACAGCAGGCTGTAATAACCGTTAGCTTGTGCGTCTCTGAACGTTGTGGCTGTCGAGCGTGACGTAGTCTCGCGTGCGATGCTCCAGCAATGAACAATCGTCTGCGGGGCGTCGATTGCCGCGAGCACGGCATCGTAATCCTCGCTGCGTCGTGGGTTAACGATAAAGCTTCGCTCATCGACGCGTTCGAACTCCTGGCCTATGCGAACGGCAAACACATTCGCGCCTTGCTGTTCGAGACGTTTCGAGATGCTTGCAGCAAAGCCTTCTTCATCAGCAAAAATTAACCAGGATTCTTTTTCCTGATGCGTAGCGGTGTGCGGCAAGCGCTCCGGTTTCCACGTGGGCACATAAAACCAATCGGCAATATCCTGTGCGCGTGTGCTGGGGGGCGGGGCGCTGGTTCTCGTGTGCTGCGCGTGGTTGAACTCGACCCAATAACGTTGCCGCTCGAACGGATACGCCGGCAATGGAACTCGGCGCCGTCGTTCGCCGTCGTAGAAACGTTTCCAATCGATGTTGATTCCTGCGGTCCAGAGCTTGCCGAGCGTGCTGAGCAGGAATGCCGTGTCGGGCTGCTTATCCGATGGATGACGCATCGAGTTCAGCGCTGGATGCGCGCCGATCTCGTTCGCCTGCATGTTGGCGAGCATGCTCAGCGTCTGTCCTGGTCCGACCTCGAGCAGCATTCGGTTCGGCTCCTGCAACAACTCGTGTATTCCGTCACCGAAGCGCACAGTCTGGCGCAGGTGCTTGGTCCAATAAGCGGGCGTGGTGGCCTCCGCGGCTGAAATCCAGGTTCCCGTCACGTTCGAGATGAACGGGGTCGTGGGTGCATTGAGTTGCAGGGTTTCGACAAAGCGCGTGAACTCATCGAGTATCGGCGTCACCATCGGGGAATGCGCGGCTACGTCGATGAGCAGGCGGCGATGATCGATATCTTCTGCGTTGAGCTTTTCCGCCAGCTCTTCAATCGCTTCCGTCGCGCCTGACGCCACGCATAGCGAAGGAGAGTTGATGGCCGCGATCGACAGCCGCTCGTCCAACATCGCGCGCACTTCGCTTTCGGGTAACGAAACACTGAGCATCGAGCCCGCCGGCAGTTTCTCGAACAAGCGTCCGCGCAGGACGACGAGCGACAGTGCGTCATCAAGACTGAACACACCTGCGAGACATGCCGCCACGTATTCGCCGAGGCTGTGACCGATCAAAGCTTCAGGGTTGATGCCCCATGACATCCACAGTTTCGCGAGCGCATATTCCGTGATGAAGAGCGCGGGGAGTGCGACCGAAGTCTTGCGCAGTTGGCGCGCGGCCTCTTCAAATCGTTCCGCCGCCGGGAAAAGAATTTCGCGAAGATCGAAACTCAACTTTGCATCGAGAAGTTCGAGGCACGCGTCGATGTGTTGGCGATAGATCGGTTCGGCGTTGTAGAGGTCAAGCCCCATGTTCGGATACTGCGCGCCACCGCCCGCAAACATAAACACGACGGACCATTCAGTCGGCTCACGAAAGCCTTTCGACACACCGCCAGTTTCGAGCGCAGCGATCGCTTCTTCCGCATTGCGGCTGACCAACGTCGCGCGGTGTGGGAATCTGCGGCGGCCGGTCTTGAGGGTGTAGGCCACGTCGGCGAGATTCTGATCGGGATGCTCGCGAAGGTGTTTGGCAAGATTGGTCGTGGCGGTTTCCAGCGCTGAAGCGGTTTTTGCCGACAGCGTCAGCAGTTGCCACTCTCGCGATTCGCTCGCAGGTTCGATCGGTGGTGCTTCTTCCAAAACGGCGTGTGCGTTGGTTCCGCCGAGGCCGAAGGAGCTGACGCCGGCGCGACGCGGTGCACCGGAAGTGTTCCAGTCGACGAGACGATCGTTGACGTAAAACGGGCTGTCTTCAATATTGAGTGCGGGGTTGGGTCGTTCGAAGTTCAGACTTGGCGGCAGTTGTTTGTGCTCGAGCGCTAGTACGGTCTTGATCAATCCCGTCACACCGGCAGCGACGTCCAGATGCCCGATGTTTGTTTTTGCGGAACCGATGGCGCAGTAGTTTTTCTTTTCGCCGCCGAATGCTTCTGTCAGTGCGGTGATTTCGATTGGGTCGCCGAGCGTTGTGCCGGTTCCGTGTGTCTCGACGTAAGAGATCGTTTCCGGTTCGACTTCGGCCATCAACTGCGCTGCGCGAATCGCCTGCGCTTGTCCTTCGACGCTGGGCGCGGTGTAGCCGACTTTCAAAGAGCCGTCGTTGTTAATCGCGGTGCCTTTGATGACGGCGCGAATGTTGTCGCCATCGGCAATGGCATCTTCGAGACGCTTCAACACGACGATCGCAACGCCGTTGCCGCCGACTGTTCCCTGCGCTTTGGCATCGAAGGCGCGACAATGACCGTCGGGCGACATGATGCCTTGTTCTTCGTAGATGTAGCCGTTCTTCTGCGGCAGGCCCACAGAGGCAGCGCCCGCCATTGCCATGTCGCACTCACCACTGAGCAAAGCGCGACACGCCTGGTGCACGGCGACGAGCGACGTCGAGCACGCGGTTTGGATGACCATGGCTGGGCCGGTCAGGTTCATTTTGTAAGAGGGGCGAGTCGCGATGAAGTCCTTGTCGTTGCCGATGAAGGTCTGGTACTGGCCCATCGCTTCGAGTAGTTCGGGATTTGAATAGAGGTTGACGAAGTAAGTGTTCATGCTTACGCCTGCATAAACACCGATGCGATTGTTGCAAGTCTCTGAATCGTAGCCGGCGTTTTCCAACGCTTCCCAGGCACACTCGAGGAACACGCGCTGCTGCGGGTCCATGATTTCGGCTTCGCGCGGGTTGTAACCGAAGAACGCGGCGTCGAAGAGTTCTGCATCTTCGAGCACAGCGTGCGCCTTGACGAAGTTCGGATTCTGAAGCAGGGCAGGATTGACGCCGGCAGCTATTAGTTCCTCGTCCGAGAAGAAGGAGATTGACTCGACGCCGTCGCGCAGGTTTTGCCAGAACTGCTCGACGCTCGAGGCGCCCGGAAAACGCCCGGCCATCCCGATGACGGCGATCTCCAATCCCGTGCTCTGTTCGAAAATTTCAGAGTTGCTCATTGCTGTACCGTGGATCGGGAAACCGTTAAAACGGTTTCCGGACCAAGTTAGTGTGTCTCCACCGGGCTAAAGCCCGGTGTGAATGAAAGTTGTCTCATCTGGCTGTTCTTGGATCGGGTCAGTACAGGGAGCGGTAGCGACCAGTGATCGGCATGCGATATTTCGTAGCGATTTTGGCCCTATGGTTCGACCAGGTCGCTACCGCTCCCTGTACTGACCCGGCCCAAGTACGACTCAGGCTTTGTCTCATTCTCACCGGGCCTCAGCTTGGTGTTACTTTGTCTCATTCTCACCGGGCTTCAGCCCGGTGTTGCTTTGTCTCATTCGCACCGGGCTTCAGCCCGGTGGAGCTGTTCTTGGATCGGGTCAGTACAGGGAGCGGTAGCGACCTGGTCAGTGATCGGCATGCGATATTTCGTAGCGATTTTGGCCCTATGCTTCGACCAGGTCGCTACCGCTCCCTGTACTGACCCGGCCCAAGTGCGACTCAGGCTTTGTCTCATTCTCACCGGGCTTTAGCCCGGTGGAGCGAGGTGAGATATTTGGGGGGAACCGTTTTAACGGTTTCCTGCTTCACGGTGCTGAAGCGTGCCTGTTGCCATTGCCACGGCGCTCTTGTTTGAAAATCTTCTGCAGACGCTTTTTGCCCGCCGTCAGCTTCTCGTTTAGCTCGTTAACCTGGTTTGCAGACGTAGTCTGTGCTGGTTGTCCGAGATGCTTGGCCAGCGCATTAACCGTCGGGTACCTGAACATCTCGACCACGGACAAATCACGTTGCAACTGCGCGCGAAGCTTTCCGTGAATCTGGACCAGCATCAACGAATGCCCACCGAGATCGAAGAAGTTGTCGTGAATCCCAACCTTCGACACCTGCAAAACCTCCTGCCAAACACTCGCGATACCACGTTCAAGATCGCTGCGCGGCGCAACGAACGGAGCTTCGAGTGTAGGCCGCTCGCCATCTGGCACGGGCAGAGCGCGTCGATCAATCTTGCCGTTCGGCGTCAAAGGAAACGCTTCCAGCACGACGATGTTCGAAGGGATCATGTACTCCGGCAGCCTGTCGCTCAGGAAGCTTCGCAGCTCGCTGACCGTCGGCGCCGGCATGGTCGTCGCGGGCACGATGTAAGCGACGAGCCGTCGATCACCCGGCACGTCTTCACGCGCCATCACAACACACACATCAACCGCGCCGTGCTGGCCGAGTGCGACTTCGATTTCACCCAACTCGATGCGATGACCACGCACCTTAACCTGGTGATCGATGCGGCTCATGAACTCGATATTGCCGTCAGGCAGGAACCGCGCAAGGTCGCCCGTGCGATAAAGCCGCGCGCCCCCCTTCTCGTCGAACGGGCTGGGCACCATTTTCTCCGCCGTCAAATCCGGACGATTCAGATAACCGCGCGTCAGCCCATCGCCGCCGATGAACAGTTCGCCCGCCACTCCAATCGGCACAGGCCGCAACTGCGCATCGAGCAAGTAGATCTGTGTGTTTGTAATCGGACGACCGATGGCAACCGCACCATCTTTCACTTCCACTCGTGACACAGCCGACCAGATCGTGCTCTCCGTTGGTCCATACATGTTCCAAACGGTCGCGCCCTTCTCGATCAACTGGTTCGCCAACTCGCGCGGAAACGCTTCGCCTCCGCACAGAATCTTCACGCCCGAGAGATCGTCACATCCGGCATTCAACAACAGCCTGTAAGTCGCCGGAGTTGCCTGCATCGCGGTGATTCCGTTCAGCCGCTCTCTCAACTGCGTCCCATCCGATGCCACTTCGCGACTGACCAGCACTTCGCGCGCACCGACCACCAGCGGCAGGAACAGTTCCAACCCGGCAATGTCAAACGACAGCGAAGTGACAGCAAGTAACACATCATCACTCGTTAGCCCCGGCTCATCGCGCATCGACGTCAAAAAGTTCACCACAGCCGCATGTTCTATCTGCACGCCTTTGGGCCGGCCGGTTGAACCCGAGGTGAAGATCACGTACGCGAGATTTCGCGTCGTCACGTTGCGCGACGGGTTCTCTTCACTATTCCGCGCGATTGCTTCAAGATCATCATCCACACACACTACCCTGGCCTCGTGCGGAGGCAACGACTTCAACAGATGCTGCTGCGTCAACAACACCTTGATGCCTGAATCTTCGAGCATCATGGCGAGACGCTGTGCGGGATACGATGGATCGAGCGGAACATACGCGCCGCCGGCTTTGAGTATGCCGAGCAATCCGACGACCATCTCGATCGAACGCTCGACACAGATGCCAACCAGCGTCTCTGCTCCGACGCCGAGAGTTTGCAGGTGATGCGCGAGCTGGTTCGCGCGCCGGTTCAGTTCCGCATACGTCACGCGCTTATCTTCAAACACCAGCGCGAGCGATTCCGGCGTGCGCTCAACCTGCGCTTCAAACAGTTGATGAATGCACGACTCTTTATCGTAAGCCTTGAGCGTCTGGTTCCACTCGGTAACGACTCGCGTTTCCTCAATCGCCGTCAGAACCGGCAACTCCGAAACACGCTGCGTATGATTCACAACCACACCCTTGAGCAAAGTCTTGAAGTTGGCCGCGAGTCGCTCAATTGTCGTTGCGTCGTACAAATCCGTGTTGTACTCGAGCGTCCCGTTCAACTCCTGTCCATCGTCAACCAGCGACAACGTGACGTCGAACTTCGACGCTCCCGCGTGACTCTGCAACATGCTTAAACTCAAACCAGAGCTCGCCAACTCTTTTTCTCCAGCGCTCTGAAACATGAATGCGATCTGGAACAGAGGAGAGCGGCTAAAATCTCGCTTCGGCTTCAACTCTTCGACCAGCTTCTCGAACGGTACGTCCTGGTGCGTGTGTCCTTCCAGAACGACCTCGCGCACACGCTTCACTACTTCTGCAAAGCTCTCTTCTCCGCGCACCTCGCTGCGAAATACCAGCGTGTTCACGAAGAACCCGATTAAACCTTCTGTTTCGACTCGATTCCGGCCGGCGATCGGTGAGCCGACGATGATCTCTTCCTGTCCCGTGTATCGCGAGAGCAACACATTGAAGGCAGCGAGCAGGACCATGTAAAGCGTCGCTCCCGTGCGCTTGCTTACCGTACGCAGTCCGTCGCTCAGTTCCCGGCTCAACGACACTTGTTCGACAGCGCCGCGGAAGGTCTGCACTGCAGGTCGCACGTGGTCGGTCGGCAACTCCAACACCGGCAACTCTCCACCCAACTGCTTGCGCCAGTAAGCGAGTTGTCGTTCCACCACGTCGCTGTTGAGTGTCTCTCTTTGCCATACCGCGTAATCCGCATATTGAATCGGCAACTCCGGCAGCGGTGAGGCTGCGCCACGTACAAATGCTTCATAGATTGCTGCAACTTCTCGAATGACTACACCCATCGACCAGCCATCACTGATGATGTGATGCATCGTCCACAACAGCACGTGTTCCTGATCAGCGATCTGAACCAACGTCGTCCGGAGCAACGGACCAGCCTGCAAATCAAACGAGCGGCGCGCTTCCTCTTCCGCCAATCTCTCAACTTCCGCACCACGTTCGCTCTCCGCCAACGCGCTCACGTCAATCACCGGGAGGGACCAACTCTCTACGTCACGTATGACCTGGCAGGGCTGCTCATCGGCATAAGCGAATGTGGTGCGCAACGATTCGTGGCGTCTTACGATCTCCGTCAATGTCGCTTCCAACGCTGCAATGTTCAGTGAGCCGTTCAGCCGGACCGCCGCGGGCATGTTGTAGACTGCGCTCGCGGGCTCCAGTTGATGCAGAAACCACAGGCGCTGCTGCGCAAACGAGAGCGGGATTGCACCCACGCGGGAAACTTTCTCTAGTGGCCGCAGACTCTCTCCCTGCTTCTCATGCTCGATCCTGGCACTCAGGCCCGCCACGGTCGCACTCTCGAAAACCGTGCGTAACGGCAACTCAACCTGGAACGCAGCTCGGATGCGTGAGATCAACTGCGTCGCGAGCAGCGAGTGTCCGCCAAGTTCGAAGAAGTTGTCATCAATCCCGATTCGTTCCACCGCGAGTAAGTCACTGAAGATCGAAGCGAGCAGTTCTTCGCGTGGTGAGCGTGGTGCAGTAAATGTTTGCGAGAGCGAATCGCGGGAAGCGACGGGCGCCGGCAGTGCGCGACGGTTTAGTTTGCCGTTCGGTGTGAGCGGCAGTTCATCGAGAACGACGAAGTGCGAAGGCACCATGTAATCCGGCAAGCGTTTTTTCAATAGACCGCGCAACTCCGCGTTGTTGGCGGAGGCACCGGTTTTGAACACTAAATACGCAACGAGACGATCTTCTCGGGTCAGTATCGCGCAATCCTTGATGGCGGGATGTGCTGCGATGCTCGCGCGAATCTCGCCGAGTTCGACGCGGAAACCACGGATCTGGACCTGGTCGTCCATGCGTCCGAGCATTTCAACGTTGCCATCGGGAAGGTAGCGCCCGACATCTCCGCTCTTATAAAGACGATCATCCTGAAGACCCGTAAACGGATTCGTAATGAAACGCTGGCGCGTCAGTTCGTCGTCTTCGTGATAGCCGCGTGCGAGATATGGGCTACGGAAATATATCTCGCCAAGCTCTCCGATTCCGGCCAGGCCCTGCGCCACGTTCAAGACAAGCAATTGCACTCCGTCAATTCCACGTCCAACCGGCAACGTCTCTTTCGCAGGCTCTTGCGCATAAAAGCTGACGGCTCTCTGAGTTTCAGTAGTTCCGTATAGATTTATGCTTGCAACTGAGGGCGCGAGTTTCTTCAGTTTGGCGACGTCGTGGCGCGTCAGCATTTCGCCGACGAAGAAAGCATAACGAAGTGATGACAATTCGTCGTCGCCGGCTGACTCGCTGACCAATTGGCCCATCGCCGGAGTCAGGTTAGTGACAGTGATGCCTTCCTGTTTCATCCAGCGCGCAAGCCAACCGTGCGTGCCGATTTTTTTCGGGTCGGGAATGCTGAGACTCGCACCCAGTTGCAGCGGCGTGAAGATGTCGCGTTGCAACGGATCGTGCCCGATTCCGGATAACATGCTGAAGCGGTCGTGCTCGTCGATGCCAAACTTTGGCTGGGCCCAGCTTGCGAAGAGCGTCAGAGATAGATGCTTGCCGAGCACGCCCTTCGGCCTGCCGGTCGAACCGGAAGTGAAGGTGATGCAGGCGATGTCGTCTGGTCCAACTTCGACTGAAGGATCATTCACCGGGTATTGCGACAGCGTGTCGCCGGTTCCGACTGCGACGCCCGTGTCTCCAATCGAAGAACTCAACAAGAAGCTCTGTGCTTCGCTCGCGGCGCGCGACTGAAGCGTCATGTGCGCGCAACACGAAAGCCTTTCGACAAAATCTTTGAGGTCTGACGGCAACGCGCCTGCTTCTTCGAGTTGCAGCCAATAGCGCGTGTTTGCATCCTTTAGATAGTTGATCAGACGCAGCTCGGGATAAGCCGGATCGAGAATCAGGAACGTCCCTCCGGCTTTGAGAACTCCGTAAATGGCCCACACGAGCGTGGCGCTCCGGTGCGCGTAGATGGCCACCACATCCTGGCGCTGAATACCCCACGCAATCAGGTAGTTGGCGAGTTGATTGCTGCGCTCTTCGAGTTGACCGTAAGTCCAGGTCTCCTGTTTGTCGATCACGGCAATACGATCTGGTGATCTCCGAGCGTGCTCGGCAAACAGTTGATGCACTGCTCCGTGCCATCGCGAATGGATGGGTTGCGTTGGCTGTGGCAAAAGTTTTGCCGCACGTGGCGTGACGAGAGACAGGCGCTTTATCTCGATCGAAGGATTGCCGGACACTTGCGCCAGCACATGTCGGAACTGGTCCAACATCTCGACCATGCGTTCGGGTTTGAAGAGGTCCGGGTTATAGACGAGCGTGAACCGGATGTTTTCTTCCTCGTGGACATACAACGTCAAGTCGAATTTCGATCCCGACTCGAGCGCCGTCTGGCTTTCGATTTTCAGCCCCGGCAGAGAGATCTCGCTCGACGGGAAGTTGAGCATGTTGAAGAGCACCTGAAAGACAGGGGTATTGTCCCGGCGGCGTTCAGGATTGAGCTCTTCCAACAGCTTTTCAAACGGCACGTCCTGGTGTGTGTATGCGCCGATCGTCACTTCGTTGACGCGCGCCAGGAGTCGTTGGAAAGTTGGTTCGCCGGAAAGGTCTGTGCGCAGTACGAGGGTGTTCAGGAAGAACCCGATCAAACCTTCTGTTTCGACTCGATTCCGGCCGGCGATCGGCGATCCGACGATGATCTCTTCCTGTCCCGTGTATCGCGAGAGCAACACCTTGAACGCGGCGAGCAGGACCATGTACAGCGTTGCTCCCTCGCGCCGGCTCAGCTCACGTAATCCATTGCTCAGTCCGCTGCTTAACTCTGTCTGCTCTACCGCTCCACTGAAGGTTTGCACGGCGGGTCGCACGTAATCAGTCGGCAACTCCAATACCGGCAACTCTCCACTCAACTGCTTGCGCCAGTAAGCGAGTTGTCGTTCTACAACTTCACTGTTGAGCGCCTCTCTTTGCCAGACTGCATAATCCGCGTATTGAATCGGTAACTCCGGCAGGGGCGATGCAGCGCCTCGTACATATGCTTCATAGATCGCGGCTACTTCGCGCAGCAGCACACCCATCGACCAGCCGTCGCTGATGATGTGATGCATCGTCCACAACAGCACATGTTCCGCTTCAGCGACTTTGACGAGCGTTGTTCGCAGCAATGGACCGACCTGCAAGTCAAACGGTCGGCGCGCTTCCTCTTCCGCTAATCGTTCGACTTCCGCACCACGTTCGCGCTCCGCCAACGCGCTCACATCAATCACCGAGAGGGACCAGCTCTCGGCCTCACGTATGACCTGGCAGGGCTGCTCGCCGGCATAAGTGAATGTGGTGCGCAACGATTCGTGGCGTCTCACGATTTCCGTCAATGTTGCTTCCAACGCTGCGCTGTTCAATGATCCGCTCAGCCGGACCGCCGCGGGCATGTTGTACACAGCGCTCGCTGGCTCCAGTTGATGCAGAAACCACAGGCGCTGCTGTGCAAATGAGAGCGGGATTGCTCCAGTGCGTACGACTCTCTCTAACTGCCGCAAACTCTCTGCGCCCGACTGCTTCTCCTGCTCGATTCGGGCGCTCAACGCAGCCACGGTCGCACTCTCGAAAACAGTGCGTAACGGCAACTCAACCTGGAACGCGGCTCTGATCCGCGAGATCAACTGCGTCGCGAGCAGCGAATGTCCACCAAGTTCGAAGAAGTTGTCATCAATCCCCACCCGCTCCACTGCGAGCAGGTCACTGAAGATCGAAGCGAGCAGTTCTTCCAGTGGTGAGCGGGGTGCTGTAAATGTTTGGGCCAGCGAATCGCGGGAAGCGACCGGCGCCGGCAGGGCGCGTCGATTCAGTTTGCCGTTCGGAGTCAGTGGTAGCTCGTCGAGCACGACGAAGTGCGAAGGCACCATATAATCCGGCAACCGCTCTTTCAATGAGTCGCGCAACTCAGCGATAGCGATAGATGAATCGCTTTTGAAAACGACGTAAGCAACGAGCCGCTTGTCGCCGGGTTGATCTTCACGGGCCAGCACCGCGCAATCCTGGATGGCGGCATGTTCGGCTAACGCGGTCTGAATCTCACCGAGTTCGATACGGAAGCCGCGGATCTTGACCTGATGATCCATGCGTCCCAGGTACTCGATCGTTCCGTCGGACAGGTAGCGCGTCAGATCACCAGTTCTATAGAGCCGCGCTCCGGGCTCTTCGCTAAACGGATCCGGAATGTACCGCTCAGCCGTCAGCTCCGGTCGCCGCAAATAGCCGCGCGTGACTCCAGCCCCGCCAAGGAAGAGTTCACCTGCTACACCAACGGGCACTGGCTGCATCCGCTGGTCGAGGATGTATGCCTGGGAGTTTGCGAGTGGGCGGCCGATTGGCGGCGCTTGCTGCGCATCTTTCTTAACAAGCGCGAAAGTCGAGTAAGTTGTGTCCTCTGTCGGGCCGTAGAGATTGTAGACGTGCTTGATGTTTTCATTTTCGTAAATCTCCTGTGCGAGCCTGTTCTGGAGCGGCTCTCCTGCCAGGTTGACGGTGCGCACTGAGCCGGGCAGCGCACCCATTCTCACCAACTCGGCCATCGCCGAGGGCACCGTGTTAATCAAGCTGATATCGACGTCGTCGGGCAGCGAGCGCAGGTGCAGCGCGTTTTCCGTCAGCACGATTTGGCCGCCCACACTGAGCGTCACAAACAACTCAAACGTCGAAATGTCGAAACAGATGGAAGTTGAAGCTAGTACAGAGGAGAGTTCGTCCGCAGTGAACACCCCCGTGGCCCAATCGATCATTGCCACTGTGCTGCGATGCTCGATCACGACACCTTTGGGACGGCCGGTCGAGCCGGAGGTGTAGATCACATAACCCGTGTTGCTCGGGTGCACATCGCTCAGCGGATTACCAGCGCTGTTGCGAGCGATGACGTCCCAGTCACTATCGATATTGACGACCTTCGCGTCGTGCGCGCCAAGTGCGCCGTTCAGACGTTGCTGCGTCAGCAGGACCAGCGCCTGTGAATCTTCGAGCATCAGTGCGAGTCGCTGTGCGGGATAAAACGGATCGAGCGGAACATACGCGCCGCCGGCTTTGAGAATGCCGAACAAGCCGACGATCATCTCCACCGAACGTTCGACGCAGATGCCGACCAGCGTTTCGGGTCCGACGCCGAGAGATTGCAGGTGATGCGCCAGTTGATTCGCGCGCTGGTTCAACTCGCCATAACTAATCTCTTCCTCACCAAACACCACCGCCGTCGCATCGGGTGCACGTCGCGCCTGAGCTTCAAATCGATCGTGAATGCATGCGTCGCCTGTATATCCGGTGCCGTTGTCATTCCATTCAACCAACAATCGCCGTTGCTCCGCGGCTGTCAGCAGAGGCATCTCAGAGACCGCTTGCCCGGTGTCAGCCACGATGGCTTCGAGGAGCGTCTCAAAGTGCCCGAACATGCGTTGTATTGTCGCCGTCTCGAACAAGTCAGTGTTGTATTCGAACCAGCCCACCAGACCGTCCGTGACTTCCGCCATCGAGAGCATCAGGTCAAACTTTGCCGAACCACTCTCTGCGTTGAGCACGCCCAATTGGATACCCGGTAGTTCCAGCACCGCCGTTGGCGTATTGCGGAGGACAAACATCACCTGGAACAGAGGCGACCGGCTCAAATCTCGTTC
>DASVGE010000258.1:0-36031 GCA_036379695.1 Pyrinomonadaceae bacterium | reverse complement strand
GCTGATCGTGACTTCCGGCAAGTTGCAATATGTACCTTTCAACGCTCTTCCAGTAACAGCACGGCGAGCAGACGCGACAGGCGAAACTACGCGATCCGGCATGGTTCCTTTGCTGAAGTATCATGAGATCGAAACACCGCCGTCGATGTCAGTGCTGGCTCAGCTAAAGAACGAAAGGCCTAAAGGTGAAGAGCCGAAGCCGGTTAAGACTGTGGCCGTGATCGCGGATCCGGTTTATAACGCCGACGACGGTCGCTTTAGCAGCGTCCGTTTAGCAAATAGCTCGTCGACGAAAATGCCTGATCTGGTAAGGCGAGCATTCAAGGACGGCCGCGTGCCGCGATTGATTTTCAGTCTCCGCGAAGCTGACTCGATTCTGTCGGTTGTACCGCCCGGAAAGGGAGACAAGATCGTTGATTTTAGCGCCAATCGTGAGTTTGTGACTGGACCAGGGAGATTCTCGCAGTATCGCATCGTCCACTTTGCGACTCATGGAATCATCGATTACGACTCTCCGGAGCTATCCGGCCTCTTGCTGTCGCTCTACGACGACCAACACCGGCCGCAGGCAGGCCTATTGCAAATGCATGAGATTTACAACCTCAAGATTCCAGTCGAGCTGGCAGTGTTAAGCGCGTGTGGAACTGGTGTTGGCAAGGAGATGAAAGGCGAAGGCTTTGCGAGTTTATCGCGTGCGTTTATTTATGCCGGGGCACGTCGCGTGGTGGCGAGCTTGTGGGAGGTCGCTGATTCGTCAACTGCGCAGTTGATGAATACTTTTTACCGAAAGCTTTTAATCGACCAACTGAGCCCGGTCGCTGCTTTACGTGCGGCACAGCTTGAGATGTGGAACAAGAATCGTAATGAATCCCCATACGGCTGGGCAGCCTTCGTCACGTACGGTGATCCGCATTTTGAACAGATGAAAGGCAAACCAGGGAATTCGGGAGCTCATGTTGGAGGAGTGCATCAACCATGAGTGACTGGGTTCCGACCCGTGAGGCATGGGACAAGTTCCTCCTTTTACTCGATGATGATAGAGAGGCCGCAGGAGAAAAGTACGAGAACATTCGCAGGCGGCTCATATTTTATTTTGAGTGCCGCAAGCGCTACGAAGCGGAGGATCTCGCGGACGAGACCATAACTCGAGTTATCAAGAGGTGCGACGAAGGCATACACATCGATGATGTAATGCGCTACTGCTATGGAGTCGCTCGGATCGTTTTTTTAGAAACTCTTGTGGCGGTGCGACGCATGGATTCTGTCCTGCAGGAATTGATCCGCTTCAGCAGCCCGTTCAACCCGCCTGACGATACTGACGAACTGCACATCCTGACGGTAACGTTTGATGAGTGCATGGATAAACTGTCAATTGAGAATCGCCGGTTTATCCTGACTTACTATGATGATTCGGGAAGGGCGAAAATCGATAAACGGAAGTCACTCACGGAAAAACTCGGAGTTTCCCGAAATGCGGTGACTCTGCGTGCGTTTCAGATTCGTAAAAAACTAGAAAGATGTATTAAATCTCACTTACGAAATAGGGCGGCATAGAAACAAATGTTGCCATTTTCAAACTATGTATGGGGTGGAGCGAACTAAGTGATGGAGCCTACTGACCAGGAAATAATCGACTATCTCCTGGGCGATAGCCCTGAGACCGAACAAACCCGCATGGAAGAGAGTCTCTTTTCCGGCGATGACCTATTTGATCGGCTCACCTTCATCGAAAACAGGCTTATCGATTTGTATGTCCTCAATCAACTAACAGACTCAGAGCGCAAGGCGTTTGAGAAAAAATATTTAATCACTGATCGAAGGCGAAAAGCGGTTGCAAGCTCAAAGCAGTATATCGACTTAGTAACGTCTTATAGCAAACGTAAACCACTTCCATCTGGCGACAAGTGGGGATGGCTCAGGTCTTTGTTCAGTCCGCCCAAGCCAGTTCTACAGTATGCACTCGCGTCGCTATTGTTAGTGACTTCGATAGGTTTGCTATGGTTGGTTTTTGACAGAGTCCAACTGAATAAACGAAACGCAGCAGCCGAAGCAGCACTGCGCCAAAAGGAAGAAGAGTTACGGCTGTTGAAGGTAAATAATCAGCATGCGGCTCAGGAGCGAGCGACTTTGGAACAGCAGCAGCAAGAACTGAATCGTAATGAGGAGTTGCTGCGCAAAAGAGAGGAAGAATTGCGCGCCCTGGAGGCTCGCACCGCCAACAATTCGAGTGGACAACCCTCCTTTGTTGCCTTTGTGTTGTCGTCGACATTACGTAGTGGCTCAGAGGGATCAGAATTGATTATCAAAGGTCAAAAAATGGTGCACCTCATTGCCTATTTGAAAAAAGACGATACGGAACGTTACCGGGCATCGCTCCAACGCGTGAGTGGCGAAGAAGTGTGGAGTGCCACGTTGCCAAAGCCACGCTCGGAACTCAAACGGCTGACTTTGCAAGTGCCGGCTGCGATTTTCAAAGACAGAGATTACTTCGTTAAGATTGAAGCCGTAGAGGAGGATGGACAACGAACCACCCTGGCTGAATATCCACTTGCAGTCCGCAGGCAATAAAACATACAGTCGCGACGATTCGATTTCACTCGTCGCCACTTCCATGCAGGATACGCCCACGAAAATCAAGAAACCAGTTGAGTATTTGGTGGCGAGCAGACCGTGGAACTTCCTCCCACGGCCCAGGCCGACACACCTTTCATCTCTGCATTCATCGCAGTTTTGTCGGACATTCACGCTGGAAACAGTGAACGATTCTTGCTACAACGCATCCGCGTGAAAGGACTTACATTTATTGCGCTATTGGGTTCGGCGTGGCAGACTGTATCATCAAGAATGACTATAAATAACCACCACCAAGATTTGAGAATTGTCGCTGATAATGCGACTGGGATCGTCACGGTAGAGGTGGCGACCGACTATGGCCCAATTGTCTTCAGCTACTCTCCCGAAGCAGTAGGATCAGGCATTGCGGCGCTGGTGGCGGACATCTTGAACCGCGATGAAAAAGGCGCGCCCCAAAGTCCCGAAATTGATAGGCTCGAAATACCAACTGAACTCGTCAAGCAAGCGGCGCAGGTTTATGAAGAGCGTGCGCGCCAAACGTTTCCGGACGACGCCATTGAGCGATATAGCCCCACCTCGCAAGTTTATGCTCGAGGCGTCGTCGAACAATTCTCCGACAATTTGGTTCCGACGCTGATTCTAATGTTGAACTATTTGGCCGCCATAACGCTCATACAGGGAGGCAGTGACAGCAAGCGGCTGACGCCAGAGGCTGCGAATGAGCGTCAAGCCACAGTCGAGTTGCTGCAAGATCGGCTGCGCAAAGGTATCCAGCGAATCGTCTCGGGTTGACAGTCCGAGTTTGTGGGATGAATGAATTAGCTATCGGCGCCGCTTCTAGCACATACTTCAAAATGATTCGTGGAATCGGAATTGACATTCACGATGTCAAGGACTTTGCCGCCATCGTCGCCAAATCAGGAGATGACTACCTCACGCGCGTTTTTACATCCGACGAGATTGCCTACTGCGATGCTTCTGCCAACGCGATGGAAACGTACGCCGGTAAGTTCGCCGTCAAGGAAGCGGCAATGAAGGCTTTGGGGACCGGATGGGATGGTGTCGACTGGCGCGATTTTGAGGTCGGCAACGAAGCATCTGGCCAACCTGTCTTGCGACTGACCGGAAACGCGGCCACGCTTGCTGCGAGACTCGGGATTACCAGGTCATGGGTCTCACTCTCCCATGTTGCCGAATATGCGGTGGCTCAGGTGATCTTCGAAGAACAAGCGCCGGGAGAGGCTTAGACCGCACTGACTATAATGCTGCGGCGTCGCATATCAATAGATACGCGACCCTTTCGGTGCTGCTGAAGAAAGCGAAACACTTCGAACCCTTTCAGGATTGCTTCTTCCCACATCCATAAAGGACATGCTTCCACTTCATATCCCTGAACCAGTTCCTTAACTGCCTTGAGTAAGTGATAGTCCACAGAGGGAATGTTTGCGAAGTGATTCAAGCTGAGTGCATGATTGAAGACCCACGTGGTGACGCCCTCCTCGATCAGCATAGCTCGCGCGCCATCCTCATTCTCGTCAATCTTCGGTTGACTCTTGCGTTTTAGCTTAAAGAGGTCGCGAGTAACTGGGGACCAACCAAGTATGGCAACGTAGGCCAGATGAAAAGCGTCGTGGAATCGATAGTCGTCCTCTTCTGCGATGTTATCGGTAAGGCGATCGCCGATTTTGATGCCGTTGCATTTCTGAATCACAAAAGCTTTGCCGTCGATGACTTTCTCTTCAATCACCATTTCAAATTGACGCAGAAGCTGTTCGTCAACATCGAAGTCATCGTCAAAGAGCGGAACGTAAACACGTTCAATCGGCCAACGACTTGTTACCTTGGTGACATTTCGGCGTACGGCGTCTTCGAAGTCGACGTCGGCATCATCGGCGGCCTGAATGATGGCGCGAAAGATCTCGACCAAGTGTGACGAGAGCACGTCACGATTTCCCTCGATCCGCCCCAACGAGACGTCATCAATGAGCCGCCCGACCTTGGCGGCCAGATTGATCGCACCCTGCTCGAACTTTTCGCCACTTAGTGGGCCTACATGCTCCCGCTTGGATTGGATGTCGCCGAAGGTTCCAAACTGATACTCCTCAACGACATCCCAATCGTCAAGTTCACGAAACATACGTTGTGCTAAGATGTTAACGCTTAGACCTGCGCGATCCGCAATGTTAGCGAAGTACCACATCACGTCGCCGAGCTCTTCCATCACCGACTGCGCGTAGCCAATATAAGAGTCGGCATCTCGTTGTTTCTTTTTGAGTTCACTTAACAGGCTGCCAACTTCACCGTAGAGGCCGAGTAAGGGAAGCATCAGGCCGGCGTAGCCAGTCTTTTTGTTCTGGTCAGTGTGGCGGGTGAATTCTTGATACTGAGTCATGTACATGTACTCGGTATCCATCTCAAGAGCCATCTCTTTCATTCTGCCACCTCGTCAGTGCGCACGGCGTCTCGGCAAGCAGCAATTAATCGTTCTACTCTCTGAAGAGTCACTCCCTTCCCAGTGTCGATCCGGGCATGAGTAGAGTGAGACCAAGGGTCCAACTTCGAGACCTGTTTCGGCGGCGACAAAGGACTGCAGTTGGGCCAGACCAAGCAGGTTACCGAGAGCCTTGGTAACGTAATAATGGGAACGGTATAGCACCGTTAGCCGCAACGACTCGCCGCGGTAGAGCTTGAAAGTCAAGTGACTCAAGCAAGGCTGGGGTATGTGTAGTTTGTAATCGTCCTTTGCGTTATAAATTGGAACCTCGAAAATTTCCTCAAGCTCCTCATCAACGAAATTGATTTCATATGCGGATCGATTCCGGGAGCGCAGCTTCTTTATCTTCTCAACGAGCTGCTCCAGGGGATTGAACGTTCCGTTTTTTCCTTCCTTCCTCAGTAGCCTCATCGCATATGTTCCCCAGGAGGTCTTCGGCAATTTGGAAATCTCTTCCGGAAACTCTTCATAGACGCCTGCGGCTTGATTCCGCAAATAGTGGTTGGCGGGAAAGATAGTGCCGGCGACAGTGGTGATAGGCAACTGCTTGGTTTCTCGCAGAAATCCGTCCACCAGATCAAAGATGGCGAAGTCCACTGGGGCCATTTCCCGCGGCGAATTAATTCCGAGGATCAGGTTGTAGGCTTCCCGATCCGGTTGGACCAAGAGGTATTCAACTGCTTGCAGCCACGCCTTCGTGCAGCTTTCAGCATGTATTGGGTGTATAAGTGTTTCCATATGGTTACTTCATTATGCCGGCGATTAATAATCGTGGCGCGAGATAATCTTCGTGAATCCAGCCGTGACCAAGATCTCCCCAGCCAGTTCCCCAGCTGTTGCGCAGCAGCAGACAATGGGCACTATTCAGATCTCCGAGGCCGACTGCAATTACTGCGTGCCTGCCCGCCACGGCCTCGTTTGCTGCCGGTAGCACATCGCCTGCCCTCAAATAGTAGAAGGAATTACCAATCTCCATGCCAATGACTACTGGACTACCGGCCCGCAAGGTATCAACGATTTCCATTAAAGCGTTGGCGATAGTTGTGGTATTGCGGCGATACAGGGTTCCCGGTGATGCTGGTGGCGTCCAAGGATCGTTGGGCTGAAGATCAATCAAGTACGGCCAACGACTTTCCAGCGGTTGGCCATCCGTAGCGATGGTATCGACCATGGCTGAAAACGAAACGCCCTTCGTGCGGTCTGGAGTTAATTGCCGGCGCACAGCGTGATAGAAAGCGTATTCCGCTGACAGCGCATCGAGGCTCTCACGCGCAAAGGAATGCGCATCGCTTGCGGCGAAAGCCATGCAGGTCGGTCGCTGACCCTGATCACGAACCGATCCAAACTGGTTCCGCAGGTCGACAGTCACGTCTGGAGTCATTATGCGGCGGTCGCCATCCTTCTTGCTTTTTCGACGCGAGGCCATCCGCCGCTTTCTTTGCCAAAGAGCTGATAGTTCAAAGTGAAATGATCGGCGACAGCGGATCGATCCCACGGTCGCGCATGTTCAAGCTTGAGTTGCCCTTCCACCGGTGACTGCGCGGCTGCTATCAATATGCGCTCGACCGGACCACCCAACTGGTCGCCGGTGTCCGCGATTTGTCTCTTGTCTGACAGAACTACGAAACCCGACCGTTCCAGTTGGTCGAAGTTCCAAAGGTAGCCCGCGCCGCTGTTCTCCTTGAGATGAATCAGAAAGACATCATTTGGTCCACCCTGAATCAACGTCCCGCGATCACGCTCACTGAGCACCCAAACATCGGGTGTCCAGTTGTCCAATTGATGTGCGCCCAACAGCCCCTGCTTGATCCGTTTGGGTGGCACCCCTAAGTGCCGCTTGAGCATGCCGGCATCGATTGCATTTTGCCGGGCCAAGGTCCGGCAGGTTGCTTCGTAACTGGTACCTATCCGCAGAGACAACTGATAGATCGCGCGCGGATCGTCAAAGCTTTCGGCAGTCCAACCCTGGCGAATCGCGTGGCTTTCCAGCAACCAATCGGGCATAAGAAAATTTGCGGCAAAAGCGTCCGCCGCCGCTTCGCGATTGTCGTAAGCTGCGGAGCCATAAGGCTGCCGCACCAAGATCTCGTCGGCATCAACACTGATGGGATGTTGCAGCTCAAAGTGCCCGAATTCGTGAGCGGCCGTAAAGCGCTGTACCGCGAGCCCTCGCTCGGTGGTGACGACGATTCCCGGAACTGGATGTGGCAAGAAAGCCCCTAGCAATCCATCCAGCGGCCGAAACACTAGCGAGACTTCCCGTCCGGTAATCGCGCCGAAGACGTCTACACCGCCGCCAACACGGTTGACGATCTCTTCGCTACCTAGCTCCCGATGAAGTCGGGAAGCGGCAGCGACCGCCTCCAGCAGCATTTCGCGACGATTCATGGATCAGGTCTCCTTCGCGCTCTTCGACTGAAGGAATTCGGCAAAGCGAGTGAGTTCTTCGCGATCACGGGACGAGAGATTGCTTGCGGTGCGTGCTAGATGCGCGACTTCCTCCGGCAGATCCTGTGCTTGCCGCTCGCCGGTAAAATAGCCAACTGGACGCTCGTAAATGTCCGCTAACTTCTGAAGCTCAAGAGCCTCAACCCGGCGCTGACCAGATTCAATCAAGGAGATAGCGGCCCGCGGTATACCCAATATTTTGGCGACTTCGTCCTGGGACAGAGCCAAGTACTCCCGTGCTTGACGTAGTCTTTCTGCAAGACGAGTGCGTTCCTGAGTTTCGTTTTCGAGATTCTTACTTACTGGCATTTGCGCTGGCTCCTTGGACTGGTTTCGCACTGCGTGTAATTGCCGTTTGATATCGCAGGTATATCAACTCCAACTGGGGGAGAACATGGGCTACAAATTCATCAACGTTGCGATAGCCGCCCCGCTTAATGATCTTGCCGGTATCCAGAGTGAAGCCCAGCAGGGGTTCAATCGCCGTCAGGATACTGACCACCTCCTGCGACGAGACCTCGGGCTGAATATCGAAGACCGTCCCCCCGGTCTTGCGGGGATCGGGCACTCTTCGGCGCAGCGGCGATGCTACCCTTTTCTGCCACCACTTCCTCAGCCGATCATTTAATTCTATCTTTGGGAAAGCCATGTTCCGCTCCTGCCAGTGTCAGAATATCTAACACTATACGCTTGCAATGTTCGATTGTCAAACAATTAGAGCGTGGCATTTTCATTAGGGTTTTTGAACGGTACGGCAATTAGAGATTCTCGTTAATTCCCCATTTTGGCGGGTACCATTGGCTAATCGGGGTGGGATTGGGCCGGAACCACTGCTTTATTTTGGCGCGATTGGCGAGCCCAATTGTGTCAGGAAAGCGAACGCGAGCGTATTTGTCGATTTCACAAAACACGTTCTGGATGTCGATGAGTTGCAAGCGCCGACCACCCAGCCACTTGAACTCGATACTACGCCGACTGAACTCTACTTCTTGAAGTTCGGTAACGAGCCGAATGACATTTTCAGAAGAAAGCCCGGCTAAATTTGCGAAGCATTTGCAAAGTCCACTTTTCGCGCCGGGACCAGCCGCCACAAACTCAGATTCCGAAAAATTCGTGACCTCGCTGTAATTGATGTCAATCGCGTACTGGAACGCGAGGAAATCACCAACGAGCGGATACGAACGCAGGATCTGAAAGACCTGTTCCAGACTCTTAGCGGAGATAATCTTCTTCGACAATTTATCCTTCAGCATAAAGTCCAGGAGTTGCAGGTGGGCTTCGTGTTTACGCGTGCTCTTAAAGGTCTTAGCGCCTGCCGGCATGATATAGGCGCCAGAGTAGATGCGCGCACCAGCCTCAAGGGCTTTGTTCAAAACACACGCGAATTTTTCGACGCGGAAATTCGCAGTGGTAATTGGACCAAGCTCCTGCTCCAGTAGTTGCCAGGTCTCAATCTTGTTGAAGAGCTTGAAGAGCAAGACTCTAAAGATTACTTCCCCTGGATCGTTACTGCTGGCGTAAATCACATTGCGTATCAGGAATTGACTAACTCGATCGGAGGCGCGGTAGACATTCGTAAACTTGAAAGAACTGAGAATAGGATCGGTGGTCCAAGGTGGCAACGATCGTGCTTGTCGATTGCAGAAAATTCTCTGCCGTTCAGCAGCAAATCGCCAGAACGCATCATACACGCAAGTCGGCTGAAGAAACGCCACTTCGGGCGATTCCACAGGTTCAGCTATCGGCAACTCGAAGAGCCTACCTGACGAATGGCTGCTGGTGGTACGCCTATGATTTAACGTTAGTGAGGTCACTCTTCGTTCCTTACTGCTGCCATTGCATCTGTGATCTCAACCATGTTGAGATGGTGACATCGGGAAATTCTTGGATTGCTCCTGCTGTTATATGTATATTACAGTATCTCAATTAGTGTAATATATATGTAGCATTATGCGCTCTCGGTCGTCAACCGATTTGCCCCAAGCAGTAAGAAAGGCGCTTAAGAAACTCGGCTCCGATATCAATGAGGCGCGCCGTCGCCGTGGTATTTCTACAACGGCTATGGCGGAGAAAGCAAAGATCAGCCGTCCCTTGTTGTACCGGGTGGAGAGAGGCGATGCGCGGGTCGCGCTCGGCGGTTATGCTAGTGTTTTGTTTGTTCTTGGAATGACTGAGCGAGTGGCCGAAATTGCGGACGTAGCCCATGATCGGTTGGGTCTTGAATTGGATCGAACGAACCTGCCCAAGAGAATTCATGCTCTGCCGAACCGGCGTCAGGACAAACGTAGCACTTGAGAGTCAGCGGACCTTACGAAGTCGACGCAGTTTTTCGTGACGGTTTTTAGAAAGTTCCAGGCACCTATGTCTTTCTCAGTCCGATGACTAACGAGCAGCTCGTCGAGATCGATTATTCGCATTCACGAGCTGTGAATGAAGCGAAGCTTACAGATTGCGCTTTCACGATCTCCGCCTCACTACCGCGACTCGCCTGGATTTCCGTCGTGTCCAGCCAAGCTTTTGCTGGAATGGAGTAATGCGTCACCTTCCGTGTAGCCCAGTAACACGTGCGAGGTAAGTTATTGCTGGCGAATGAGAAGCCTCAGCCTTTTTTCGCTCTGCCCGTAAATCAAGCGCGCCTTTCAAGAGAGCCAGAGAGCCGGCCACTACTGATGCAGCCAACGCATAACCAGGCCCACCGATATAATTCATTGCGACTGCCGCAACACTTCCGCCAGCTAGATTTGCACTTAGAGCGGTCACCAAGGTAGGCCAGAGTCGATCTCTGGTTGCAGCAACTTCCGCACGGTACATCCGTAGATCGCTACGGATCGATTGCTGTATTTCACGGCTAGCGACAAGAAGATCCTCCACGTCAGGGATTCTACTGAGAACACTAAGTCGATTCCCTATCTCCGTAATTGCTTGTTGGCGAAGTGCACGCGTTTGCTCGCGAAAGTGCAAGATCTCTTCAATCCGGATCTGGTCAAGGAGGGACTTCGGTAGTAGAACGTCAATAATCGCAGTCGCTGTCGAGTGTGCTAACTGTCTGACGATTTCGTCATCGACTGGGCGAGAGCGTTGATCCGGGTACGCTCTTTGGCGGATAAGCTTTCGTATTAAGAGCTGGTGATGCATTGCACTGTCTGTGATTGGGGCGAGGTTTAGCTCCTCTGCCGCGGCGAGATGAACACTGATGGATACTGCGGATCCCGCTTCGTACGAGACTGTCCAGGAAGCATAGATATCACCTTCGTGAATGAGGTGCTTCCGAAAGGTCTCCTGAGATTGAAGAGCATTGACAAATGACAGCGGCATTTTCGGTAGAAAGATTTGCCAGGTTGCTTCCCGAACTGGCCCAAGTCGCCTGTGTGGCATGCTGAACGCCTGGGGATTTGATGCGATGGTACTCCATTGCTGGTCAAGCAGATCACTGAGCGCCGCTGCCGTCGTTAGAGGACTCTCCAGAGATGTAACCTCGGTCGGATCCACACGTCGTGCTGCCCCTGCCTGGAACAACAGTGTCAACTCTTCATGGACCTGTTGATATTTAGCAAACCGCTTGTCTTCCTGTGTTTCCAACTCCTGAAAAAGCTTCGCGCGCCACGAGTCATCATCAACAGGGTCGAGGAAAACCACATTTTCGAAGACCAGCAGCATTTGCTTCAACGAAGCTATGTCGATTGGCCGTGAGAACGGGTAATAAAGACCAGAAAGAATCTTGTCCATCCGCAACTTTCCTTCTAGCGATTGAGAGTCTCCATTTTGAATCCTTCCAGAGCGGAAGCCAAGCCTCAAAGTATTCGTTCATCAGGCCCGTGAGAAATTCGGCGTTCTGAAGCATCGAGGTCTGTTGCCAAATTGAGAAGCTCGTGCAATTGGTTGACGACGCTGCTGATAACGTTCAAGAATCGGCGCCACCCCTTTACCTGGGGAAGTCGTCTGTCTCGCAGTACAACGATTTGTTTTAGCAGTCGACTTTGCGCTTATCAGTTAAGGTACTTGTAAATCATGCGTCGCGATTGCGCGGGATCCGCAACGGTGAAGAGCGTGGCAATGTCGAGTGCGGCCTCGTAGAACAGTTGCGTCGTCCTCTTGCCAGTGAGGACTAACATAATGTCACGGTGTACACAAACGGCACGCACGCGCTGAGGCTTCACTTTTTTCAGCGGCCCTGTATCAAACATTCCATTGTCGTTCAAATACTTGATGAATTGTTGCCACCGCGCCCGATAATTCTTCCTGAGGCGAATTGGAGGCATCACAAACACAGTCTTCTCGGACAGGTTGTGCTCCTGAATCCGATCCATCTCCCATGCAAGACTGTCCGTCGTGCCGAGCAGGACAACGATCATGCGAGCGGTACCCATCGCCTTCACAATCTGCTCTTGCCAGACGCTTTTGTCCTCAGGCTTGTCAACGTAATACCGGATCCCGCCCGGTGATGGTAACTTGAACCACCATGCCGGGAGGATCGAGATCAGAAACTTCTTCAGTCTTTGCGACGCGACTAACTTTTTAAACCAACCCTTTTCGAATGACCATTTAAGCCACTTCTTTTCCAAAAATTTTCTTAGCCACCAGTTTTCCGTTAACTCTTCGATTTTTGGGTCGATATCTAACAGTCGCACCTTTCCCAAATAGCTCAAACGATTCACGATCAACTCTTCAAAGGTATAGGTCCACCTCATTGCATTGAAGAACACCATCCAGGCCCACGGTGATTGTCCTCTTCCAACATCCTTAACATCATCATTGAATGTTCGCAGCAGCAACACATCGGATGAAGTCAAGTGCTGCAATATAGGACGCCGAAATATTAACGTGTTCTCGCGTCGCCATTGGCTCAAAAAGTATCCAAACACGGCGAAGCAGCCGAGTCCCAGCAACCCAAGGAGAAACGCAGGGGTAAGGTGGAATATCGCTTCACTTACCGTAACAATTTCTGAAGGCTCCGTAATCTGAAAGTGTCTAACCATGTGCCAGGCCCTCGCAAATTGGAGATTAAAAAGAGCAGGCATGAACTCTGAGTTGATCATTGAGAATCCAGCCGTTAGCAGGCAGACCATGGCGACGATAATCCACGTACCACCAATGATTAAACGATAACGCGCACCGGCGCTGGGATGCAGCCTCTCGCCGGATTCAACTACCGGTTCATCGTCGCGATTTTTCCAATGCCCGGACCACAAAAGAAGGCTCGACGCCACCTGGTTCCGAAATGCTTTCCCACGACCGAAAGGCATTACGCTGAGAAATAGAACGTAACCATGAGCGATCAAAAAATCCCAGAAAAAGATCGGGGCGGCCAAGGCTCCCAGAACGACGAAGAACATTATGTTCGGATCTGACCAGGGTATCCGCGGGATCAGGACGATTACTCCCACCATCGCAAGCGGAAGCAGGTTAAAGAGACTGAAGGATGTAACCAAGGCGAGCGTGAGACGAGCAAATCCATTTTTCTTAAAGAACGCCACTCCTAAAATCGGGAGCAGCACCAACGCCAGTATCACTAATTGCCGTTGAAGACGATCGTTACCGGCGAGTTGTTGGCCGCTCCCAAGGCGATTGAATATTCCCCACCACGCAAATGCCAGGAATGAAAAAGTGAGGATGATGAAAATTCGCCATTGGTACCTGAAAGTCCGTCGGACCCGCGTCAACCTGTTAACATCGATCACACCAACTCGCATGGGCAACGCTGTACCTCAATGCGAATCACCGTTGTGTTCCAGCCACAATCCGTGAATCACGTCCTGCCACATCTTCCAATTTGGTGAGTTAACAGCCATTCGACCCAGCGAGTGATTTTCAACGGCCTTGATTGTTTCCTCGAAGGAGCTCGAGGAATTGGACGAAGAGGGTGGGATTGATTGCCCGTTTAACGAGACTTCATATGAAACGACTTGCTGCACCACGCTCTGGAAAGTGTCGAGACCCTGGGACTGCTCATCGATCGGTCCAATCACGTACTCTTCCCCATCACGCTGCAGGACGTACTTGCTTTCCCGCATGGACACTCGACCGTTCGCAAGGTCACTTATAAAACCGTGCAGCTTATGAGTGTCACGCATCAGGTGGACCAGGGTCGGAGAAAAGGGTTGTGGTTCGCGCCTGAGCCGGTTGCGAATTTTTTCCGCAATGCGTGCGGCGTTGGCTTCTTCCGGCCAGACATAAGGGATCTCGCCCGTTGGTGGCGGGTTCACGCCCAGAGCCTGTTTAAGACTGCGCTCTCGAATTCGTATCACCGCGGCTAAAAACGGATCTTCTTCATCAACCACCTCCTGTACTCGCGGATACGCGGTAGCCGAGTGTTTGCCGACGCGAAAATAGGCGCTCGCGTCCGCAGTTTTTTCACTTTTCAACATCTGTTCGAGTGGCCAGCCGAAGACAATGTGCCGGTAGCGATCGAGAGTCGTACGCAATGCTCCGGCCAGGTCTGAGTCGGCGCTCAACTCCTCGCCGGCATATTGAAGTTTAATCGAGACCTCCTGGCCGCCTGCTTCCCTTGTCGCGCGTAAACTAAGTTGGTTCAGGATCAGATCGCCGTAGTCATCCGACCAATCCTTGAACCATTTTTCTAAGAGTTCCTGTTCCGTAGCCTCCAGTGAAACGAGAAGTTTTGCGCTGCGTTGACGTTCGTTCTCAATGTCGTAGGCGAGGGGAACAACTCCATCCGGAGGCGGGTCCACAGCCAGCTCAAGACTTGGACCAATCAGCCTGGCGATCCAGCGCGATAGATCGTTCCGGGCGTTGGAAACGATCGTCAGTGAATCTACCAACAGGCCAGTAGCAAAACTAATCAGATTTGCGAAGTCGGGATTGCCCGAAAGTCGTTTGATATCACCGATGACAAGCTGCATGTCTGATGCTACTCGCAAAAGAGCAGGCATTAGCGTGTGAAGGCCCCAACTATTCTTTTCTCGTTCTCGCGCGAGAATGTGCTCGCACCATTCTTCCAGATAAGCCGCGAACACCTGCCGTTCGTTACGGGCATGGATGGCTTGTTCGTGGTAAGGCAGATCAAAAGGAACAACCTCCTGTAGTGCCAACAGTGTAGAGACCATATCGGAGTTATTGGCACGCATTGATGGTCGGAGCCGATTAAGCAATAAACTTTGCGGGCGCGTACAGTATTGTCCCAACCAGAAAGCATCGACGTCGTTATTAACAGAGTCGCGATCTGTTTCGGGCAACACCAGTTTTCCATCTTGTTCCACCAGTCTTAGTCGTTCACCGTTAACACCCAGCGCAAGCGTGCGCTCGCGTACCCAGGCCCAGAGACTGCCGGCGGGTATTCTGTGGCTCTGGATGTCCGCAAGACAGCAGATCGCTTCGCCGCCTTCGGGACGTAGTAGCGGCAACTTCTTTAAAACTCCTTCATATGCCAGCATGGACCATATAAGTTCTACGGTTGGACGAGATGCTTCGGCTGCTGTTTCATCTTTCTGGTCCACTACGATTATGCGATCGAAGAGCTGGCGTGCGGTCACAGGCGGGTCGCGTCGATCGGAGAGGATCTGACTACCACTCATCAGGGATATGCGCTCGAGTTCCAGGGCCAGCGCCAGTTCTGCCGTGCCAGGAGTTTCGAAAAAGGAAGTGGGCGCGAAAATCGCCGTGACTCCTGCTCCACGCGAAGCACAAATATGAGCGATTTCCGCAAGCAATCCGGAGCATTCGGCATCGGCGATCGAACCGACAACTATAACTATGCCGTCGGTTTCAATAACACGTTGCAAACCCGGTGCGAGGCTCGCTTCAACCGGTTCCGGTCTATTGATAATTGCGAGGCGTGCTTTGCGACGGTCACCGGCGACGGTGCGAAGGGTTGTTAAAGGTGGAGTCTCTGCCAACCATTGACGCCAGGGCACCCAACGTCGAATCGGCGGCGTTCCGTTTTTGCGCAGTGTTTCCAGATACGGACGCAAATCCTGATGAATGTCGATCTGCTCGTGGGAATCGAGCATCGTGTTGACGACTCTGGCCGGTTGGCGATTCGCTTTGTGTGTAACGTGAACTGCGAGCAGATTCACGCTCGCCGGATCTACGTTTCGATCCTGGATTCGCTCTTTTAAGCCGCACAGCGTCCACTCACCTACTTCCCCTAACCCGATAACGACCGCGGGACGAACCTTGGGCTGATAAGGTCTTTCGTTCGGCGCCGCCGGCAATGCGGGAACTGCAGCCGCAGGCAATGGTTCCGGTTCCGGCAGCGCGACAGTCTCAATCGCTCTGGCTCGGCAGCGCCAGAACCGGCCGAACAGGAGCCAGAAAAGCGGATTGAGTATAGGCCATGTCCATCCGAGCCAGCGCGGCATGATCAGCACGTATGGACCACTCGGACCTGGCATTTCGTTTTTTGTCCCATCAGGCATGCGCCAGGTTGAATTACCGTCGGCTGCAACTCTATGCCAGCCGGGACACTCGGCTATGAGGTTGTAAGTGAGCGGAACAGGCTCTTCCTTCATGAGCGGAAGTGACCAGATGATGCGAGTCGCTTCCGTTTGCAATGGCCCGGGAGACTGAACACCGATCGGATACAGTCCTCCGGTCCGCACCAACCGGAACGGATGTGGCGCGCGCGCGCCTTCGTCGATGAGACCTGCTATCGCCATTTGCCCACTAATGGCAGAGGCAAGAAAACCGAAGAGCCCGTGAAGCTCATCCGCATTAGTAATGTGCACATACTTATTCGGATCACTCGCAATTGACCGGAGCAACGATTCATTTACATGAGGTCCGAAACCGACAGAGATGATGGTCAGTCTTTCTATCTCCCGTCTCAGTTTGCTGACGGCCGCTTCCGCAGCTTTCTGTTCACTCGAACCATCAGAAAGCAGAATGATCGTTTTCCTCACACCTGTTCGGCCGGTCCGCAAGGCCTCAGCACTACTCTCCAGGGATGCGTGTATTGCCGTTCCGCCACCGGGACCGAGAGAGCCGATCGCGCGCAAAGATTGTCGAGAATTGCCCGTTATGGGTGACAGCAGTCGGGCCTCGTGATCGAATCCAATCACTCCGGTGTGAATATTGTCAGGCAAGCGCCGGACAAAGTTTTCAGCGGCGCGTACAGCTTCACGCAGTGGACTACCAGGTGCACTGCCCATGCTGCCGGAATGATCTATGACGAGAAGCACGTCATGATCGTCAGCCAACTCCATTTTCGCCGGCGGTACGAGCCGGAGCTCCACTTCGACTTCCGCTCCGACGCTGAAGACGCGCCCAGCCACGCGACGGCGGTAGTCATTACCAGCCTGGCGCGAATTGCGCGCAAGCACGATCAAGCCTGCACCGATCCAGACTGCCAATAGTGTCAATAGCATCAGGATGATCCACGTCATCGTAAAACCTCTTCATCGTCGTAAGCGTCTATTGCGATCAGGGTCAACGTGTCGTCATCGGCGGATGAACGAGTCTTCTGCCATTGAGCGAGTTTCGTGAAAGAACCGCCGTCGCCGATCTTCTCGAACTGCACCGGAGGCGAAGGGAGATACCAGGCATAAGTGGCGGCAGCCTGCGCCAGCGTGGGATCGGCACCGGAGGTGAGAAACTCGCCGGTGTCGAAAAAACTCCACTGGTCGGCGCCCGCCGCATCTTTTTGCAGAACGATGTGTCCGGCTTTGTAAGCACGCACAAACGATGCGAAAGCAACTGGATGCGACAGTGCTATGCGAAGCTCCGGCGGGAAAGTAGAGACCGCGATTTTATGTTTCTTCTCGGCCCGCTGGCGTAACCGCTCCGCCTGCTGCTCGGCGATCGTTACGTGGTGGGCCTGTACACTATTCATCCCGTTCGCGAGCGCTTTCCTGGTAAGCTCGACCCGCCGCAGCGCCGTTTGATCGTTACCTGGTTGATCCCGGCGTCTTCCGTGACTCAGTGGTTGCGGTACGGACTTGCAGAACTCATCCACCGTTTGCGCTTCGACGCTTTCTTCCGTAAGAGGAGCGACGACCAGTACTTCACTTGGGGCTGCCGTTAGATCGACCATGTCGTTGGCAAGTTCCATGCGCCGATGGTGCGGCTCTTTTGCCAGCGCTCCGCTGATCCGAATTGCCGGTGCGATGCACGTAAGCGCTCGCGCCTGCTGCTCGAGCGCGTCGATCGCCGCTCCCGCGGTTTCAAATTCCTGTGGATGGTCCACATAAGAGCGGAGCACCAGGCGCGCCGTCTCGCGCTTTGGAACGACGGCAAAAAAGAGGCGCTCACGAATAGCAGAGGTAACGTCCTGTGTGTGCAACCACGTTTCGAATATTTCTTTGATCCAACGATTAACGACCTCCGGCTCCGGTAGCGGATCGAGATAAGTCCGGTCGCTCAGCACGCGTTTCTCATCGTGCGTTTGATTGGAATTGCTGTGGAGCCGGTGAGACTTTTCGCAGGCAGCGCAGAGCTCGTTGGTCCAGGCTTCTAATTGAGTAGTTGCCGCGGTTGCTACCTCCTTTACGCGCTCCACAATCTCCACAGTCGCTGCCGGTGTACCCATAGCCTGCATTTCCGGCAACACGATCTTCTCCAAACGAGCTGATAACAGACGCAGCGTGGCGATGGCTTCGCCTGGCATCCAATAGCGATGCCACTCTGAATCATCGGCATCTCGGTGCCCGTGCAGGCGCAAACTAATGGAGTTCGCCAGTGCGTCCACGAACCATTCCGCGGTAGGAGGCGAACCTTCTTTCATGACTCTCATGAAACCCGGAGCCAGTGAGCTGTCGCTTGCCGCCGCCAGCAACAACTGCAAAGGCGTGCTGGCCGGCTCAGATCTGGCCCAGTCGTGCAACAAGCTTTGCGCGCGATCGTTGCGTACAGTCTTGAGCGAGTACCCGCCTTCGATCGAAGCTTCCAAATCCAGCAGGACCTCTGGTCCAACAGTGCGAAGAAATACTTCAGACTGAATCCTTTCATAGAGTTGAACGGGAAGGACGTGAACGGCCCGCGTTTGTGCCGAGATGAATTGCGGGGAACGAAGCTGATCGCTGGACTTGAGCAGTGAGGCACGCGGATGGCGCTCCACCATAACAGCGGCCAGTTCGGCGGCCTGCCCGGCAACTGACTCGTCGTCGTATGCTGAGGTGGTGAAGACCCAGTTGTACGGACTCTCCTTATCTACATTGTCCAGCAATTCATGATTCGGATCGTAAGTGGTGCGTTGTGGAAATGCTCCCGCCAGTCGGGCTGATCCAAACTCAACTTCGAGGGCGCGACGCGCTGCGGCGTTTTGTCGTGCCGGTGAGTCGGAGAGCACGCCGATAACCTCAGGGACGAATTCGACTTCGGATCGTTCCTGCTGTTGACGCGTGATGCGGTTTATCAGGCGACCGACGTCCAGGAACCAGCCGCTTCCAGTGCCACCATCAGGCGACGCGAACACGATGATCTGGCGCGTTCCGTCAATGGAATCCATTTGGACCAACTCGCCGCAGGCACGCTCCAGCACGGCGAGCAGCCCGTCTTTTTGCAGGAGCCATTGGAACAGCGCCAGACGGCCCAGCGCGCGATCGCCTCGTGTTCCTTCCGTAAGGTTCAGGTTTTCTCGCGGCACGTTTATGTACTGCGGCACATCGAACCACTTCAGGTGCTCAGGTGTTTTCCCGAGCTCAGGCAAGTAAGCTTGCGCCCGACGAATCTCCGCCGGTGCGACCACTTGTTCGATCGGAAACTGAGACCACTCGTCAAAAGTAGTGGGTGCTTCAGCTTCTTTCACGTCCAGATCGATCCATACAAACTTGTAAGGTTGAGATGCGTGACCGAGATGGGCCTGCTTGAGTTCCGCGCGCGTGGCCTGTAATGACCGGAGGCCGGCTCCGCCCAAACCGATGAACAGCGTCGGCACCGGAGCGAGACGATTGTTGGTCAACGAGGGAAGCGCTGGCAGCAACGAGGGTGGCCGCGGCCGAGAAATCTCCGGCTGCAGCGTTACTGGCCCAACAACTTCCGGCTTGCGTTGCGTGAGGTAAACAAGTGTCCATAATGTGGCCGGCAACAACCACCACAAAAGCATCATCCAGGTGATAACGAGAACTAACGGGCGTCTCTCTGCCTGCAAGTTCAGTAGCTTTCCATCCTGCGCTGCAAAGGTGAGACGTGGTGACTCAATCCCAACGTTCCACAAACCCGCAGAGAGCGGCACTAGCGGGTGCGCGTAAGTGGCGGTGGTCTTCGGCAGTTTACCTACACTCAGCGTGAGTGAGCCTTGTCGATCGATCCCCCACGAAGTGCCTTGCAAGGGAACTGAGAAGTGACGGCCATCGATGCGATGGGAAAGTTGTCCGCCATCTTCCGAACCAGCAATCATGCTGTTGGCCGCGCGACGAAAGTTCGCCGCGAGATCTTCGAAGTCGACCGGATCAAAGACATGTGAGGGACTGTCAGTCATCTCCACCATCAGCGGTGCAGATCCATGACCGGGTAAGCCGATCGAGAACAACTCGATTCCTTCAGCACGTAACGCCGCGGCCTTATCGATCATTTCCTTATTCGTCATCGGTCCGAACGGGCAGATGAAGAAATTGCCGCAAGCCTCGAGATTTCCGTCCGTATAGAACACGACGGCTTTCTTGGCTTCAGGACGCGCGGTGTCGAAGAGTTCAGACAGCTTTACAAATGCCTTACGCGTGTCATTCTCGCCGGTAAAGCTGTTGAGCGCTTGCAGTCCGTTGCGAAGGACTTCGGCGTCGTCAGTCCAGGGGGTTGAAATTTCAGCGTCAGTGTCGAACCGGATCAGAGCAAAACGAACGCGTCCTTTCTCTGACGAGAGCTCGCGCGCAACTTTGTAGGCGGCTTCGGACATTGCCGGAAGCGAGCTCGTCATCGAACCCGAGACGTCGATGAGGAACGCAATGTCCACATTCGGCGGCTGCGCGTCAGGTGCTTTTTCTTCCTCAGTGAATGTCATGTAGTAGGCGGCTTCACCACCGGGCAGCACCACTTGCGGCTCAACCCTGGTTTGCAAGCGCGCCGTTTGCGGGCGAGAGTTGGACCAGTAAACGTAAGCTGCAAACAGCGCCAGCACCGCAACCGGGGCCAGCAACAGGATGAGCAGACCCTTCAGGAACTGTGTGGGACTGATGATTTTGTTTCCAGCCATAATCGTTCCTCTTACATCCGGTGCTGGAGCGCTGTGCGTGTTTCAGGATTCGCGTAAAAGTCGAGGACCATCTCGAAGCCGACTCGTTCTTGTTTATTGAGGTCTGCCTCAACATCACTTTTCGTAATTCCCTTCTGCGAGGCTCGCAGGTTTTCGTCGAGGAAGGCTTTGATATTCTTACCGAAGGCGACAAGCATTGCATCCCTCGTTTTGCCTTTGCTCTTAGCCATGTCGATGGCGCTCTGTGAAGCATCGGCAAGAGTGATGCGGCGGCGAGTACCTTTTAATCCTTCACGCTGGAGGAGCACGAAAGTGTTCGCAGCCTGCACTACGTCCGCCCGGGGATGATCAGCGAAGCTGACCAGCGTTACGTCTTCACCCGTAGTGGTGTCGTGCCATAGCCAACCTCCATTCATTTTTTCGATCGAGCCGGTTGCCAGGCAGTGCACGAATGCCTGCATCATCGCGGGATCGTCGAGAAGTCTGACGATGCGGGGTGGTATGTGGTACTTGTCGGGTTCTAAATCGTTTTCCAAACAGTAGTTTCGCTCTATAAACCACGCTTCCAATTCAGCTCTAAACGCGTGATAGACCTGCGACCGTTTCACTTCGTCGTCGTGCTTGTTGTCTTTGCTCAAGTGTGCTGTTTGCATCTCGACATACTGAATCCGGCAACGGCGCAGATCTTCAATGTCGTCAATGTTGGGTTTTTTGACTTTGAGCAGAGTGATTGAGTTTTTGTCTGAGTGTGTTGTCTCTGAATCAGTGACTTGACCACTCAGCGCAGCCTTGATGGATGTGGCCAGGTTTTTTTTCTCCGGAACCACAGGATCCTTGTAGACCAGCCGGCATTCCTCTGTGCCTGCTGCGTTAATTAAAACCTTCGCGGCATTACCAAGCAGTTCAGCAATCTTGTCGGGCCCGGCGCCGTTGCGTTGCGCATAAAGCAAGTAATCGAAGATGTCTTTCTCCATCAGTGGCCCTTCCATTTGCCTGCGGAAATAGTCGTGCAGATTGCGATGAATATCGGACAAATTGCGGCTCAGGTAAGTGAAAGTGGTTTTCACTGATAGTTTCAATTCAGGTAAGCCGTCCTTATTAACCAATGCTTCCCACCGGGTCGCATTCAGCGCCTCATCAGCGAGGGTGACGTCCGGACTGACGTAAACGCATTTCTTCAGCTCTTCGCGGTAACCCTGCATGGTCACGAACTGCTCGGGTTCCCAACTGATGCGGGCGCTTTGATTCTGTGCGAGTCGATGCAACCGCCCATCGAGTTCCCTATTCAAAAACTGGCTCCTGACGGTGTAAAGACACGACTCGGGTTGATCAAGCACCAGCGTATTGAGAGCTCTGTCAAACACTGCTTGCCAGTCTTCAAAGCGGCTGATGACACTACGCACGAGTTGCTGCATGTTCCTAATCAACTCGCGCTTCTGATACCAGCGAATGTATTCGTAACACTCATCGCGGGCCGACACCTGATACGATTCCACCCATGTTGTGAACATGGCGAAGATTCCGGGCGACTTGCTCGTGTTGAGTTGATTGAGCGCGCTCACGGGTTGTTGCTCCCGAAACGCCGCCTCCTCGTTCAGCGTCGAGAGGAACTGGGCGATCAGCCCATCGATCTGGCGCAGTGCTCCGATAGCGTATTGACCTTCAGCCCTTAATCGTGTCAGCAGCGTGCCCTGTCGAGGACTACCCGGATTAACAACAAAACTCGTTGCCTGCGTCAGTTCGTCGATGATGCTCTTGTCGACTCTTGAGCGCAGGTGTGCGGAGATAATGTCTGAAACCTGCTTAAGGCCGTTTACAAAAGTGCGTTCACCTCCTGCTACGTTTGTGTATCTTTTGCTAATCTCGTCGAGTTGACTAGCGAAGCGAGTTTTAGACTGCTCCTGACTTTCCTTTAAACCTTTCGACCTTTCGTTCTCCCTGTAAGTCTTAGTTACACGATCGGTGACCAGTACTTTCGTTTCATCGGCCTCGACCAGGGAAATGTAGGGATTGATGTAGGTTAGTTGGACCGCCAGCTTTTCGGCAGGACTGAGTTGTATTCCCGCAATCGCGCCGCCGCCGATTTGGTACCACTCGGTGACGATCTTCTCGGGTGTGACAGTATTCTGAACGTAGAGTCTGTTGAGGTTCTCGGGTTGGGGCGGGTTACATCGATCGAGAAGATCACTGAATAGCTGGAGCAAACTCTTTACCCTTGCCTTGGCGGCGTCTTCACGCTCCGCGGATGATCCGGAATAGATGTCCAGAATTCCCTCGTGTTCCTCGTTGGGCGCGCCTAGCCTGCGAAGATATGTCTCAACTTGTTCCCAGGCAAAGATGTCAGCGAGAGTTTCCTCCGGGACATAAAATCGGGAAGCGCCCATCGATAGCGCAGGCGAAGTTTCATTGACTGCTTCCTGCAACAATACTGGACCGGAGTTTTCATCGAGATATGGATCAATGGCATTGGCGACTGAAGCGAAGAAGTCTGAGCGCTCTTTATCATTGCGACACTCGGTACCAAGGTAGAAAAGTCGATCGAATAATGGTTTTTCGGTGGTGGAGTGCATCAGGAGCCGCGAGTCGTAAAAAACGCGAGACGTAAACTCCATTGACGCCTCTTCACCTGTTTGACCGATGCCGAGTCCTTGAATGCGGTTCAACTCACGAAACAAGCTGTAGGCGCGTGCTCTACTGATGCCAGACTTATCGTCATAAACATCGGGAAGAACGATCACACCAGTAAGCTGAATGTCGCGCCGGCCATATTCCTTAACGGCCAGGCGAGTTAGATATGCCGCGTCAAGCAGGCATCCGGCTCCAGTACCACCGGCCGATGAGCCGATCACCCAAACGTTGACCGAGGCATTCCTGGCACCCTGCGCCAGTTCATTGACCAATTGCGCGATCTTCATTTTGACCCGCTCCGCATTCTGAAACATCGCGAAGCGGCCAATCTGACGCTGTTGGGCCGCGCCCTCGATAATATTAAGGTTGGCTTCCCGGACGTTCACCTTTAACCACGGAGCGTGCAACCAGTCTTTCAGGTGTGGAAAACGTTCGGGTGCACCCTTTGGACCTAAGAACTCGTAAACGTGCGTCTTCAGATCCGGATCATGATCGGCGAGATAAAAATATTCAGAGTTTGGATCGAGCGAATTTTTTTTCTCGCTGGCTTCCGCTACTTTTTCTTCCGCCGCGCCTCCCAGCAGCTTCACGGTCTTACCCGGACGCCAGTCGGCAATCGTGTCGAATAAGAGGAACTTGACACTGTCGGGTTTCGCGCCGTGTTTCAGCACGGTCAATTCCTTTAGGGCGGTGAGTATGTGTGCTCCCGTTCCGCCAAATCCCATTACCAACGCCTGCATAGCCATGACAATTTCTCCCTAACCTTTCATTCGAAGTGTCTACTGCCGGGCATCGAGCCGGAGCACATATCCACCGGACAAACCTTTCAGTCTCTCCGCTCTACCCTTCGTTACAATTGATTTGTGAGTTCTTTTTTGCGGGTCGTTCTGCCAGCAGTACTCAACCTCAGCACGTACGTCGTCAGGCGAGAGAACTCGCTTAATCCGGAAAGTTGTGGCCACCACGTTCTCGCCATTGACGGGAATACTGATTTGCCGGTCGTACTTGAACTTGTCCCATCTTCCCGCTCGATACTTTTGAGCGCTGTCGCCTGCAGGATCGAGATCTCCGTCGTACAGTTTCAACTCAACGAGCCTGCGCCGGTCGATCCACCACATCAAAACTCCGGGCACCACATCCCAAACCAGGAAAAGGACCAGCGCCACGAGGATCAGGGCGAGCAACAAAACAACGCCGCCCAGCAGCCACTGCGAGTAACGAACGTCGATTGGGCCAACCGTCATCGGATCGCCGCCGATGCGTTTCGACTCTGCTTCATCAGGAAGCACAATGGAGTCGAGGAAAGTTTTCGGCGGCATTCGATCCGGTTGCGGGATTACGCGAACCGCGATCTGTCCGGCGTTCCACCAGCCTTCACCGGCTTTCCAATTCACTGAAACCGGAACGTCGGCCTTGAATGTGCCCGCCGGCGTAACTTGCAGCGGGACAGGCGCGGCCAGCGGGACGCCGGACGGATCCACGTGTTGCAGCATCAGCCACGTCGCGGGATCCTTGACGACGCTTTCCGGTTTGTTAATCAACTCGTCTTTGGAATCCACCAACGCGAACTCCACGCTTGTGGTGTTCTGCGACGGCAATAGGCGCACTCCCCCGATCGCTTCCGGAGTAGTCATTTGCAATCGGTATGGACGCGAGTCGTTTACTTCCAGACTCTCGTTATAGGCGTGTGCATTTGATCCGAAGACGTCGAAGGTTGAGCCGCTCTTAAGTGTGACCAACCCTTTGGGCAGCACTTTATAGGTACCTACCACAGGAGGTTTCCACTTAACTTCAAATTTTCCATCGCCCTTGAACTCCGCCGGAAGTTCGACGTTTGCGCCTGACGGTGGCGTGATAACAATCGAGACATTGATGGGCCATTCAGGCAGGATTTCCAATGGCTGTCCCTTACCGTCGTGAGCCTGCACGACGATCCTTGCCTCAGCCCCTACGCTGGCGGCCCCCGCCGGCAGGATTCGCTTCACTTCCGGTGAGAAGGTCTCGACGAAATTCTTGTAACTCCGGGAAGGATCCTGATTGATCTTGTAAACACCGGGTTTCGGATCTTCGACAATGAAACGCGCGAACGTGCCGGGGCTCGAGGCGGCGCCGCCGGATGAGAGTGGGATCTCGGCTCCAGCCGGATCCAAAACACGTACATCCGAGCGTGGCAATCCGAAGTTGATATTGAAAATAACGCGCCGGAGATAAGGCGGACATTCGTAGTCTTTGGCTATCGCTTTACCGTCAACGTCGAGCCAGTCGTTTACGATCTCCTGCACGAGCGTCGAGATATTTGTCGACGCTGTTTCGGCCAGTCGTGCATGTCCTGGCCCGGCAGTCTCCTCCCAAAATCTTCCGTCCTCTTCGTTCCAGTAGTTGGTGGCGTCGTTCAATCCAACTACCCAAAGCTCGATATCGTCCCGCTTCAGATCGCCGGAATGCGTTGTAATCTGCTTTCTTAATTCTTCGCGCGAAACACCTTTACGAGGAAGGTCCGGCCTGCCATCAGTGAGGAGCAGCATGACGCGGCGACGACCTTCGCGCGGTCCCGAGGCTGCCATCTTCTGTAGCTCCCGAAACCCAAGAGCGATAGCATCGGGCGTGTTCGTGTCGCGCATGCTTTTCGCCGTCACATAACGTTCGACAAGGGCTTTTGCTTCACGCAATGCTTTGCCGGGATCTTTCGGATCGAAACCTAGTGAGAGCGGCGCGGGAAGAGCCACAGACACCTCATCACCGAAATCGACAACCGAGACGCGGTGCATGAAAGAGGTGCCTTCAACGTGTTCAGCCAACCGGTAAATGATGTTCTTGGTTTGGCCAATGCGGTGTGCCCACTTGTCGTTGGCGCGCGCCCCCCACATGCTGGCGGATTGATCGATCAGGATCATCACATCGAGACCCGTAAACTCAGATCCGGCCGCCACAGTCGAGCGCGACGGCCAGACTGCGCCGGCGATTAGCAGCAGGATGAGTCCGAAGATCAAACTTCGGTTGAGTATTGAGGGATTCCCTCGTCCAGGTATTTGCATATCCACTCTGGCAGATAGCGGCGGCTTTGCGACAGGATCGTCGGCATCGGCTCGATGGCCGCAAAGTTTCGCTTGAATTGAATGTATGCCCGCCGCGAGTGAGGCGGGCCTTTGGGAAAACGCTTCAGGTATTCGAGATGAGCTTCCGGCTCGAAAGCACTGCCCGACGGAACGATTGGTTTACTGTTCTTTAGCTCGCGCCATAACTTCGCGAGCGTCTCTTCTTCGGTTTGTAAGTCGGCAAACTGCGCTGCAAGAGCAGCGAGATCGGGTGGAGATGGTTTCGGGAAAAACGAAACTGCGCGTGCGTGTATGGTGATGCAGTATTCCGCTGAAATCAGACGCCACAGATGTTTGTATTCAGCGCCGACACGCCGGAAAAGCGAGATCATGTTATTAACACTGTCCGCGAGCTCCCGGAAAAGATTCTCCTCGTCCCAGAGCTCATCATTGCCGCAGTTGTCGGCGGCGTCGACGATCCGATTCTGGAAATAAGGAAGGCTCGTTAGCGGCTCTAACTCACGCTCCTGCTGAAGCAGTCGTGCTTGTAAAACAATTCCTTCGAACTTACCTTGCAGAGTTCGCCGGCACGCTTCGAGTCGCGCTCGCTCCGCCGGCAAGCGCAGGTCGGCATTCCGCAACTCGTCAAGATCCGTCCAGATCTCGTCGACCAACGACAGCAGTTCTCTGACGTTATAGAACTTCACAGGTATCGTGAGGGTGGTTGTGGGGTGAGGTATTTCGTTCAGGTACTCCGTCAGTCTGGCCCACTCAGTCTCTGCCTGCTTTAGTCCGAGCTGCATTGTCTTAACGGCCGCCAGCTCGAGCTGCTCGTTGTGACGTAGTTCGTTCTCATATTCTGCGGCAAGCTTCGTGATCTGCTCTTCGAAATCTTCGATGGGCAGCCGGATCGGCAGGGAAACATGATCTCGAAACGCTTCGTATGCCCAGGCCAGCATCACGAGATCCTTCTGCTCCTGCCAGTAGTCGATCAGCCGTTCTAATCGCTGAGCGAGCAGTTTGTCGCCTGGTACCTGCCTTTCCAGGTAAGACACCAGCTTTTTGACGGCAGGCATGCCGCCCGTTGTGCGAACGTAGCTCTCGACCGTGAGCCATTCCTCCCATTGCTCGAGAGTTTTTAGTAATTCAGGTGGAGCCTGTCGTGTGGTGAGGAGACGAGTCACAACCATTCTCAGGTTCTTGAGCGCCTCGTCTTCCTTGTCTTCCCACGCCCTGGCGAGCGCCAGAGTCAGAATGCTGTGCGCATCGTCTTTAAGATGGATACTTACCTGAGACCAATCGCTCTTGAGTACCTGCGAAAGCGCCAGAACTCCACTTTCACGTGCTCTTTCGACAGCAAGGAGAGTTTTGAGCCAGCGCGTGCTTTCGTGTTCCTGGTCCAGCTCTAAAATCTTCTTCTCAGCCAGGCGCCATTGTTTTGACTTGATAAATCGCTCGGCGTAACCGGCGCCGGCCTTATGAAGAAAGGCGATCTGGCGCCACTTGAGATCGAGTCGTGTGAGTTCGTGTTTAAGCGAAGCCGCGATTTCGTCACATCTTTCCGGTGACAGTGGACTCTCACTCAAAACTCCGAGTACGGCATGCCATTGGTCAGCGCGATTCTCCTGCTCACGCACTATCGCCAGGTTGAGAGCTTCAGGAACATTCGCCGGTAATTCTTCCGTGCTGCTCCGCCAGAGTTGCCACCACCGCGCGGCCTCGGGAGACCCCGAGAAATCACTTTCTTTGGTAAGTGCTTCGAGACGGTATAACCGGTGTTCATTGGCCAGGTAGTAATTGCACTCCGTCTCGTCGTTGTGCAGACGGCAAAGCTTCAGCAAACGATCGATTTGCCATCCCGTAATCGCGTCGTTGATCTGGTAGAAGGCAATTTTGCGTTCGGCCTTTTCCTTGAGCCTGATTGCAGTGGCATGGTGGCCGAGCTCCTCCAGGATTTCCCTGGCAGTCTCGCCGGCTTCAATATATTTCTGAATGGAATCGGTGTCGTCGGCGTCTAGCTTGGCGAGAGCGTCGTTGACACGGTTGAGCCGCTCTTTGAAAAACTTTACGGCCTCTACAAATACTTCCGGTAAGGGTTCCCCCGACGGTATGCGAAGCGGGAAGTCGTCACCAGTCCTGATAAGTTTCCAGGTTGTACTGAGCTCATCGATGCGAATTCTCCACGCGTTGATTTCGTCAACAAAAATTTCTGACAGCCCCGCCTGCTTATCGATCAGGCCCATCAGGATTACGTCCAATGCCTCGGGGCTTGCAGCTTCAGCAACGTCCTTTTTTATGTCCTGCGTTAGTAGATCGATACTGCCTTGAAACCACTCTTTGTTGAGAGAGAGGCCAGTTTGCCGATCGTCAATGTGCAGGTTATCGAAATTTGCCTGAAAGGCCCGAATTTCGTGAAACCCGCGTAGTTTGAGTGCCTGGTTTTCAAGGAATCGCGTGACGTTTGTAATGGTTGATTGTTTCGCGGCAGCGAGACCTCGGCGCCACTCTTCCGGAACTTCCTGGTTTAAGTGGTCCGAAAGTTGCTGCACGTAGCTGATGACGGATGCAGCCTCGGTCCAGTCGGCCGGTTCGTGCTGCAACGACTGATCGAGCAGACGCTCGACCTCCTCGTTTTTCCGATTCGCCTTGTAGATCTCATCCTGCAGATCGGTGACTGCTTTCTCGAAATTTGCCGGCGCGTTGGCGAGTTGCTGGAACGCACTCCACGCTTCATCGAATGACCAGATGTTTAGTGCATTCGTAATTTCATTGCGCGCTTTTTCATAGCGAAGCTCGAAGAGCCGATTGCGCAACTGTCGTAGCTCGTCCAACTCCGCCTCGTAAGTTGTCAGCGCAGGAATGGTTGCGAATTTATTGAGCGCGTCGATCTCTTCGGGAGGTGTCTGAGGTCCCACGCGAGGCAAAATTTCTGAGATCCAATGTTGCAGGTCCTTGATTATCTCTCTACGAAGGCGTGCGGCAACTGCGGGTCTTGCTTGCAGGTCACGTAAAACGATGGGCAAATTCAGATCCGTCAGGCTATGAATCGCGATCCAGCGCACGGTAAATGCGGAAAACTCCGGATCGTTCTCGCCACGCGGAGTGCAGTTACTGTCTAGAATCTGCTTCGCTCTTTTTGCGTAAAGTGTTCCTTGCATCTGTTCCGCGATCACCCGCAAACCGCTACAGCCGCGCGTTTTCTGTTCCGGATCTCCCCGCAACATGAGCTCAAAACGAAGGATGTCTTCCCGAACCTTATCCATGAGCAAAACTCACTTGACTTCGACCTGCGGTCCCATGAACAACGTGTAGCCACTCGCAGTCGGAAAATAGAACCTGACTTTGTAAACACCCGGCTGCACTCTCACTGTCCCATCGCCAATATCAACCGACTCGCCGACTTGCATACCGCTGCTGGAGAGCCAGAAATCATATTTTTCCGCGCCCGGCGTTGTGCCTAGATGCAGGACTTCACCGCTTTTCACTTCACGTGGAATTGGTTGGTCCACCAGCGCTCGAATCAGTGCGAAGTTCTGTGTGGTGCGGAGCTCTCCGCCCCTGATCGATACGCCTACGCCCAGATGACTGAACTCGGGACGTAGAATATTTTCGCGGTGACCCGGACTCGCCATCAGCTCCCTGACGATCAACTCGGCCGTTTTTCGTACTTCAGTTTCCGCGTAGCCTGATAGCATGAAGATGTTTTCACCGGTGAGACCAACCAGTTGACGATGAGCGAGCGCTATGCGATCGGCTGCTGAAAGACCGTCGGGATTAACGTGATCGAAAAATCGGCGGGCGAGCATGTCGTCGCTATGCTCTCGCGCAATGTGCAGAAGTGTTTCGTCCCAGCTCAAATCCTTGAGATCGCCGCCTGCTTTGCGGCGATTCTCGTTGACGAGCTCGAGAACCAGTTTCTCGATCGCTTCCGGGTGCTCGATGCCAGTGGTATCCACGGTGGCGGGACTGGTGCTCCCGGAACTCGCAGGCTCGGATGAGGTATGCGCCGTGGTTCCGTCAGGGACGTGCCTCCGTGCGCGACCAGAGGTATCGGGAACTCTGGGCTTCCCGATCTCCGACAAGCGCGGACGCAGCACCAAAAAACCTGCGAGCAGCAGCGCTGATAAAATTGCCAGTGTTGTTATCAGTTTCACTTCACGATCCTCGGGCATTCAATGGAGTTGATTTCATTGCGATCCAGATATGGCGACCACTACCCCGTCACTTCCGTTGGTGTCTGACTGCCACGGAAACAATTCAACATCGACGATAAACTTAGGATCCTCGCCCTGTTTTCGCTGTTCCCACCTCGCCTGTGTCTTTTGCCGGTAACCAGGAAGCTCTTTCAGTTTGGGATCGACTTCATAGCGAACTATCGCTTCCGCAGGTGGGTCGCTTAGCAGCGTGAGGACAGAAACACGCACATCGAACTCGCGTATCGCGGCTCGCAATGCCGTGGCGGCTTCACTGAGAGGAGCGATGAGGAGCTTCAGCGAATCATCATCCGCAAAGTAAGTACTGGCGACTAAGTCTGCCCGGAAAAGATTGTGCAGCCACCTCTCCGAGAAACCGGAATAGAGACATTTGTTCCAGAGGTCCTCGCCGGCGAAGTTCTCGAGATTAGCCAGAACCCGATCTAAGTGATTTTTGAAGTCGCTGATCTTCAACGCTTCCAGCGCGTCCGTGCCTCCCGCATTCCTGACAGTCTCGACTGCCTGATCGAGCGCTTCGAGAGCGGCGGCGAGTCGCAGCCTGAGCTGGCGATGCGTAGTGCCGCCGGCTGTGAATCTTTGCAGGATGGCTTTAACTTGCGACGAATCAAGCTGCGTGTCCGTGCTCAGGTGAACGTAGTGCGATAGAGCGCCGGCCAGTTGCGTGCTTTCCTGGGCCTGGGTTTTAAAGGATTCCCGTTCGCCTTTTAATTTTTCATTAAAAGCCTTAAGTGCTTCCGTGCTTGATACGAGCTCACTGTTTGAGTTGAATTTAGCGACCAACGCCGCAGTCATCTCGTCGATCTCTCCTGATGCATCGGGAAGCACCTTCGTGATCGATGTGATCACTTTTTCCTTAGTCCTTTTGTAGTCTGAAAGTTTCTCCCTGAGATCAACTAATAGGCTTGCCGGCGAAAGTGAGTACCGTTGTTCCGGACGCGTAAAGTCGTTGTGAATATTTTGCAGGTCCTTTAAGAGTTTCTCGATCTCGTGCTTCAGATCTTCCGGATTGTGAGTTTGGTTGAATGTTTCACTCAGGAACTGAAACAAAGTCACTGATTTGCGTGCGTAACTGAGCACTCCCTGGAAATCGTTCTGCTTGAATGGTTGAAACGTATTCTGAAGAGTGGACCAGTCCTTTTGCAGCCTGGTAAGTGCTCCGCTCGGACAAGGCTTTGTGGAAAACGTCTCCCACATCGCCTGCACTTGCTCTCGGGCAGACTTCAACCGATCGAGCGTGGGTGAAGCGCCATTTGAATCATTGCCCGCCAGTGGTAACAGGTTCTGATTGAGTTCGTCGGCGAGGTTCTTCAAGCCTTTATGGACGTCTTGATCCAGAAACTTCCGCCCGAAGTGACCGCTGATGAAATCTCGGTATGCGGTGATCTCACCTTTTTCCATCGAACCGGCGCCATCACGTTCTTTGGTGTCTGGCGGCGGGATAATTCTCAGTGCACTAACTATCCGTTGTGTGATCTCGGTCGTAGTTTCCGGATCGTAGAGGATTCTGCGTCGCAATCCGGGTTTCAGATACAACAGCACAATAGCTGCTATAACCAGCGCCACGATAAGTGACCCAGCGGTGATGAGTAGAATTAGAAGTTGACGATTCCGGCCGGAGAGCGAATCGATCTTTGTCTCCAGCTCTTTTATGTTCTTCTTGATTTCCTCGGATTGATCCGGGCGACCAGTCGCGACCTCTGGCGAGGGGGCCTGTGACGCTGTGACCGCCGCTTGCTGTCGGACCGCTGTGCGCGCTACCTCCGAAATCGCGACGTAACTCCGTTCGGAGTCAGTTAACGGATTGCCAAGGTTTTGCCTGGTTTCAGTTACAGCGCCGAATTGCAAGCCGCTTGCGCTTAAAGTTTTGATGACGTCAGCAACTGAAGTGTCAGTGGTTACATGATCAAGTGCGTCAACGATAATCGGCCGTGCGTGAGCGAGGGAACAATCTCCGAGAAAATTCTCTACATTGGCTTTGAAGGTTTGTTGGGCTGGCAATAGATTGTTGCCGAGTGTGCCTTTGTCATCGTCACGCTTGTTCAGCACTTTGCCGGGAAAGAAAAACCAGTAGCGCGCAAACATCTTCACGTCGCCTTTCGCGGGCACGAGAGCAAAGCCGAATCCGCTCCCATTTCCATCGGTGCCCGCGTTTGGCATGGATGCCTTCACTATCGCCAGGTGATGTTCGCCGGCACCACAGTTGATAGCCGTCGTCAAACGAGCGATTTGAATGGTTACCTCCTGGGCCGCGACATTGAGTTGCACAGCCAGCAAAAGAAACGTACTAAGCGCCCATACAATGCGTTGCTGGTCCATGTGCTCAATCTCCTGCAAACTCGTTGTCATCCGGATCCAATAAAACGCTTCCTACCGGCCACGGTGCACTGGTGACCGCCTGCGAACCAGGTTCACCAATGAGTGAACGCCTGATGCCGTTTTCATCCACGATGCTGAGCATAAATTTCCCGTTTCGTTCTTCGTCGCGTTCGATACGAATGCGGTTGGTACGGCGACGGTAGGTCTTGCCGTCGACGTCCACATAGAAATGCTGCCGCAGTGATTTAAAATCCGTGCTCGGATTCGGGTTCTTCAGGTTGATTTGCAAGATCCGGAACGTGGGACTTCTGGTAAGGTCGATCCACTGATCCCACTGATCTTCGGTGACGATGTCTTCATTGTTGTTTATGAGGACGCCCAGTTTAGGCTTGAACGTGAATTGGTCTTCGATATCTTCAAAATCGATGTTCAGGTCCTGTCGCGCAATGGCGCCCTGAACCACTGCGCTCTTCATATTGCCGTTTCGCAGCAAGTCCGGATGTTCGGCCTCAGGAAACTTGGCCCATACCTGATCCCGCAATCCCGGCCAGAGAGCGCCACGGCCTGAGACGATCACGGTGTCGACTTTATTTTCAGCAACGTTTGCGGCATGCAACAGCTCTTCGATAACAGTCCTGGTAACGAACTGCTGAAACTCCTGCAAACGAGAGTCGTCATTGATGATAGCGGCAGGAATCGTCAGATAAAGCTTGCCGCGTTTGGTCCAGATACCTACTTCGTTAGCAGCAGGTGGTTGTTTGGGAAGCAAATCCCACTCGGTTGGCGGCGTGACTATTCCTCCACCGATCGAGTTGGTACCAACCTGGACAGTGAACGGCCCGCTGCCGTTCCATGAATGTTTGGCCTTTTTGAGCGCCTGCCATAATTCTTTGATCGCGTTGCGATGCACTCGCTCTTCTTTGCCCTGGGCCAGCGACCTTCCGATAACTCGATAGTCATATTTCAGCGGGTTGCTATTGAGGATCAGGCGCTCGTGGAGAACTTTATCGACAATACGAGCCAGGATTTCGTCGAGGTGATTTCCGGCCACCGGAACGCCGATACGTCCTTCAACCTTCCAGCGAGCGGGATAACAATACGGGACCTTCTTCCATTCAATGCGAATGAGAGAGAGGTCGAGAGTGCCGGCGCCAAAATCGTAGACGAGCAGTCTCTCCGTTCCGCTACCGCGGTTCGCTTTCATCTGCATGCGACAGTAGGAATAGGCTACCGCGTCTGACTCGCTGATCAGATGTAAGCGCTCGAGCCGTTGAATGCGGAACCTCCGGCTAAACGCCTTGAAGGCAATTTCCCGCAGCTTCTGTCGATGGTTGGGAGTGAACGTGTTGGGATGGCAAATGATAACCTGATCGGCACGGTAATCAGTTCCGTCGGCCAGCAGGTATCCATCGATTAGGGCCGTTAGACTCGACTCCACCATTTTGTCCAATGGCACAGTGGTGCTGGTTACTGGCAGGTTGTCGTCGTTTTCGTAGTTGATCGGTGTTTCCAGCGGAATGTCTGTCGTCGATTGGCCCAACCATGATTTGATCGAGTAGATGATCCTGCCGGGCGCTTTAGTGATTAACTTGTTGGTCGCAGGCAAGGTAATGAACCCGGGATCGCCAGGCTTCAAGGATGCGGGAGTGTAGCCGGGGAAACCCGGCCGGCTGCGGTTCGGTGTCCGTTCCTCTTCGCGGATATCTGCATCGCAGACAATCCAGCTCGGGAGCAGATAGCGACTGTTACTTTCCGGGTTGTCCGGGTCGTACCCTTCGAAGCTCAAGTCGATGTCGCCGCGAATCTCCTGAAGTGGAATGGGAACTATTCGCTCTTCTCCTCCGGAACCGAATGCGGCCGCGATCGCCGACGTCCCATAATCGACGCAAAGCCAATTGGGGCTTGGTAGTTGTTCAAGACCCAATGGGACCATGACACGCAATTCGCGGCACGTCTCTTCACCCTGATCGGTGACAACGCGGATTGCGAGTTTCACTTCGGCGGTCAAATGTTCAGGTGAGATGACGGCGCCTTCGACGCGTTCGATGAGTCCGGGAAAGAAGCGAACAGTACGAATCTCCTGAGCTGCGCCCTCCCGAACGTGGACGCCCGACGATTTGCGATCGAAGTCGTAAACACCCAGCAACTCGTTTTTCCGCCGCGAATCAAGCAACTGAATTGAGCCCGTGACCTGCCCATCGTGAAAGATCGTGGCGAGCTGGACATCTACAAAACCGTTTCCGCTGGTGGCCGAATTGCCTACCTCCACCTTCAACAAATCGAATGGTCCATTGTCATTCGCATCAAACTCGAACTTCTGCGCGTCAAGCCGGATAATCCCGTCTTCAACCGGTAACTCTCCCGCGGACGTTCCGTCAGACGCGAACAGCCTCTGCTCCACTCGACCATCGCGCTTCCAATAGATCTCGCGCGCTTGTTCAGGCTGAACAATCTTGAGAATGATCTCGGCTCGTGCGTCGTCACGAAAGATCGTGGTGGTGTGCTGCGCCACCCGCGAGGAAGGATCAAAATCGCCGATGAGCCTGAAGGCGTACGTGTCCGATACGGGTTCCGGATTCGGAATTGCCTGTCCATCACAAACCAGCAACACGGGCATTTCAACACGCGCCTTGGGAGAGAGGATCAAGCTTGGGTGGGCAAGCTTGAACGTGTGAGCGCCGAGCGGAACATTTCCCCGGTAGACTTGAAACGTGTGATCGCGCCACACAAACGGTGAGGCAAACAAATGATCGGCACGACTCTCAAAGATAAATGTACCGACCGTAATTTCCTGTTGCTCTTTGAAGATCAGCTTAGGCTCAGGAGAAGCAACATACGTAACGAGAGGCTTGCGTTCCTGTTCAGGTTTGATAGTTAGTTTGCACTGCACTTCGCGAGTTACCGTCTCTTCCTCTTTGCGGTCCATCAGCGAGAGGATCCGGGCCGGCAGTGAATCGCGCTTGTCCGCACCGTTTCTTCCCCAATTCATCGTCACCAGCAAATCGATGTCGAAGTTTTTATCGGCAGGGTGATTGCCGTTGTTGTTCGTGTGCCTGTAATCGAGCAGAGATTCCGATGCGAGAAAGAGAAAGAGCTTTTTGCTGTGAGAGATGGCTTCGCTGGTACTTAGGTCAAGCTTATTCTGTTCTTCATCGTCCTGCCCGACTTTGATAAATCCGATAGGCGCTGGTGATGAGAGTTGCAGACCGCTTTCCTCGAAGAAGTCGTATTTCAGGTT
>DASVGE010000257.1:0-33709 GCA_036379695.1 Pyrinomonadaceae bacterium | reverse complement strand
GGATTCTCGGCGTGCCGACGACGGGCGAGTTTTCCTGGGGAACGTTCATGCGTTCGCTCGCTGCTTACGCCGAGACGACGGGGAATCGTGAGTTGGCGGGCCGCGATCTGGCGAAGTGGGTGGGCCAGATTGGTTTGATCGAATCGCGCGCCGGCAGCAAGGCGTTTTCGCAACTCTACGCGGCGCTGGCGTTACGGCACTTCGGGCGCGACTTGAAGACGAATCCGCTGTGGCAGGGGTTGACGGCGGAGGAACAGAAGGCGTGGCGTTCGTTGCTCAACCCGGAGCGGTTTTACGATCCGAAAACGAACCGCGTCATTAATCTGCCCGAGAACTATCTCGGCGTCGCATCGCGCATCGCGAGTATCGGTTACGAGCTTGGAATCTCGAACGATCGAGCGTTTCTCGACAAGTTGCTCGATCGCGCTGCGGCTCCGTTCAACGACGGTAATGTTTACGCTGACGATGCGCCGCCGACGGGACGTTTCGATCGTTACTCAAACGAGTACGCGCGTTACGTCTGGGAAGCGGCGGAGATGGCCGGTCGCAAAGATCTGCTCGACCGTTTGCGTCCATCGTTAAGCACGCAGATGCGTTTGTGGTGGGACATCGTTTCGGAAGATGGTTACGGTTACAACTGGGGGCGCAGTCAGGGCGTGGTCAGTTATCTCGACACGCCCGAGATCGCTGGGTTCCTGGCGTTGCACCCGGAGTTCAGGCCGGCGCCTCTTGCGGATATCGCGGCGCTTTACTACCAGGCATGGAACTACCTGCTGCACGATTACCGCAGCGATGCGCACTTACTTTCGATCTTTGCTTTCGGGCGCGGTAATTACGCGTACATCTCGCGCGAGCGTGAGTGGCAACAGACGACCGGGTTTTTTGGTAAGCTGGCAAACTCGCACACACCGATCATGAAGGCGCTGGAGAAAGAGGGCGTCAACTCTTTTCCGGTTGTGCCGTCGTTGCCACAGGTCGCGCGCTTTGAGTTCTTTCACCAGTCGCCGGAACGATCGGCGGGCGTTTGGGTGGTGCGCCAGGGCACGTTGCGCTTTGCGTTGCCGATCACGACTGGTCCAAAACCGGGAATGTCAGACTATCAACCGGCGCCGTACGGTCTGCCAGGTTTTGCGGCGCCAGTCGAGCAGATCTATCCGGCGTTGACGCCGTTTATCGAACTTGCAGATGGCCGCACGGTGATAGCGGCTGACGGTGCGGACGTGATCGAACCGGGTGCGGATGGTCAAATGCTGCGCGTGCGTTGGACGAAGTGGGCCGTGACGGGCACGCCGTCCGGAAAGGTGCAGGACGTCGGATTGGTAAGCGAAGTCGTGTGGCGCATCGAGAACGGAACGTTAACGCGCGAAGAAACATTGAGTTCAAAACAGCCGGTTAATATTCGCCGGTGGTGGCTTGCGGTTCCGACGACGCACGATAAAGTTGAAACGGAGATGTTGAAAGGCGTGCGAATCGATCGCTTCCACTCCGCGAAGGGGGCGCTCGACGTACGAGTGTCAGATGCGAACTTTCCGGTTAAAGCCTCGATCATGGCGACCGGCAACAGCGCGCTCGGTCGGGGTGTTCACGGCGCGATCCCTTTGCATCTCGTGCTCGAAGCGAAGAATATAGACGTCCGCAGTCCCCTGAAATACAAGATCGCATTGACAGTTTTAGCCACGGATTTACACAGATGAACACCGGATCTGAGTCTATCCGTGTAATCCGTGGCTAATAATCTTTGGTGAGGGAATTTATGGAAGTCAGTCAAAATCCGATTACACCGGAAACTTGCTTTGTACCGAAGACGCACGAGGGTAGGGGGCGCCGCACGGCAGTCGCACCGGGCGCGACTGCTGCGCGTTATTTGCACTACGGCCGCATCACGCTCGAAGGCGGAGACGCGCCAGTAAAGTTCAACAGCAAAGATCACGAAGTCGGATTGATTTGCTTGAAAGGCAAAGCGACAGTGAGAGCCAACGGCGAAGAGTTCACGTTGGACCAGTACGACGCCGTTTACGTCCCGCGTGATTCGGAGATTGAAGTCAGTGGTGAATGCGACCTCGCCGAGGTGTCAGCGCCGGTCGAGAAGCGCTACCCGACGAAGTTTGTGTCTTACAAAGAAGTGCGCCAGAACCCGAAGTTGCACTTGATCGCCGGCAAGCCACCGGCGGAGCGCGACTTGAACGTGCTCATCGGCGCGAATGTAGAAGCCGGCCGGATCATGGCCGGTGTGACTTTTTCGACGCCCGGCAATTGGACGTCATGGCCTCCTCACGAGCATTCGAAACTACTCGAGGAGGCCTATCTTTTTATCGACATGCCGGCGCCGTCGTTTGGAGTGCAGTTCGTCTACACCGATCCGCAGCAGCCTGAACTGGTCCAGGTCGTGCGCGAGGGTGATTGCGTGTTGATGCCGCAGGGTTATCACCCGAACGTGGCGGCGCCGGGCGGGCAGATAAATTTCCTGTGGATGATGGCGGCGATCAGAGAAGGTGAGGATCGCCTTTACGGAGTGGTGAACGTGCAGCCCGAGTATGCAGCGGGTGGCTCCGGCCTGGAAGCTGTCAGTGACAAAAAGTAGAGGAGAAGAAATGTCCGACGGAAACGGCGACAGTAACGGCAACGGGTTCAGCCTCGCGCAGCACTTGAATTGGGCCAGCATCCCGGTTGAGCGGCCGGCCGAGGGAATCGAGCGGCAGATGTTTGTCGGCAACCGGATGATGATCTGCCGTTTCCGTTTCAAGCCATTTCTGGTAACTCCGGAACACGATCACCCGCACGAGCAAATGACGATTGTCGAACGTGGGCGAGTGCGCTTTTTCATCGAAGGCAAGGAGCGGATCGCGTCGGCGGGCGATGTGCTGCACTTCCCGTCGAACTGCTGGCACGGCGCCACCATGATGGACGAGGAAGTGGTTCTGATCGACATCTTTTCTCCACTGCGCGAAGACTTTCTGAACAGCTAGCAACCCATCCACAGATTACACAGATAATCTGCGTAATCTGTGGATAATACGCTGCGAAGATCGATGGTGGTTGGATGGGAAGATAACCCAACCACAAAAACGCGAATTAGAATTTAGATCCGGGTTAACTGCTCAAGTCTTCGCCAGGAGAAAACGGATGAACGAAGTTGTTGACTCGACCTCAGTCCCAAAAGAGCAAACCTCGACTTCGCGTCGCAGCGTTGGCAACTATCGCTGGGTAATCTGCGCGCTCCTGTTCTTCGCCGCTACCATCAACTACATCGATCGCCAGGTTATCGGCATTCTCAAACCGACCCTCCAGACGGAAATCGGTTGGACCGAAGTCGGATACAGTTGGGTCGTCTTCTCGTTTCAGGCTGCGTACGCCATCGGACTGCTCGGCGTCGGTCGCCTGATTGATCACATCGGCACCCGCAAAGGTTTCTCGCTGGCGATCGTCTTCTGGAGCGTGGCGGCTATGGGCCATGCGCTCGCTCGCACCGTCTTCGGCTTCGGCGTCGCTCGCTTTCTGCTTGGTTTGGGTGAAGCCGGAAACTTCCCGGCGGCGATCAAAACGGTGGCGGAGTGGTTTCCGAAGAAAGAACGCGCCCTGGCCACCGGCATCTTCAACTCGGGAACCAACATCGGCGCCCTCGTGACACCGCTCGTCGTACCGGTAATCACGATCGCGTGGGGCTGGCGCGCGGCGTTCATCATCACGGGCGCGGTCGGTTTCATCTGGCTCGTCGCGTGGATGGCGCTTTACCGACGACCTGAAGAACATCCTTCGCTTTCGAAGAAAGAGCTCGACTACATCCAGAGCGATCCACCCGATCCGGACGTCAGGGTTCCGTGGGCGCGTTTGCTTCCGCACCGGCAAACGTGGGCGTTCGCGGTGGCAAAGTTCATGACCGATCCGATCTGGTGGGTCTATCTTTTCTGGCTGCCTGACTTCCTTCACAAGCGTCACAACCTGAGCCTGAAAGACTTCGGACTGCCGTTAGTCGTGGTCTATCTTTTGGCGGACGTCGGCAGCATCGGCGGTGGCTGGCTCTCGTCGGCACTGATCAAGCGTGGCTGGACCATCAACGAGGGACGCAAACTGGCAATGCTTGTTTGCGCCTTAGCCGTGGTGCCGATCGTCTTCGCGGCGCAGACGTCGAATCTTTGGATCGCGGTCGTGTTGATTGGCGTGGCGGCGGCTGCGCATCAGGGTTGGTCCTGTAATCTGTTTACGACTACGTCCGACATGTTTCCACGACACGCGGTCGGATCGGTTGTGGGCATCGGCGGCATGGCTGGAGCTATCGGCGGAATGATGATCGCGCGCCTGGTCGGAGAGATACTCCAGCGCACGGGCAGCTACGTACCCATCTTTATCATGGCGGCGTCTACGTATGTCGTGGCGTTATTCGTGTTTCATATGTTGTCGCCAAAGTTGGAGCCAGCTAATCTTGAGCCACAAAAAGGCACATAAAGCGCAAAAGAGAATATTGAAAGCTTTTGTGCATTTTGGTGGGTAGCTTTATGAACAGTTTTGCGCCCAAAGAAAAGACAAACTGTCGCTGGGACATCGTAAGTCTTGGCGAGGTAATGCTGCGCCTGGATCCGGGTGAAGAACGCATCGCGACCACGCGCACGTTTCGTGTTTGGGAAGGTGGTGGTGAGTACAACGTTGCGCGCGGTCTGAAGCGTTGTTTTGGTATGGATGCGGCGGTTGTGACCGCGCTGGCTGACAATGCCGTCGGACGTCTGGTCCAGGATCTGATCTACCAGGGTGGCGTGGACCAGTCGCACTTGCAGTGGGTGAAGTTCGACGGCGTGGGGCGCACGGTTCGCAACGGGCTCAACTTTACCGAACGTGGTTTTGGCGTGCGTGCGGCGGCGGGATGTTCCGACCGTGGTCACACTGCGGTTTCACAACTGAAGCCGGGCGACGTCGATTGGGAACGGATATTTGGTGCGGAAGGCGCGCGCTGGTTTCACACGGGCGGGATCTTCTGTGCGCTGTCTGAGACAACGCCGGCGGTTGCGCGTGAAGCGATGGAAGTGGCGCGAAAGCACGGCACGATCGTGTCTTACGATCTCAACTATCGCGAATCGCTGTGGAAGTCGATCGGCGGGCAGGCAAAAGCGGTGGCGGTGAATCGCGAGCTCGCGCCGTTCGTAGATGTGATGATCGGTAACGAAGAAGACTTCACCGCCGCGCTTGGTTTCGAAGTCGAAGGACAGGACGAGCATCATTCAAAAGTCGACGTGCGTAGTTTTCAACGGATGATTGAACGCGTGGTGGCGGAGTTTCCGAACTTCAAAGTGGTGGCGACTACGTTGCGAAACGCAAAGACGGCGACGATCAACGACTGGGGCGCGGTTTGTTATACGTCGGGTGAACTTTACCAGGCGCCAGTGCGCGAGAACCTCGAGATTCTGGATCGGATCGGTGGCGGCGACTCGTTCGCGTCAGGGTTGATCTACGGATTTCTGACGGAGCGCGGGCCGCAGTGGGCGGTTGAATGTGGCGCGGCGCACGGTGCGCTGGCGATGACCACGCCGGGTGATACGACGATGGCGACGCTCGCGGAAGTTGAGCGCGTGATGAAAGGTGGGACGGCGCGTGTTGCCCGATGAATAAAAGCGAGGTACTAAAACAGATCAAAGACACGGGCGTGATTCCGGTTGTGCGTGCGACGACGGCGGATGAAGCGATGCGCGCGATCGAGGCGATTCGCGAGGGCGGAATCGCAGTGCTCGAGATCACGATGACTGTGCCGGGTGCGATCGGCGTGATCGAAGCGGTGTGTGCTCGTTTCGGCAATGAGGCGTTGGTTGGGGCGGGTACAGTGCTCAATGCTGAGACGGCAAAGGCGTGTATCTCGGCTGGAGCGCAGTTCATCGTCAGCCCAGCGCTGAACATGGAAATGATTGCATATTGTCGTGAACAGGACGTGGCGATCATGCCGGGCGCGTTGACGCCAACTGAAGTTGTAAATGCCTGGAACGCCGGCGCCGACTTCGTGAAAGTGTTTCCGGCTGGAGCCGTCGGCGGCGCGAGTTATCTCAAAGCATTGAAAGCGCCACTGCCGCAGATCGAATTAGTTCCCACCGGCGGCGTCACTCTAAAAACCGCCGCAGACTTCATCAAAGCCGGGGCGGCAGCATTGGGAGTAGGAACAGATCTTGTCGACGTCAAGGCTCAAGCAGCGTTGATTACGGAGCGCGCAAAACAATTCGTCGAGATCGTCCGGCAAGCGAGAGAAAATTAGCCACGGATAAACACGGATTTCATACACGGATTTTTTCTTATCTGTGTATGAAATCCGTGTTTATCCGTGGCTAATTATTGATTGACCCCACTCGCGAGGAAGCCGCCATCCACGGCGAGGACTTCGCCGTTGACGAAACTCGCGGCGTCTGAGGCGAGGAAGATTGCGGCGCCGGCTAGTTCGTCGACGTTTCCGAAGCGTTTCATTGGCGTGCGCAGGAGAAACTCGCGGCCACGTTCGGTTTCGTCGAGCAGTTTCTGATTCAAGGCAGTGCGAAAGACGCCCGGCGCGATCGCGTTAACGCGGACGCCACGCAGCCCCCATTCAATCGCCAACGATTTCGTCAGCGATGCAACCGCTGCTTTACTCGCTGAATACGCCGCGACTTCGTAGAGCGCCACAAACGTCGAGAGCGACGCGATGTTGATAATGCTGCCCGACTCGCGTTCGAGCATGTGACGTCCAAACACCTGCGCTGCCCGAAGCGTGCCGGTAAGATTCGTGTCGAGGATGTCGTTCCAGTCGTCTTCCGAGAACTCGAGCGTGGGGACGCGCTTGGTCCGGCCCGCAGAATTCACCAGAATGTCGACTTTCCCAAAGGCCCGGATCGACTCGTCGAGCACTCTTTGCAGCGACGCTCGATCAGATACGTCGGAAGCGACGCGAAGCGAACGGCGCCCGCGTTGCTCGATCTCCGCGGCCGCAGTCTCAACGACGTCCAGGCGCCGCGACGTTGGCACAACGTCCGCGCCCGCCTCGGCCAATCCCTTGGCGATCGCCAGACCAATTCCGGAAGTGCCGCCGACAACAACCGCGACCTTGTCGTTGAGTTCAAGACGAGAATAGCTCATGTGGTTTTACCAATTTTGTTAATCAGACTGTCTTGTGTAGCATCGAACAGCCGATGTCGTCAACAACTAAAAGCTCCCAAAAATCTAACAAACTAAAGGCCTTTCGCAAGCACATAGCCCGCGCAGAAATCGTGCTTGGTTGTTTTGTTAGCCGCATGTTAAAGTCAACGCTCGAATCGGAAATTGGTCATACCACTTCAGGATGGCGAGCATAGAAATTCCCAGGGCGGCTGCGGTCAGCGATTACGCGATCATTGTTGACCACAACGACAACGTTGCCGTGGTCAAGACCGCGACGTTTGTCGATCTGGAAGTTTTGTTGCCCAACGGCCAGATTCTGAAACTCCTGAACGCGGTGCCGCCGGGTCATCGTTTTGCGACTTGCGACATTCCCGCGGGAGAGTTTGTGCGCCAGTTTGGACAGCCAATCGGAACCTCGCTCGGCATTCTCCGCGGCGAACAGATCACGCACGCAAACATGACCAACGACGTGCCGATCATAAGAGATTTGCCCGAGACGCTGCACACGCCCGCGCCTGATTACATTCCCGAAGCCGAGCGCAAGACCTTCATGGGTTATCGCCGACGTGACGGCCGGGTAGGCACGCGAAACTTCGTGCTGATCGTGCCGACGAGCATGTGCGCGAGTCACGAAGCGCAGCAGATCTCAACTATTGCGGAGTTTACGTTCTACAGTCGCGAGAAATATCCGAACGTTGATGGTGTGGTCGCGATCCCGCACAACAAAGGTTGCGGCTGCCAGGATGGATCGACCATCGACGTGATGCTGCGCACGCTTTCGAACTATGCGGACCATCCAAACGTCGGCGGCGTGATCCTGATCGATCTCGGTTGCGAGAAGACCAACCTGGCCCAGGTAGAAAAATATTTACTCAAGCGCGAGAAGTCGTTTGATAAGCCGGTGGCGAAGATTGGCATTCAGGAAGTCGGCGGCACGCAGGCGGCGATTCAAAAGGGTTTGAGCGAAGTTGAGTGCATGTTGCCGGAAGTGAACCAGACTGCGCGCGAAGAGTGTTCGGTTAGTGAGCTGGTGCTGGGCGTGAAGTGCGGCGGCTCGGATGGGTTCTCGGGCATCTCCGCGAATCCTTCACTCGGACGCGCGTCGGATTTACTGGTGCGATCCGGCGGCACTGTGTTGATTACTGAAGTGCCGGAGTTTTGTGGCGCGGAACACCTGCTCGCGAATCGCGCGAAGGATGTTGAGACTGGTCGCGCGGTGTATCGGATGGTGGATTGGTACAAGGATTATGCGTCGAAGTTTGGCGCGGTGCTGAACAACAATCCGAGTCCGGGAAACATCGCGGGCGGGTTGCTGAACATCACGGTCAAGTCGCTGGGTGCGGTGGCGAAGGCGGGGACGACGCGCGTTGAAGGTGTGGTGGAGTATGCGGAGACGGCGAAGAGTCGTGGGCTGAACCTGATGCAGGGGCCGGGTTACGATCAGGAGTCGACGCCGGGATTGGTGGCGGCAGGAGCGACGGTGATTGTCTTCACGACGGGCCGGGGCACGACGATCGGAAACGCGATCGCGCCGGTGATCAAGCTCGCTTCAAATACGCGCATCTTCGAACGCATGAGCAACGATCTCGATCTTTCAGCCGGCGGTGTGATCGATGGCACGGAGACGATCGACGAGGTTGGTCAACGCGTGTTCGAGACGATTTGCGATGTCGCGGGCGGCGAACAAGCGAAAGCCGAGATACACAAGCATCGCGAGTTTCAGTTCTGGGCCGAACAAACAGTTTCGCTTTAAATTAGCCACGGATTAACACGGATGTGGACGGATTTGGACCTTTCCGCTCTCACTGCAATCGTTCAACAGGCGCTCGAAGTGGTCCAACCGGGGGAGCGTGTGCTCGCCGTCATTCCGGATAAGACTCGCGACGATAACACTCATGTACTCTTTCCCGTAGCTAACGAATTTCTTAACGAACGTGGGGTGGCTGCGTTCGATGCGCTGGTGGCTCAGGGCACGCACCCGGCTATGTCTGAGTCGCAAAAGCTTTCAAAGATCGGTTCTGAAGACTTCTCCGGACATCTATTCGATCATCGCTGGGACGAACCTGATGAACTGATAACCCTTGGTGAGCTTAGTGCTGAAACAGTGCATAGCTTGACGGATGGTCTGATCGATCGAGCCGTTCCGGTGACTATCAACAAACTGCTCGCGCCCGGGATCTACGACACGGTGCTCGTGTTCGGCGCGACTGTGCCGCACGAAGTCGCGGGTTTCGCCGGTGGCGCGAAGTATTTCTTTCCCGGGGTCGCCGGCCCTGAATTAACACACACCACGCACTGGCTCGGTGCGCTCGCCGGCATCGAAAACATCATCGCCCGCGTCGACACGCCCACGCGCCGCTTGATCGAAGCCGCGGCGGATCTTATTCCTGCTCGCATCATCTCGCTGAACACAGTCGTCTCACGAGAACTCGATGGCGAATTAGTTACCTACGCGCTTTTTACGGGAGACATTCGCGACGCTTTTCGGCGTGCCGCCGAAGTCAGCCAAAAGGTTCACATTCGCTACACGGGAAGAAAGTACAAGCGAGTGATCGCGTTGCTCGATCCGCATTACGACGAACTGTGGGTTGGTGGAAAAGCGAGTTACAAGCTCGGGGCGATCGTCGAAGAGGGCGGCGAGCTGATCATCTACGCTCCGCAGCTGACAAAAATCTCGGAGACGCACGGTGCGTTGATCGAGAAGTATGGCTACGCGCCGCTCGAAGTTGTGCGCGACATGTTAGGCGTCTCGCAGGAGCTGCGCGAGAACCTCTGCATCGCCGCCCACCTGGCCCATGTTGCTTACGCGGGCAGGCTTGACGACAAAGGCAAGGTCGTCCCTCGTTATCAGATCACGATGGCGAGTGGTTTGGATGAGGAGACGTGCAGGCGCGTTAATTTAGGTTATCTCGATCACCGCACATTCGACTACGAAGCACTACGCTCCGACGTGGACACGTTGATCGTCGAGAACGCCGGCCGCGATCTCTACCAGGTTTAGCCGCGGCTCCATACGCAGCCCGTCAGAGAGGCTGATGCTCATCGTCGTATAAACTTCCTGGCCCAGCAGGTTGAACGAAATCGCAAGCGCCTGCTGAATGCGCGTCGCCACTGCCGATGCCTCTTCTTCGCCGGAAACATCGTCCAGCAACACTGCGAATTCGTCCTCACGAACGCGCGCGAGCACGTCCTCTTGTCGCAGGCAGGTTCTGACGCGTTGCGCGATCTGGATTAGCAGTTGATCCGTGGCCTCATTTCCGAAACTGTCGTTAACGAGCTTGAAGCAATCCACGTCCAGCAGCAGTACGGCATACCCGCGAACCGTATTTGATTGCCGCGCCACGCGCCGCTTGAGCTGTTCCTCGAACCGTGCCCGATTCGGCAAGCCGGTCAGCGTGTCGTGCGTCAGCCTTTCTTCTACTTTATTTGTGTGAATCTGTGTGTGAGTTCCTTTGTCAGCGCGTCGCTTCATGCGTTTCTGCTCGTACATCGCCTGGTCGGCTTGTTCGAGTAACTCTTCGAAACACGTCATGCGTTCCGGTTCGAGCGTTGCAACGCCGATACTGAAAGAGAGTTTGTGGCCGCGTGTTTCGCTCTCGTTGTAGGCTTTCAGGTTTTCGTTGAGCCGGGCGATCGCGTCTTCTTTGTTTGCGTTTAGATCGGTGACGAGTACGGTGAACTCGTCGCCGCCGAGGCGCGCGATGATGTCGGAACTTCGGAAACTGCGGTTGAGTATCGCAGCGGTGTTGATGAGTGCGTTGTCACCTTCGTTATGACCAAACTCGTCGTTAATCCGCTTCATGCCGTCGAGGTCGATGAAGAGCAGCAGCAAGGGTTCTTTTTGGCGGCGCGCGAAGTCGAAGTAAGGCGCTGCCTGTTTGAGCATTCCGCGGCGATTGAAGAGACCGGTCAGGTCGTCTTTAAGCGAACTGTTGCGCAACGTTTCTTCGAGCTTCTTGCGTTCGGTGATGTCGCGCACGACCTGCACCAGACCGCCACCATCGACGCTCGAGATCGAGATCTCCAGTGGCAACGTGCTGCCGTTGAGTTTCAGACCCATCGCCTCGCCGCGCCACGAACCATCGCGCCAGACGGCGGGCATGATCTGTTCTTTGAGACGTATCAACTCCTCTTCGAAGTAAAACATCTCCCAGCTCGCGCCGATCAATCGCTCCGGATCGGTGTGACCAAAAATCTTTGCGTAAGCGTCGTTCAGATAAATACAAACACCGCAATGATCGAAGATCGCCATGCCGTCCAGCGAAGCTTTCATCGCCGCGGCTTGTTGGGCCAACGAACCCGCCGCTCGTTTACGTTCGGTGATATCGCGTGCGACTACCGAAGCGCCGGTGATGGCTTTGCCTTCAACGATCGGACAGATCGTGAGTGAGACGTCGATCGGAATGCGTCCCTTTTTAAGGTGGATGACTTCGTGTTGCGTGACGTTCTCACCGTTCGCAACCTTGTCGAAGAGGACGTTTGCTCCCTTGCCACGCCGGTGATCGAACAACATCGAGATCGGCGCGCCGAGTGCTTCCTTCGAACTGTAGCCGTAGATCGCGCGGGCGCCGCGGTTCCAACTCATGATGACGCCTTCGGTGGTGACGCCGATAATCGCGTCGCGCGAAACGTCGACGATGCCTTGCAGGCTTGAGAGTTCGTGTCTGACGCCGGCGAGTTGTTCCTGCGTGCCTTTCCAACTCTTCCAAACGATGGCGCTGATGATTATTTGCGATACCAAAACGATCAGGACAAATCCGGTGAGGTTTGCCCCAAAGAGCTCGGGAACGATGAAGCAGAACCCGAGCGCGACTGTAGGGAGGAGCCATATATGCCGGATGGCGCGGGAGCTAGGAGAGTTGCCGTCGAGAAACATTGCGCGTGAAGTGACCTGGGGAGACTGTAGTTGGTCTTGTCAAAAGTCTGGGCGGAGCTTGTGTCCGGCAAAGCCTAAAGCCATTTGTGTGCCAAGTGCGGATATGAGGAAAACTGGCCTTGTGGGTGGTAAAAGTAGTCAATTTAACCGAGTGCTGATGCCATTCTGACGACGCTGCGGTTAATTTGAATGCTCCGCAGATCCCACAGATTCCACAGATTTCCTCACTGAATAATCTGTGTAATCTGTGTAATCTGTGGATTGACTTCGACCCTGAAGGGTCATAAGCTACGCCTGTTTTTCTCAACCGGTCAGTCGTCTAGTTCGTTAACCTCTAACTCTCGTCAAGGAATTCTGTAAAAGTCGCTGGGTGTCTATGAGGATAGCTCTGCTTTCGATCGAGGATCTGAGTGATTTTGTTGCCGACGATGCGTTAGTGGTTGAACCACTGCGGCGCCTGGGTCATGTGGCCGAGTTTGTGCCGTGGCAAGCCCCAACCCAGTGGCGAGATTACGACGGCGTTGTGATTCGCACTACCTGGGATTATCAGCATTATCTGGACGCGTTCTTAAGTGTCTTGCAGGAGATCGAAACACAAAGCCGCCTGGCAAATCCGCTGGAGATCGTGAAATGGAATGCTGACAAGAAAACATATCTACAGGACATCGAAAGCCGGGGCGGCCAAATAATTCCGACTGTCTGGAACCAGGGCAACATCGAGCGCCGCCAGGTTCAAGAGTGGTTTGAGCAGTTTCAAACGGACGAACTCGTTATCAAGCCTACCGTAGGCGCAAATGCGCAAGATGCCTTCCGGCTCAAACGCGGCGCCTATCCCGATGAGTTGAGTACGGTTTTTGATAAGCGTTTCTACATGGTTCAACCGTTCATGCGGAGGATAGTGGAAGAGGGCGAATTCTCGTTGTTCTACTTCAACGGCGAGTACAGCCACACGATTCTAAAGACTCCAAAAGCAGGCGACTTCCGCGTCCAGGAGGAACACGGCGGCTTAATCCAGGCCGCGAAACCGGAAGCGGAATTGTTGGCAACGGGCGAGAAGATCATGCAGTACATCTCGCCGGTACCGCTTTACGCGCGAGTTGATTTTGTACGAACAGACGACGGCGAGTTTGCCCTCGTTGAGTTGGAACTGATCGAGCCGTCGATGTACCTGCGTGAAGCGAAGCACGCCCCACAGATGTTTGCAGAGGCAATTGATCAATGGTTGCAATAAAAATAACTCCCACACGAAAGGACAATCGCGATGAGAACCTTTCCTCACGAATTTTCCGACATGCTGACGCCCGAGGGTCTTAGCATTCTGAAAGGCGAGGCCAGGAATTCCTTATTTCTTAACGGCAAGACATATTTCGCGCTCTTCGACGGTGTGGTCGACAAACGCAAGGCAGACGACTCCGTAAAACTTCTCGACACTCACCTCTACCAACATCTCGCAGTCGAGCAGAGAAAGATCCCGCCCGAGTCGATCACCGGGATGAAAGAGAACTATGAAGAGACGCTGAACAAGACCATGCACATCAAAACAGCTTTCTTCCGCCGGAGCAGCGCTCGCTCATTCCGAGCGGCGGAAAAGATCGGGTTGTTACGAATGATGCAGTCAAGCACTTTCACTAATTTCGCCGAGGCTGTCACCGGGCTGAAGCTGGACCCAAACTTAACCGTGCAGGTTAGTTGTTACGAACACGGAGACTACGTCGGCCCGCATAACGATCATCATCCGGAGAATGAAGACGTTAAAAATGGCTTCGTTGATTTTCACCTCATGTTCACAAACGAGTCTGTCGCGCACCAGTATCTCGTCTACGAGGAGAGGGGACACTTCTCAAAAATCGTCGACATAAATATTCAAGGCGGAGTCTCAGTCTACAAACTCCCCTTCTGGCACTACACCACCCCTCTCGCCGGCAAGCCCGAACAGCAATCCACCGCGCGTCGCTGGCTGTTGCTCGGGTCGTTCAGCATCGTGGGGTGATGCCACTAAAAATCTATTCTCGCAGGAGTGAAATACATCTCACCTAATTCACATTACTGTCGGAAGATCAAATGCAATGAGGTTTCGCCTGAGCGATAACCCGGCAATCCCTCAATCGACAGGACATACGTGAGCCCTCCGCGTCTTGAGTTTCTCAGTTGCAGGCGCATCTTCCTTAGCAAAACTTCGTCTCCCATCGTTCAAGAAGTCAATCGAGAGACTTCTTGAGCGATCTCAAACAAGAATTTGTCAGTCCCAGATCCATAAGGAGGATCCCGACATGTCTTCAGCTCACGCGATGTCCCGAGCCAACGTTAAGGCCAAAGACGATTGGACAATAATGATCTTTTTTGCGGGTGACCCACATCTGTCACCAAGCATGACTGCTCAGCTTAAAGCTCTCAAGGATGCCGGCTTTCAGGAAAACACTACTGTGCTGGTCCACTACGATCCGAACGAGCGAGGAGTTGGCACCACCACTTTTGAGATTAACCGCGAACGCAAAGCCCAGATTCAGCGAAAGGGCGATAAGGGAACAAGGATTGGCGACGGGAAAGATCCGTTTGTCCGAAACTTGATCGAAGATAGCATTCGAGGTGTGCCGAAATCAGCGACCGCCGTCGATGCACTGAGAACGTTCCTGGTGAATGGTTTACGATACCACCAGGCCGAACACTACATGATTTTTCTAATCGGTCACGGCGTAATTGTGGGTAACGATTTCTTCTTACCCGACAGACATCCCGAAACCGCAATCACGCTGAAACAGCTCGGCGACGTTCTCACCGAGTTCAAAAACGGAGCCAAGATCTTCGGCGGCGAGGTTGAACTGATCGGCTTGCATAGCTGTTCCATGAGCGCGATAGAGGTCGCCTACCAGCTTAAAGGTGCGGCGAAGTACCTGATGGCTACGGAGGGACTCTCTTTCGTGACCAGTTGGCCTTATCGTCAGCTCCTGAAGAAGATCCTGAACACGATCGACTTAGCCGACGAAAAGGGCACTAAAGTAGATGTAGACGACCTGGTGAAATCGCTTCAGCAGTTGGGTCTACATAACACCAAAGACTTCATGTTTTCAGGACTGTCGGCAGATCTCTGTTTGTGCAGTCTGGATCCGAAGAAGATCGATGATCTGACGGAGCCAATACAGAATCTGTCGAAAGCACTGAAGGCCGGACTGAAAGATCCGCGCGGGCTGGAGTTGATAACCCTGGCGCACTTGAAGTCTCAGAGTTACTGGCAGGAAACCTATACCGATCTTTATGATTTTTGCCTGTGTCTCGAACGACAGTGCGTCGAGGAAAAGGGTGAGGCAATCCGTGACGCGATGGCAGCCGCTTGCGCAGCAGTGCGAAAGAAGCTGCAAGAGTCGCCTAACGGTGTCGTTGTTCAATCGGACTTCTTTGGACCGCTGTTCCAGTACTCGCACGGGCTGTCAATTTTCTTCCCATGGGCGCAGCCGTTTGAGGATGATCCGCTGTCGCCAGGGGACGACATGCTCGGGCGATACAGGAAATATGCGTTTACAACCGATCTGAAGACTGACTCCTGGTTGAGCTTTTTGATGGAGTACTTTGACGAGACGCGAAGAGACAGCCGGCAGGAGGAAGACAGGCCGGCAGCCTCAAGAAACGGCACGAAGGCCAGCGCCACTAAGACCGCCACCGCGAATGGTGCTTTCAGTGCGACCGGCATTAGTGGTAACGGCGGTGAATCATTAGAGCCCGAAAAAACGAGTCCAGCGCTGGCGCCGGAAAAGACGAGTCCAGCTCTGGCACCCGAGAAAACAAGTCCCGCATTGGGTATGGGGTGTACTTGCAGCGTTAAGAACTATCCGATGAACTTTTTCCTAAGCCAAAGAGCTTCGCAGGATCCTCATCCGGAAAACGGTGGGCCTGCGCCCAAACGAGAAGTGACTACAGGAGCGTCTACGGTTGCTACCCAGGTTAGGTGAGCATGAGACTTCGTCCACTAATGTTGGCGTTCTGTTTTCTGTTGCCGGCGGCCTCACTTCAGGCTCAGGAGGAGGCCAGGGCATTAACAGACGAACAGGACGTGAGGGTCGCAACCGTTGCCGCAAGAGAAGCCGCAGCAACACAGTTACTGGCTGAAGGAAATCAGGCTCGCGATGCGGGCGATGCAGCACGAGCGGCCAGCGCGTTGAATCGCGCTGGCCGTTTTCTGTTGAAATTGAATAAGCAATCCGAGGCAATCGCAACGTATCGGAACGCACTGGAAATCCTCAAAAACACATCCGAACATAGAACGCGCATCGACACGCTCAACGGACTCGCCGGCGCTTACGAGCGCTCCAGCCAATGCACCCAAACGATACCGCTGCTCCAGCAAACGATTTCGCTGAGCGACAAGTACAACTATCCGGCAGGAAAGGCAGACGCTTTGCTGATCCAGCCTCTCTGCATGAGCAATAAATTAACGGCCCTTCAGAGTGCACAAGAGTCGCTCGAACTGTGGAAGTCTATTAACGTCAAGTTGGGAATGGCCCAGGCTTATCTTGTCGTCGGTAAGTACCAGATGATCCAGAACAACTTGATTGAGGCCACCGAAGCTTACGAGGCGGCAAAACAGCTTTGGCAGGAACTGAACGTTCCCAATAAAAAAGCAGAAGCCCTAATCGAATTGGGATTCATTGAATGGCGCAAGGGCGCCTGGCAAGCCTCCTTGCCTTTTTACATTGAGGCCCAGCAGTTAATTGTTGAAGAGACCGCTGACCCCTACTTGATGGGACAGATCAAAGCCGGACTTGCCGAAGCCTTCATTGAAAGTGGACTGCCACAGGCCGGGCTGGAGAAATATCGCGAGGCTCACGAGTTTTACCGTCAAACAAACTACCCCGTTCACATGATTGGAATCGAATGGGGCATCGGAACCGCCCATTACTTTCTGCGCAACTATTCGGAGGCTATTGCAAACCTGAAAAATGCTCGCAACGGTGCTATCGAGACGAAGAATTTAATGATTGCCGCCCTCTGCGACGACTTTTTGGGTCGAACTTACTACGAGCTCAACGACAACGACACCGCGTTGCAACACTACCAGGCTGCGCTGCAGGGATTTACAAGATCCAGTAACCCGATGGAAGCGGCGCGTACCATGGCTCTCATGGGCCAGGTTTATCAACGGCAGGGAAATTTCACGAATGCCAGGAAACACTATCTGAAGGCACTCGCTTCGTTTCGAAAACTATCGAATCAGGTCAATGAGTCAGCCACGCTCTACGCGCTGGGCACGCTCGAGTTGCAGCAGGATTCCGTTGATGCCGCAGAGAAGTACCTCGAGGAGTCGATCAGGATTACCGAGACGATGCGCCAGGTGTCGAGGAACGTGGATCTCACGGCCGCCTTCTCTGCAAAAGTTCACGAGCGTTACGAGAAGTATGTCGACTGCAAGATGCGTAAGTATCATGCGTCGCAATCTCAGAGTCAGATGACAGATGCGTTTCAAACGAGTGAATTGGCGCGCGCTCGTTCGCTCACGGAGCTGTTGCATGCGACGCAGGCAAATCTTTTCCCCGGCCTCGATCCTCAACTCGCCTTGCAGGAAAGGGAACTGCGCGGATACCTGCAGGCTAACGAAAACGCCAAGCTGGCATTGCTGAGTGGAAAATATAAAACAGCAGAGCTCACGGCGTTGGAAGAAAAACGCCGTGAACTGGAACTGAAGCACGCACAACTAATACAGCAGATCCGAACTCGCAATCCGAGTTACGAACAAGTCATTCAACCCACCGCCTGGAATCTCGCAAAGATTCAGGAGCAAGTTGTTGCGGACGATCAGACGGTCCTTCTGGAATACAGTCTTGGTTCCGAGAAGAGTTACCTTTGGGCCATCACGCGTTCGCAGATTTATAGTTACGAGCTACCTGACGCGCAACGCATTACTGAAGTAGCTGAACGCGTTTACAACCTGCTGAAAGCGCTGCCGTCGAACAATACTGACGCCGAAATATCCGCGGCCGTTCAAGCCCTGGCGCAGATGGTTCTGTTTCCGGCAAAGGAGCAGTTGACGCATCGTCGCATCATAGTTGTACCTGATGGAGTTCTAAACTACATCCCGTTTCAAATCCTGCCGTCGCCGGCGGACAACGACCCGCTGGTCGCCAGTAAGGAAATCATTAATGCGCCTTCCGCTTCGATTCTCGGTGAGTTAAAGCAACAGGCTGCGCGACGGCAGCCGGCGGCCAACGTCCTTGCTGCGTTCGGTGATCCGGTATTTGCGTCTGAGGTGACGGCCTCGAAAGACACGAAGGAAGACATTGCAACTGCTCGCTGGCATTCCAACTTGCGCCACCTCGAGCTCAGTGGCAGCCGTTTCGATCCGGCAGCGGTGGCGCCACTGTTTTACGCGAAACATGAGTTACGGAGCTTACGTGATATTGCGGGCGAAGGCGCTTTGATCGTCAGCGATTACGCTGCGACTCGCGAGCAGTTTCTGAATACAGATCTGACGAACTTCTCGATACTGCACCTCGTCACCCACGGCTACTTCAATCCGGCCACGCCTGAATCTTCCGGCTTCGTGCTCTCGACCACCGATCGGCAAGCGAAAAATTTGAAAGGCTTCGTCGAGTTGCGCGACATTTACGAGTTGCGAGTACCGGTTCTGTTAGTGGTTTTGAGTGCGTGTCAAACGGCGCTCGGGAAGGATATTCGCGGTGAGGGACTGCTCGGTCTGACTCACAGCTTCATGTATGCGGGTGCTTCCAGTGTTGTCGCCAGCTTATGGAACGTCGAAGACGGGGCCACGGCAGAATTGATGAAGCTTTTCTACTCGAACATGTTGCGCGACGGCATGAAGCCCAGTGAAGCACTGCGCGCCGCGCAAAATAGTATCCGGCAGCGTCCGGAGTGGCGCTCGCCTTATTACTGGGCCGGCTTTACTCTACAAGGTGATCCTCAAATCATCAGACCCAAAACGGAAGTCCGCAGCGAGGCGTTTGTATTCAAAACCGGAGTTGTCGTCGGACTGTTACTATTGCTGGGTCTCGGGTGGTGGTTCCTGCGCCGCCGTTTTGTGAAGAGTTAATTCTTGATCTCAAACCTGTAATCGCCTGGCACTCGCTGCTCTGTGCCGTCCGCCTTAATCTCATAAAGTCTCAAAGCGTAAAGCCCTGGCGGTAGTTTCCTGGCGGGAATCTCGACCACGACGGTGTTTGCGTCCTGTTGAGCGGGCGTCAGAGTTTCAACGTCGGTACGATTGTCGAATTCCGCGCGGTATTTCGCACCCGGCGTTGCCGTTGCGGGAAGTTTGAGCGAGATACGCAGGCCGTCAGCGTCCGGCGACAGGGTAAGTTTCTGGTATTGATTAGCTGCCGGCGAACGTTCGGCGACGTTATTTACCAGCTGTGCATTTTCGTATGAGGGCGACCTGGTTAAATAGATCGGTAAAGCTATTCCAGCCACAATCAGCAATGCGGCTGGAGTAGCGATACGCCAGAGCTGCTGGTTCTGAAACAGGGAGCGCAGCCGGTCAAGTAAACCAGGTTTCGGCGCGGGAGCCGGAATGGGTCGTTCGAGAGAATCTAATGCAAGTGCAAAAGTGCGTCGCCGTTTTCCTTCGGGCGTTGCGAGGTAATGCTGCTGGAACCATTCGTGCTCATTTTGGCTGAGTTCGCCGGCATGATACTCCTCGATCAGCTCTCCTTTTGATATTTCGAGCTCTTCAAAGAAGTCGTCCTCGACCATCAATCGTTCTTCTATCCTCTCTTGCTCCTCTTCACTGAGGCGCCCCAGAAGATAGTCTCGGATTTTACCCAGATCGTTATTGCTAAGTGCCATTTAAGAGCAACTACTTTCCGGCCCGTCGGGAGACCTCTACATAAGTATGGATCTCTGCGGCCAAGGCATTTCCCTCAAGCCCTGATTGCGGCCCGTTGTAATCGTTCAATACAGTCGCGGAGGCGTGTATGAAGATAATAAACCTTTATTCTGAGTGCGTTTCGCGAAATATTCAGTTCCTCCGCCAGCTTTTGCCGGTTTTTGATTTTTTCCCCTTTTTCGCCCTCGTGATAACGAATGGCGATATCGCGATCGACTGACGGCAGTTCATCCAGACAGTCGTCAAGATAGCCACGCACCTCCTCGATTTCGTCGGGTTCAGGGTCAGGAGGCGGAGGAATCGGCAAAGGTTTTCTTTGTCTTATGCTCTCAAGGTAGATCTTCCGCGCTACGGCGTAAAAATAGCGCGCGGGATCGCCGACAAAGTTCTCGGTGAGCCAATCTATCTTCGTGATAACAACGTTGTAGGTTTTGTCGGCCAAATCTTCGGCGTCACAACAACCGCGGCTCGAAAAGATCCTGATCACCCGGATCTCGATACGCGCGTATATCTCGCCGGCTGTGTCGCGGTCAGGATGCAGCCAGCGCAATAGCTTGTCGAAACCTTCCCTGGTTGGTCCATCTTTTGGCATTAGCGAGTTGGAATTCCGGGTGAAACTGCAAAGCGGCAAACACACCGTTGGCCGCCGCCCAAAATAAGATTAGCTTGTAACCGTAGGAATATAGCGGTAGAGAGAGCACGCGCAGAGTAATGACTTTCATTAACCAATGTCAATCAGGAAAGCCGTGATTTTTGAGGGAATTAGCAATGTTTACTGGTGCCGGAGGTCGGACGCAAGCGCCGGAAAGCCTAACCTTTTGCACGCCCTCAGTTTAGAGTAAATCCCGCCCACATTCCAACAATTCATTGAAAAGGATTACGCGGATAACGCGGACAGTCGAGACCGGGGTGGACTCGGTTAGGACTCGAATTCCTGAAAGGGAGCGGGGCTGAGTGATCACCTCAGCCCCTACAGGCGAAGAAACAAGAGTAAACCTAAACACGGAGCATTGTAGACATAGATCACATGTTGAAAATGATGGGAGTGAAAATCGAGGAGGCAGGCGATGGGGAAGTACGCGGCTAAAACGTCTTGCGCCGCGCTATCGGCCACGCCCTTTGGGGGCTTGTAGGCCGGAACCGTAAAGACAAATGTGCTCAATGCGTCAGGATTTATCGCCAACGGCGCGGAGCCTGAATCTACCTAACTGAGAAACAAAATGAGCCACAGTCGAAAGCGAATAATGCAGACCATGAAGCGCAAGGCCCGCCAGCGGGTTAAGACTGAGAAGCAACAGGCGCAGGATCATCGCTATTGGGCTTGCGGCAGAAAGGTTTTGTATTCAACAGAGGGGGAGGCGCGGGAAGTAGCCGACCGGCTGGGCCATACAGTCTACTCATGCCAGTACGGCGATCATTTTCACACTGCGCACACGCCGGGAAGCGCACGATTTAATAGTCGCAGATCTGTAGCTGCGTAACGGAGGGAGCAATGCCAGAAGTTCTAACACGAGTAGATCCAGATGATTCGATTGAGAAGTTCATGGAAGAACGAAAACTAAGCGGAAGAGAACTTGATGCCGCAGTTGCGGAGCGCGTCATGGGTTGGCAGCGTCAGCCCGACTACAACTATTGGATGTCGTTCCCCGCCGGAGAAACCTTCAAGTTGCACAAATTGATAGCAACATGGCATCCGTCCGAATCAATCGAAGCCGCAATGGATGTGGTTGAGAAGATGCGGGCTAACGGATGGTCGTTTGCCTGCACGATGTATGATGGCAAATTACCTTACGCATCATTTTGCAGGAGCACGGTAAAGTCAAGCAGAAACGCTGAAGCGGAATCATTACAGGAAGCTATTTGTCTGGCAGCACTAAAGGCACTGGAGAGTAAATGAAATGAGATCCTACGTTCGGGGTAAACACAACAGAGCGTGTTGCGCGTTGCTTGATGAATTGCGGCGCGTTGGCTTGGTGGGCATTAGCGTCGGACACTCGAAAGGCGTCTTGCAGGTTTATGTGGACGATCTTGAAAAGGATGGCCCAAAGGTACCCAAAGAATTCGCGGGCTATACAACCACAGTGCATCAATGCCGTTTCGCGCACGAGCCGCGATTGCATAAGAAGATCGGAAACGGATGCGCCCACAGCCGTTGGGAGATCATGCAATTCAAGCAGAAAGGCATCGTGCCTAACATCGGATGCACCGAGCCAGCAAGCCAAGGTGCGCTAACGCTTGCTAAGTAATTTGAATCTAAACAGCAACAGATAAAGAGATAAAGAACTGAGTAACAAAGCTTTCGAAAACGAGGCAGCAGTGTTGCGCAGATGCGAGGATTTATTTGGCTTGCCCTCGCGGTGGATTATCGCGCAGTTGAGGGAAGACTTAATGCGGCCACTGCCTGACGTCCTGCCTCTGCGTCCGGAATGGCGTCCCTTCGAGTGGCCCAAGTCTGGCGACGTAAATCTAGGATCGTACTGGCGTGACTATGATCGTGGGAAACCGAGCTTTCTATGAGTCGCTGGACAGCTCAAGATCTAGCAGACTACCAAGCCAAGCATAGAGGCTTGAAAATTGAAATGTTATCTGTCGAACCAAAGACTACTAACGTCCGCATTGATCGCGAAGTCAAACACGACTACAAGGCCGACTTTGAACAGCAACTATCTTTAGTTGGAATCCAGGTTGAGCGTGAGTTCTATTTTGCTCTCCCGCGTCGGTGGCGCTCGGACTGGAAAGTGAAAACGCGAGACATTCTCATTGAATTCGAGGGCGGGTTATTCAAGAAACGTAAAGCCGGTCATTCCAGTGTGCGGGGAATCCTTCGAGACATAGCAAAGGGTAACGCGGCGGCACTGTTGGGATTTGTTTTGATTCGCATAGCGCCTCCGCACGTAGTCAGCGGCCAAGCGTTGAAATGGGTAGAGCAAGCGGTAGCGCAAACCTCACAGTCTAAATCCTCAGCGGAGACTTAATTCCTTTACGTGGGAAGGAGAACAAACAACTTTGATGGCAAACAGTAGAATCGAAGTGCCAATACCCCCGCATCCTGAACCTGAATCACAACCAGATCTCGCCTTTGAATTCACCGAGGGCAAGAATGGGCTTTTAGAGTTCCATGCTGAATCAACCGAGGCGCACATAGTAGCGTTTCAAAAAGTCAACGAAGGGATTGACGATCACTTCTGGAGTCAGGGCGCGATCGTTGCTTCGCTAACAAAGAAGCATGGGGAAAAGGGCGAGGCTATTGAAAAGATGGCGTCGGCGGTCGAATTGTCAGCCGGCCACTTACTTCATATGGGACGGACCTGGCGAACGTTCCAATTTTTAGCCCGGGCTAAAGATCTGAGTTTCAGTCATCACAAGGTTGCTTGCCGCCATCCTAATCCGGTCGAAGCGCTGGCAGTGGCGAAGGAAAAGGGATGGTCTAAGAACCAGCTAAACGAGTGGATCTCCGAGCAGGCGTTAAGACGCGCTACAAAGGCAACGCAGAAGGCAAAGCGCGCCGCGCGCAACGACTGGCGCGAGCACCTATTGCACATGGACAAGGTGATTCGCGAAGACTTCATTGCAAATAGCCCAAACCAGCAATTCGCAAAACGAGTGTGCGGAGAATGGCTTGTCGAAATAGGTGACGAGTTGAAGCAGCTCGAGTTCACAGAGCACCGTGAGCTTGTGATGAACGCGATCGATGAACGCGGCGCCGAAGATCGAAAAGCAATCAGAAACCTCACCGGACTTGACTACAAAGAGATCGATAACATCATTGCCTGCTTACTGAGTGAAAACCTCTACGAGTGGATACCTAAAGGCGGCAAGAAAGATGATCAACGCGGACAGCCTTCGATGTATCTTCACAGGGTTGGAACACCGTGCGGACACTGATTTTGTTGCTCCGTAAACTAAGTAAGAGAGATAATTAGAAGCTATGGGATACCTAATCGTGTTGATCGTGCTTCTTGCTGGGTGTTGCCACATTGGCTATCTGCTGCGCTTTCAGATCCGTCGATGGTTAATTCATAACAGAGGAATAAGAAATGGAATCCTTTATTTACACGCCGTTTTCAGTTGAGCAGCGATTGCTCTTTGCGTTCGTATCGGGGCTCTGTATCGGCTTCGCTATGGCAATACTCAGCATCCGCGTGGTTAGGTTAATAAAGCAAAGAACATAGGATTGATCGGTTGTAGATTGAGAGACAGAGCAGGGCTACATGCGAACCTTCACAGTCGGACAAATCATCTACCACGGCTGGCGCTACTGGAAGTCGGAAGATTTGGAAGCGGGGGAAGTGCTTGGCTGGAACACTCTCTATTTGCCCTATCGCGTTACAAAGATCACAGCCGCACGGATTCATGTCGAGCACAAAGAGACACGGATTCAGTTGAACCGCTCAACGATGGAAGCCAAGGGCAAGCAATACCACACGCGATTCCATGAATACTTCTACGCTGAAAAGCCCGAGCCTGAATCGAAAGATTGGAACTGGGCCGGATCAAAGCTTGCGTGGGGTATGCCAGCCTTTGACGCGGATGCGCTGACCGTACTCGGCTTATCGCCTCCGTTCACGCGTGATGATGTGCGCCGCGCGTACAAGCGTCGGGCGAAGACTGCGCATCCTGATCTAGGCGGCACTCAGCAGGCATTCATAAAACTGAAACAGGCGCATGATTCAGCGCTGCGATTTGCAACTGGTTGACCCCCGCAGCCGCCCTTGAGCCAGTAACGGTGTAGAAAATGAAGCCACAATCAATCAAAAGGAAAATGAAGATCTTTCTGCATTGCCTCGTCCGCTTTCATCGGCGCGCGCCGTTTATCGCTGGCGTCGAGAAGGTGAATTGATGCCGCATTACAGTTGGGTTTGCGCCACTTGTGCCCCAGATCAGGTCGAGTTATCACAAGGGAAGTCCCCGTTGAAAGATTTGGCGGTGCGTGGAGCGTCGAAACGGCGCTGCCGGAAGAGTTACGCTTATGAAAAAGCTAATCACTAACGGCAGTTACCTCTGCCGCTGTGAGCGTTGCGGCCATGAGTGGATGAGCCGTAGAGGCATCCCGAAGGTCTGTGCAAATCCTCGCTGTCACTCTCCTATCTGGAATAAACCTAAGAAGTAGCATTACCTCACAAACTTAAAAGTCTCAAATATGCTTATCTGTCAGGGCTATGCCATATCCATCTCTACTCACACCCAATACCTACAGCCTGCTCCGTGAACTGTACGAAGCAGAAAGAAAACAAGCGGAGCGGAATTTCGCTCATGGCCACAATTTCGAGGAGTGGTTAGAGCACAGAGGCATCCATGTTCAATAGGGAACCGGCTGTAATCCTGGGCCTTGTCGGCGCGGCGATCGCGCTCGGTGTGGGCTTTGGTTTGCCGGTGACTCCAGCGCAGACGGGTTTAATCATGGGTTTTGTCTCCGCAGTGTTGGCCGTGTGGATTCGTTCCAAAGTGGTCCCGCATGAAAAAGCGAATTCGCAGATCCAAACTGCTATCAGAATGTCTCCATCAGCGACGGTTGAAGAAGTAATCGAAAAAGAGAAGAAAGAATCTAATTTATGAGACGACTAAAGCGACTGTTTACACTTAAGGGGATCGGGGCGCTGCTCTCGCTGTTGTTGAGCGTTCCGTTAGCAATCCCGCCGGCCCACCTCGCCATTGCGATAGGAGGCACGGTTCTCCTGCAAACGCAGACAGCTTGTGGTCCAAGCGATCTATCGAAACTGCACGACATTTTGAATAAGACAGCGAAGACCCTGGACACCGCTATCGACACGAACGGCAAGCTGTACGAGCAGGGGTTTTACGGGAAAGTGGGAAGTGTGGAAGCCGTGGCCAAACTGCACAAGGGCGCACAGATAATCAAGGACGCAGCCCTGCACCTCAAGACCGCGCTCACCTTAGCACAGGCGTTGACTAAAGAAACCTTCGAAGCGGGTAAGTTGGCGGTGCTTGATGCGCTCTCAAAATCAATGGCAAGTATGCCAGCCACGGGCGCGCAAACACTTGATCTTGTGTTGCAAGGGGTGGCGACGCTGATCAGTCAAGCAGTGGCAATCGTGCAGTTGTTCCAATCAAGCGATCTCCCGAGCATTCGGCGCATTCAGCCCGAACTTAAGGATCACATCCGGCAATTTGAGCGCATTACGGAGGTGAGCGTATGAGCACGCAGCAAAGTGAGGTATCCCGGACGATCAATATCGCCCTCGAAGCGATGCGCGCGGCAAATCTATTGACGCCAGCGATCGCGCAGATCTTTAGCATCGTCAAGAAAGGCCGCGAGGACGGTAAGGACGATGAAGCGGTCAAGCGCGAAGCAATGGATTACGTAAACGGGATAATCGGAAAGGCCGATGCTCAGTTGGCGGTTAAGCCGGATCAGGCGTAGTGCAGTGTTCGACTCAATCAGACTACGAATCATGGGCGACTCAATTCACGAAATCAGAAAGATAGGCAACCTCTACTTTCTGATTAACGCCTTTATTGGCGCGTACAACCGGCGCACGGATGTATTAGCGCAAGGCGGCAATTCACAATTTCCAGATCTGCAAATGATGGCCGCAAGACTGGAAACAATCCACAGTTTAATCTTCGAACTTAATCGAAAGGTAGAAACGATGAGCAGCAATATCGACAGAATTGAAAAAGAGGCGGCTGACGCTGCCGAAAATGTGGGCCTGGTCAGAGCGGCACTTGAAACTCTGAATACTACCGTAACCGAACTGAAGTCCACAGTAGCCGACTTAAAGCAACAGGTGGCGCAAGGCCAGCTAGATCAGGCGCGACTGGACGCCGCGGCGGCAGCGCTGGAGAAGGCGGACGAGGATATGGACGCACTGGTTTTACCGCCAGCGCCTCCGACTGAACCAACCGAGCCGACTGTTTAATCACGAAGTTAGAGAGCGGTTCTGCTTTCATTCGTTCTTTGGGGGCAGGGAACGGATAGACCGGCTGGACCGCTCTCAAACACATCAGGCGAATAACCAAGATGACGGATAAAGCGCGACAAACCTGGAGTATAGCCGGGCAGTTTTCTACGGTCGTTGCCTTGCTGGCAGTTGCTGCAACTGTATGGCAGGCTGCCGCAGGGTTTACCAAAGCGACGGTTCAAAATGATCAACTCTTCCAACAGAACGCGCAAATCTTTCAGATGATGAAACAGGATTTTGATGAACAGTTAAAGGTGTTACGGCAAATTGAGGAGAAGCTGGATAGGCTGAATACCAGATCACGCGAGAGAACGAAGTGAAGATCGTTTGCATCAGTGATACACACACCTTTGAGAGCCAAATCACGGTTCCAGACGGTGACGTTTTGATCCACGCGGGCGACGCGACGATAACAGGCACACCTCAGGAGGTCGCGGCGTTCGGTAAATGGCTCGACTCTCAGCCGCACAAGCATAAGATCTTCATTGCAGGAAACCATGACTGGTTGTTTGAGAGAAATCCGGAACAGGCGCGGTACTTAATTCAATTCGCGGGTGTCCACTATCTGCAAGATTCGTCGGTAGAGATCGACGGCATCCGCTTCTATGGCTCACCGTGGCAACCGCGCTTTGGTGATTGGGCATTCAACGTTAATCGCGGCAGAGCAATCAGGCAAAAGTGGGATTTAATTGAACCGTGCGACGTATTGATCACTCATGGGCCGCCGTGGGGCGTTCTCGACACCGTACTGCCAAACTCTAAGCATCTTGGCTGTGAAGAGCTGGGGGAAGCGGTTGGCAGGGTTAGACCGCGAGTACATGTCTACGGACATATTCATGGCGGGGCGGGCCAATACATCGCGGGTGGAACGCGGTTCATTAACGCATCGATTTGCAATGAGGCGTACCAGATAACGAACGCGCCGATAGTATTTGAGGTGGAGCCGGAAGTATTGAACTTTGAAGCAGTAGCTTGAACCTAGATGCACTCACCTGATTACACATTTCGAGAAGGCGTTGAGCCGATCGCGTATCAGGTCTGGCCTGACATTGAATCATCTGAGGTCGTTCACGAAGCCTGCGCGAAAGATATGTGGGAACGCGAATTTCCGTTGTACGCGGATGACATTGAGTTAATGCGCTGCTTGGAGCCGATCATCTGTCACAGGTGCGAACAGCAGATCGCGGATGCCGCAGAGAAATGCCCGCACTGTCACGGACGCGGCGAAGCCGAAGGCTATGGCGGCAACAACATCTATTGCGGACTGTGCGCTGGAACGGGATTTAAGCACGATTTAGAAGTTTTGAAGCGAGCAGTAGCTTGAAACGAAGGCGGGAGCCGCACTCGCGTGACGACTCCCAACCGTCCATACGCCGGACTCCCTGATAAGAAAACCCGGCGCAGGGCGCGGAAAAGATAAATGAACTCGCCCGGAGATGACAATGGAAAACGAGAAGCGCGATGAGCGTAAGCCACAGGATGACGAAGATGCGGAGCAGCCAAAGCCTGACAAGCCAAGTCCGCTCGACGGTGAAACGGAACCACCGCCCGTTGATCCCGGAGTCGGAAGCGGCCCCGGCCGCGGACCTGGAGGCGGTTAAGCTGAAGGAGTGCTTCGAGTCGTTCCAGCGGAAGTACGACATTGATCGAAGTTCGCCGTGGTGGAAGAAGCTCTTCTTCTGGCTTGTATACATGCCGTTTGTACGGTTCGCGTTCTTTAAGTTGCGGATTGTGCCAATGGATCACATTGATGAAAGTGGGCGGTTAGGTTGGATCGAAAGGCAGGGTGTTTGGGCGGAAAGATGGCAGGCAGAACAGGACGCAGAGCGTTATCCGTTTGGGGGAGTGGAGCGGCTATCGTTCAATGCGGCAGAAGACGATTGCACCTGTGCGCCGCGCTCACTGTTTCCGAATTCCACAGCAAGGGAGAGGTACGAACGAAGCGCCAACAAGACGGTATCCGTGAAAGAAAGCTCACTGGAGCGACTAAGTCGCAAGATCACGGAAACCGATCCGGTGGTAAATCGTCATCGAACCAAGCCAGCATGAAATGCAGGACACTAATGCTATTCCTCACTCTGTGGGACAGGTGGTGTACACGATTATCGTGCTGCTTTCGGGCGGAACCGCCGGCGGTGTTTTGCTGCACTTCTTGAACAGACGCTGGCTCGGAATTGAAAGCGAAGCGCGAGCGGCAAAGACGAAAGCAGAAGCCAGACACTTAGACAGTGAAACGATTGATAAAGCGTATGAGCGGATCGATGAATTACATGCAATTATTGACGAGCTTCGTGCGGAGCGGGAAAAGGATCGACTCGAGTTATTGAGAATGTCGCACTTGGAGTATTTCAGCGAACAGCAAAAGAAGCAGCTTGAGCAACAGCGTATTGAACTGGACCTGGCTGACCAGCAAATGAAAAAGCTTAAAGGATTCATTGACGCGAAGGGTCTGAAGCCAAGCGATCTTGATGAGCCGAAGTCTTAAAGATGATTATGGACATTCGAAACAAACTCACATCACTAGCCTTAATTCTTATCCTCTCAATCGGGATCTACGGCCAGACTATCTCGCCTGCGGTAATGATGGTTACCGGGCCGAGCACGATCGTCGTTCCTTGTGGTGGCGATCTCCAGTCTGCGATTAACGCAGCCCAACCGGGCGATCGCATTGTCCTTGAAGCGGGCTGCACTTATTCCTGCTCGTGTGTGCTTCCGGTCAAGTCAGGTACAGAATTTATTACGATTGAATCCTCACGTTACGCAGAGATACCTATTCGCGGGTTCTTTTCCAGGCAGCCGACGCCGGAAGTCTCTCAGATGATGGCCAAGGTCCGTCCGTTTCATAGCACTGAACCAAGTTTTAAGACCGCACCGGGCGCGCATTACTACAAGCTACTAGGTCTTGATCTGGCGCCTTTAACCGGACCCGCAACCCGTATTGTGGAATTTGGCACACATGGCGAAGTTCAGGATACGCCTGCGGAAATACCTCACAATTTAGTCATTGATAAGTCCTGGATACATGCAGAAAAGACGCAGGAAATCCAACGGTGTGTAGCGCTTAATTCCGCCAGTACCGACATTACCAACTCATGGATCACAGAGTGTCACGGTCGCGGCTTCGACACGCAGGCTATTGGTGGCTGGAATGGACCGGGGCCTTATAACATCATCAACAACTACCTCGCAGGCGCGGGCGAAAACGTGATGTTTGGCGGCGCGGAGGCCACCGTTCCCGGCTTGGTGCCCACAGGAATAAAGTTCCTGCGCAACTTCGTTGAGAAGCCGCTCTCCTGGTACGTCAACGATCCCTCTTACGCTGGTATCAAGTGGACGGTGAAAAACCTATTCGAGTTAAAGAATGCGCGTGACGTACTGATTGACGGAAATGTATTTGACGGTAATTGGACGGACGCACAGGCCGGCAGGGCGATCGCATTTACGCCGCGTCCCAGCGATTCAGGCGTTTGGGCCGTGGTGGAAGATGTAGTGTTCCAAAACAACATCGTTCGCAACGTCGGTTCTGGGATCAATCTGAACGGGGCGGACGAACCGCCGGCGCCTACCGAGACCAGGCTGCGTCGCGTAAAGGTCGTCAACGACGTATTTGAGATTGACGGCCCGAGGTTTGCCAGTAATGGAGCGTTTGCGACGGTGACGAATAAGACCGAAGACGTAACGTTCGAGCACAACACGGTAATCCAAACAAATCAAATCGTTGTAACTGACTACGCTCCAAATACGCGCTTTATCTTCCGAAATAACATCAATCGGCATAATGATTTCGGAATCTTCGGGAGTGGGGTGGGAATAGGCAACCCCGCAATTCAACACTTCTTCCCTGGCGCAGTGGTTACAGGCAACGTGATCGCCAAAGAGATCAACGCGCCTGCCAACGTCGAGTCAATCTATCCGGCAGGCAACTTCTTTCCGAGCACCATGACGGAAGTTGTCGGGGATGACTACCGAGTCTTGGCAGCGTGGAAAGGTAAAGGGACAGACGGAAAAGATCCCGGAGTTGACATTGATGCGCTCAATGCCGCGCAGGGCGGAAGAGTAGAGCCTTCGCCGTCCCCGCGCCCTGACGAGTCGGCAGACGGCACCACCGGCACGAAGATCGTTGATTCTGACCGTGCTGTATGGACGCTTGGTACTGAGAAGCAAACCTTACGCAACGGTGTGCAGGTTGGCGGCGGTCAGGGCTCAATCTACAAGTATCTAACTAAGAGTGTCTATGTGAAAGGAAACGATTCCAACTGGTATCAGTGGGCCGGCACATCATGGCTAAAGTTCGGAGCGCAGGAACCAGGTGGAAGCGTTCCCGTTCCCTCGCCTACGCCGACACCAAGCCCGACACCCGTACCGAGTCCAGTGCCCCGGCCAGTCGAATACGAGGTTCAGTATCCGGCTGCAAGCAGTGACGAAGATAGAAAGAGGGTAATCAGCAGCATGGCAGTTCAGGGCTGGATCTGTCATCCGAACCCGAGCGGGAAGTTTGTGATTTGTCACAGGCCCAAACAGTGAAGAGTGGGTTGTATTGCTTGAGAGTGAAACAGTGAGAGAGTAAGTGAAAGGCCAAGCGCACAGTGATGAAACACGAGCGGAGGTTATCGCGGCGCTCTTGGCGGGCCAAGGCGTTAACGAGATATCACGTCAATACAAGATCCCAAAGGCCACGGTCAGCAGGCTAAAGAATTCACTTGCGGCAAAGCAGTTGGAACAAGTTGGAACACAAAAAAGGGAGCAAATCGCGGATCTGATCGAAGGACATCTTAGGCAATCGCTGAAGGCCGCCGCGGCGCTGGCCGAAAAGGTTGCGACCAATAATGAGTGGTTCATTAAGCAAAACGCTGCGGACGTCGGCGTCCTTTACGGAATACTCACAGACAAGTCAATTCGCATTCTCGAAGCGGCGGAAGTCGGCGACGAGGCAAGTTCCAAGACCTAGCTTTGACGGCTTCAAGTCATTCGTTAAAACAGCGAACCCTCGGTTCAAGTGGTATCCCCACTGCATAAAGATAGCAAAGGTGTTGGTCCGTGTGGCGCTCGGAGAACTTACCCGGGTGATGATCTTCGCGCCACCGCGGCATGGTAAATCAGAACTTCTCTCGCGCCTGTTTACAGCATATTACCTCTCGCTCTTCCCGGAACGATGGGCTGGCATTAACTCATATGCGGCAGAACTTGCGTACACGCTCTCGCGCAATGCCCGGGATAATTACGTCACGACCGGTGGTGTGATGCGCGAGTCCGCGCAAGCTGTAAAGCATTGGGAGACAACGTCTGCCGGCGGTATGTGGTCTGCCGGCGTTGGGGGCCCAATTACAGGTAAGGGCTTTCACCTTGGCGTGATCGATGATCCCACTAAAAACGCACAGGATGCATTATCAGAAGCGGTTAGGCGCGAGCATCAAGACTGGTATCCGTCAACCTTTTACACTCGCGAAGAACCGGGCGGGGCCATAGTGCTCCAAGCGACCCGCTGGAATGAATTGGACCTGCCGGGATGGCTTCTCTCCCAAGAATTTGAAGAGGAACCCGAGCGCTGGCATATCGTCTGCTTGGAGGCGATCAAAGAAGAAGAGCCGCTTGTAATTCCTCCGACGTGTACACTGGAGCCAGATGACCGCAAAGTTGGGGAGGCGTTGTGTCCAGAACGCTATCCCATTGAAAAGCTCCGCAAGATTGAAAAGCGAATAGGCGCGTATTACTGGAACGCCCTTTATCGACAGAGACCGACAGCACGCGAGGGCGGCATGTTCAAGCTTCATCAGTTGCTGCTCGTGAAAGCTGCTCCAGCCGGTGACGGAATCAGGCGTGTACGCTACTGGGATCTCGGAGGTAGCGATAGCAAGAAGGCGGATTATTCAGTAGGGTGTTTAATGTCCGCCACGCCTGATGGGCTCTTTTACATCGAAGATATTCAGCGCGGCCAATGGTCACCCAAAGAGCGAAACGAGCAGATCAAGGCGACTGCCGAAGCAGACAGGAAAGCCTATGGCGCAATTCCGACGTGGATCGAAAAGGTCCCCGGGTTAGCGGTAGAGGTGATCGATAACATCGTCCGGCTTCTCGCAGGGTTTAATGTCCACACTGAAATGGCGAAAAAGGATAAAGAGACACGCGCCGATCCTCTTGCCAGTCAATGCGAGGCTGGAAACGTAAAGGTAGTCGAAGCCGACTGGAACGCTCCGTTTAGAAATGAGTTGACAGCGTTTCCGAATGGTGCCAACGATGACCAGGTTGACGCGGCAAGCGGAGCCTTTTCGAAACTCTGTGATGTTACCGAGATCCCCATAGTTCCCCCGATAACAATTTCACAAGATAATCCGTGGCTGATTAGGTAGACAGTATGATTAGGTAGACAGTACACGTACACGTGGTATACTGTGTACATGCCGACTAGCCCGATTACATATCGTGTGAGCCCTGAAGTTGATGCCGAGTTGCGGCGACTTGCGAATCTGCACGGTGGGGTTGATAAGGCGCTCCGCGTGTTGTTCGAGTGGGCTTCGCCACTTGCTAACACTGCTGTTGAGCCTGTCGCGGCGGAAGAAGTTGCCGCGCGGCCTAACAATCGGACGTTCAAGCCTCCACTGCTGCGCCCATCGGAGAAGAGGAAATGAACGAGCAATGAGTACAGGTTTAGTGTCACTACCTCCGCTACAACCAGCGTCTGCGCTGCAAGATTTTGAGCGCGTACTCGTGTTTCTTCTCGTGCTGGAAAAGGCGGGCGGCGCGAGCGGTATAGGCACGGGCCGGGCTGATGATGTGGATCTCTTTTGTCGCATTAGCGGCTGGAGCGAAACGCGGGCAGCGGCCGCATTCCGAGCCGCTCAAGAACATAGAATCAGACTTTGCGCTTGATAGCTCGGGATTCAGTACAGGTCAATTCATGCGTTGGTTAGATGTGAAGTACGGCAAAGAGGAAGATCGCCGTATGTGGCTCAAGGTGCATTTAATGTGCGGCGTTAAAACGAA
>DASVGE010000256.1:0-19897 GCA_036379695.1 Pyrinomonadaceae bacterium | reverse complement strand
CGTGGCATCTTGAGCGTTGCGTTTCGTTGAGTTAGTTGCGAACGTGAGAACTCCACGGGACAAGCCCGTGGCATCTTGATCGTTGGGATTAGGGTTTTGTAGTTGCGAACGTGAGAACTCCACGGGACAAGCCCGTGGCATCTTGAGCGTTGAGGGGTTTTAGGGTTTGTTAGTTGCGAACGTGAGACTCCACGGGGCAAGCCCGTGGCATCTTGCTCCTTGGGGTTTTAGGTTTTTGTTAGTTGCGAACGTGAGAACTCCACGGGGCAAGCCCGTGGCATCTTGAGCCTTGGGGGGGTAGTTTCTGTTAGTAGCGAACGTGAGACTCCACGGGACAAGCCCGTGGCATCTTGAGCGTTGGGATTAGGGTTTGTAGTAGCGAACGTGAGAACTCCACGGGACAAGCCCGTGGCATCGTGTCAGTCTACGAATCCAAGGCGCTTCAATAGATCGTCAAACCGTGGATCGTCGCGGAGGGGCCTGAGTTCGGGGCTGACTTTGAGCCAGACCAGCCAGTCGTTGCGCTCCTGGTAAAGGCGCTCGAGAATATCGATCATTTCGTCTGTCCGTCCGAGCCCCAGGTGGATCATTCCAATGCTGTATAGCGAAACATATTTTCTAAGAGAGATGTCTGTCAGGATACCCAGCAGGTTCTGTGCTTCCGCACGCTGCCCAGCCAACGCGTAGGCATAACCCATATACCCGAGCGCCATGTAGGCTTCTTCGTCGAGCCTGTAGATACACTGGAATTCTTCTATCGCTTTCCGCAAGTCGCCCTGTTGAATATAAGTGCAACCCAGAACAAAGTGTGTGGGCATGTAATCGGGTTCCAGCTCCAGCGTCTCCTCCAGAAGGTTGATCGCCGTTTCGTGCTGTCCCATCAGGTAATAATTCGTGGCGAGATTGGTCTGGAGATGAAGCGAGAAGGGATCCAGTGTCAACGCATGCTCATAGTGGTTGATTGACTCCTCAAAGTGACCCAGGAAACACAAAAGCGAGGCATACCGTTGATGAGCGCTGACCAGGTCCGGATTCAACTCGAGACTTTTCTTAAACTCAATCCTGGCTCCATGCCAATCATGATCGAAATACACGCGCACCAGCCCGAGTGAAGAATGCGCTTCAGCCAGATTCTCGTCGATCTCCACGGCCTTGAGTGCTGCCAGCTTGGCCTTGGGCATAACTTCGCGCGGTGGAAAGTGGATATTCGAAAGCCTGAAGTAAGCGTCTGCCATGCCGCAGTAAGCCAGGGCGTAAGAAGGATCAATCTCGATAGCCTTTTTGAACGCCTCGATACTCTTCAGTACCCACGCTTTCGAGTACTTCGTCCAGAAGTAACGCCCGCGCAAATAAAGACTGTAAGCCTCGGTGTTATCCGTGTAGCGCTTGGTGAAACGTTTCTGCTGCTCGGAAGTGAGTTTTAGTTTCAAACTTTCGACGATGGCTTTGGCAATCTCGTCCTGTATTCCGAGGAGGTCGGAAGACTTGCGTTCGTACTGCTCGCCCCAAATCTGCGAACCATCGGAAGTTTTAACCAACTCGCTTCTGATGATCAGTGTCTCTCCGAGTTGAATCACGCGAACTATCATCACTGCTCCGACATTCAGCAACGTTCCCATCTCCTGTGGGTCAACGTCGGTTCCTTTGAAGCGAAGCACTGTGCTTAAAGCCAGCACGCGAAGTTTTGGAACCTGTGAGAGCTTGTTGATGATGCTTTCGGTAATGCCTTCGGAAAGATACTCGACGTCGAGTTGGCCGCCTTTTTGAACCGGAAAGACTGCCAGCGAATCAATGGGCGGCTCGCGCACCGGGAGCGGAGTGACTGCAGCAGTACCCGAGGACATCACCGCGGCTTCGCTTGACGACCCGTCGCGGGAAATCTCCCTTACTTCCGCCACGAAACGATAACCGCGCCGCGCGACCGTCTCAACAAACTTGCGTCCCCCACGATCCTCGCCAAGGATTTTCCGCAGCATGGACATACTGACGGTGATGTTGTTCTCTTCGACAATCGTGTTAGGCCAAATCTCGCGCATCAACTCGTCTTTTTCAATAAGTTGACCTTGCCTTTCCACTAAATAGAGCAGGAGATCGAAGATTTTGGGCTTGAGCTGTACGGGGCGGCCATGATGCAGGAGCCGACGCTCCGCCCTGTCGAGGCGAAAGCCCTTGAACTCATAGACCATTGTTTCAACGTCTCGCCTCATACAAGGTCGCGTCGTCGCTGCAACTGATACTGGAGTGTGTGAAAGTTTTTGCGCTAAGGTCCTGGGCTGAAGGATGTGTCCCCCCACAAAGGTAAAAAGTTGTAAAACGAATTTGCCTTCAACGGCGGACGTTTTTTGGAGACAGTGGCCGCATGATACGAAGAAAGTGAACTTGATGCAATGGTGTTTTGCCACACCCTGTGGCGACACACATCACGCCGACGTTGCTAGGAAAGTTCGACTTGCTGTATATCTTCAAACTCCCGGACGAAGGAACGAACCCTTGAGTTTTCGGTTCGCCGCGCCAGGCTGGGAGGTTTTATCACGAGCGCTACTCTCATCAAATTTGCTTCACGACGCAGCTCCCAAATGCGCGGCGCTTCGATGGACCAGCTCTTACTCACGTTTATCGAGGCGACAGACGAAGAGCAGGCAGACCGCTGTCTCGAGAGTCTCATCGACGAGCACGCAGTGCCGATCGTTAAAGAAATTCTCGGTTCGAGTCTGCGCTTTCACCTCTCGAACAACAGTGCTACATCGACTAAGGACGCCAACGATCTCTTCAACGACATCATTGCCAACCTGATCTCGCGACTACGTCGCATCAGGAGTGATCGCCTGCAGGGAGCCATTGCAGATTTTCGCAGTTATATAGCGGCTACAGCTTATAACGCCTGCAACCTTTACCTGCGTCAGAAATATCCTCGTCGCTCCCGACTCAAAAACAAGTTGCGCTATCTTTTGTCGCACGATGCCGCTTTCGCACTCTGGAACAGCGAGGCATCTGGTTTGATTTGTGGGTTCGCACGATGGCGTGACAAAGCCGCGTCTACACCTCAAAAACTTTTCGAGCAGATACGGCGAGATCCGGTCGAGTGGACCCAAAACGCCGGTCTGATAGTTGTTGGCACGAGCCGCGAACAACTCGCGACCTTGTTGAACGCTCTGTTCCAGTCGTCCGGTAATCCGATCAAACTCGATGAACTGGTGAATATCGTGGCAGACGTCTGTCGTGAGAAAGACCAACCTGACGAGCAGCTTGATAACGTGATGCATCTCGCTGCCCCTGCTGTGGATTCCGAGGCTGTCCTCGAACAGCAGCACCTGCTGGCGTTGTTGTGGCAGGAAGTTTGTGAGCTGCCACGTCGTCAACGGATTGCGTTATTGCTTAACTTCAAAGATGCCGGCGGGCAGGACCTGGTCAGCCTTCTGCCATACACTCGTACGGCGACGATCCAACAGATTGCGGAGGCATTAGAACTCCCGCTCGAGGAGTTTCTGGGACTATGGAATCGGTTGCCGCTGGATGATGCGACGATTGCCGAGTTGCTCGGCGCCACGCGGCAGCAAGTAATCAACCTGCGTAAGTGTGCGCGCGAACGCCTGGAACGCCGGATTAGCGCGATTATCGCGAAAAGTTCTGCCGGAAAGTAATATCGCTCAATTATAAGACTCTAACCAAAAAGGGGTGATTTTCGGGGTTTGTCTGAAAACCATACGACAATGTCGGAGCATCTTTCACAGACGCAACTGACTGGGTACAGCGGGCGCACACTGCCCCCTCAGGAATTGCTCGCGGTCGATAACCACCTCGCGTCGTGTGATGTATGTCATGATCGTTTGACCCGGATTTTGCCCGCGGTTGGTAAACGAGTTATCAGCCAATCGTTCGAGTCTGCCGGGGCGTCCTTTCATCTGGATTACGAGCAGCACCTGGAGCCATACGTGGATGGCACAGCGGACGAGATCGATCGCGAGATTGTCGATAGTCACGTGGCTCTATGTTCCAAATGTGCTACGGACTTAAAAGATCTGCTTGCGTTTAAGCAGCAGCCTGCTGTGGCCACTACCGGCGGCGGCGTCACCTCGTCGTGGTGGAAACGATGGTTGCCGCAATGGCAGCCGCTGTCGACTCCGGCATGGGCGATGGCTGTCGTTATCGCAGTCTTTATTATGGCAATGGCAGTCTTGTTGTGGACCAGAGATCCGGCGTCTCAACCGGGTCAACAGGCGGAACTGCCGTCGCCTGCAGCGACAGCGCACATTACGCCGGCGAACCCTGATCAGCCGCAGGGGAATCTACCAACGACACCGCGCGAAGAACCTCTGCTCGCGCTCAACGATGCCGGTGGCCAGGTGATAGTGAACCAGCGCGGCCAGTTGGAAGGACTTCAGGAATTGCCGCCGGATTTACGGGAGAGTGTAGAGCGTGCGTTGGCTACTCGCCAGCTACGTGCTTCGCCGGCTTTAACAGGATGGCCGACTGGTGCGGGAAGTTTGCGAGGTCTCGAGAACAGAAGTGACTTTGCTCCGTTGGATCCGACGGATGTTGTAATCGAAACTGATCGACCGACATTTCGCTGGCGGGCGTTGGACGGGGCAGATCATTATGTTGTGACGATATATGACGGTCAGCTACGTGAGGTTGGTAGCAGTGGTCCGGTAACAGGTACGGAGTGGACTACACCAAACTCACTCGCGCGAGGTGTTACTTATTCATGGCAAATCAGCGCGACGAAGGATGGCGACAAGTTTGTTTCACCAAAGCCTCCGTTACCCGAAGCCCGCTTTAGGATTTTGGACCAGCGTGCCCTAGCCGCACTGGCAAAGCTAAAAGAATTCGCCGGAAGCTCGCACCTTGCGATGGGCGTCTTCTACTGGAAATACGGCTTGCTTGAAAAATCTGAGCGTGAATTTCAGGCCCTGGCAAAAGCAAATCCAAATTCAACCGCTGCCACAGAATTACTAGCCAGCATCCGCTCCCTCCGCCGCAGATAAATATTTGCCACGGATGAACACGGATTCATACACGGATTAAAGAAAAAAATCCGCGTTTATCTGTGGCTACCAACCATCACCAATCATCACGAACCCGGCCCAGTAGAACGGATGCCGGTGACGTTCACTTCTCAACAGTCCCAACGCAGCCTGTCGCAGCGACTCTGCTTTCGTTTCCTTTGACTTTCCACTTGCAGGGCGCTTCGTCAGACGGCGATGGAAATCGATCATCAAACTCGTAGTGCTCGCTGAATCCACGTTCCACTGGCTCGCCACCGTCGTCGGCACACCCGCCACGAACAGTGCCCACGACATGCCGATCACGCCTTCTCCTGCGCCAACCCGCCCACGTGCCGTCTGACACGCCGAAAGCACTGCCAGGTTCGCATGTAGTTCCATGTTGATGATCTCACGAGCTTCCAATAACCCGTCCTCATTCGGATCCTCTGCTGTTTGGGCCAGCGTCAGATACGAGAACATAGGGTTGCGATTGTCCAGCAGACCATGCGTTGCGAAGTGAAGCACTTCGTATTTCGGGGCTTCAACTTTTGCAACTCTTTCGCGCGCCGCAGCTCCAACGAAGATCTGACTCTTAGCAGCGCCATAGAGTCGCGCAAGAGTCTTGACCTCTGTCTCAGCTTCAGGCAGAGGACCGAACCTCATGTCGGGGTTGATTGATCTAAGCGCACTGGGCTGTCCACCACCTAAGTGTGGATTACCAAAAGCCAGCAGCGTTTTCTCCGTTGCAGCACTCCGTTGCTTCGTTATCTCTCGCAGCACGCTCAACGATGGCGCATAGAATAGCGTGTGGTCCTCGATCAGGTGGACGCCTGTTCTTGGCTGCAACGCCTGAAATGGCAACTCCCATAGCACCCGATCGGGCACGATGCAAAGTGTTTTCCGGCCGCGCAGTTGTTCTTCGGCAGGCTTGAGCAACAGATCGTAGAGTTGGCGCGCAGAATCCTGATAGCTCAAGTCACGTTCGGCCAGCATGCGGCGGAAGTCGTTCACTCGCTCGGACAATTCGGTATGTGTGATCTTGAGTGAGTACAGTGTGATCTTCAGTGGACTGGCCGTGTTTTTATGATCCCCGGTCAGGACAATCAGATACGACTTCTCATCAGCGACAACAAACTCGACGATTGCCGTCGAACGATCTGGTATTAGTGCAGCGGCCTCTGCGGCTGTGATTGGCATCACCTCGCCTCGTTGCACCTTTAACTCGGGATATTTGACATAGAGACTGGTTAAGAGAGCTTCGTGGGCCATGCGTGCCTTCTCACGAAGTGGCTCCAGCTCAGCCAGGCGATCGAGGTTTGGTTTCGGACGCTGCCTCTCGTCATAGATCATCGCGTTAAGCGCGGTGAGCTCTGCGTTTGAAAGGCGCTCCTTATCCTGCTCTTCGAGGGACATTGCTTTGTTGATCGGAATGCGTCCGTTACGAAGCACGTCAAGCAAGGTCCTTGCTTTCGCGAGCTCGCTGTAAGTTAAAGCATCAATTGGACGATTGCGGTTAAATGCCAACTCGACCATTGCCCTATATGGCGGCAATTTATCCTCGAAAAATCGCTGGCGCGCTAACTCGCCGCCACCAACGAGATAACGTGTCTTTTCGATTGTGTTGATGGAGTTTGTGAGGGCTTTCTCTGCCTCATCGAATTGCTTCAATCCGGTATGTGCGCGCCCGGCAAGTTCGTAGCCTATCCAAAGGAGTTCGGGACTCGCCAGACGTGTGGCAGTGTCGAGTATTCGCTTTGAGCATTGCAGCGCCTGAGCGTAGTCGCCTTGCAGATAATGAAGGTAGCCTATGTGGTTCAAAACGTACGCCATACCTGTCTGATCGTCCAACTTTTCACGTATGGCTAAACTTTGCTGGTAGTACTCCAGAGCGCGTTTGTGGTTGCCCTGTTCGCGGTGCAAAAGACCGATGTTGTTGAGCGTGAGTGCGGTCCCGCGCTTATCGTTTAGCTGCTCGCGCACTGCCAGGCTTTGCTGGTAATACTCGAGGGCTTGCGGATGGTCTCGATTTTTGTGGTAAGTAAGGCCGATGTTGTTCAGGGCGTTGGCAATAACCGGCTTGTCATCCGCAGCTTGAGCAAGCTTCAGCGCACGCCGGAAATACTCCAACGCCTGCGCCTGATTTCCCTGCGCGCCGTGAATGGTCCCGATATTGTTAACTGTCTGGCTGGTTACAACTTTGTCGCCCACGGCCTCGCTCAACGCCAAACCTTTTTCGAAATATTCCAGGGCGCGTGCGTAGTTACCCTGGTCTCTGTGGAGCACACCCATCATATTGAGTACGCTGCCAAGGACCTTCTTGTCACCGGCTTCCTCTGCGATCGCCAGACCTCGCTGCACGTAGTCGAGCGCGCCGGCATTGTCTCCGAAGACACGCTTAATGATGCCGATGTAATTGAGTGAGCGGGCGGAGACGGCGGGTTCGCGCTTGGCCGGTTCCAACGACAGATACTGCTCGAACAATTTCAAAGCCTGCTGATATTCTGCGCGTGAGTAACTGATAACTCCCAACTGGCTGGTTGCAAAAGCGACGTTCCGTTCGTCGCCAAGCCGTTCAGCAATTGAACGGGTGAGTTGCACCGCGATAACGGCTTGCGACAGTTCGCGACGTTGGGTGAGGGTCTCCGCTTGTTTCCGCAATGCCTGGACTAGTTCAGTTGTGATTAAGTCCGGTTCAGTTTGCAGCAAAGCAGCCTGGTCGCTTTCTGTCTTCGCGGAAAGTAGCCTCGTTGCCAGTTCTCGTTCGCTCGGTTCGTATTGCCAGACTTTCCATCGTCCATCTTCCTTCGCCAGTCGCAGAGTTCGATTCTTCGACTCTGTTGCCTTCAACTCGACCTTCACTCTTACAGTCGCGGACGTGTCATCGACATTTATGCCACGGATTTCGAAACTCTTCATTTCAACACCGCCGGCGAATGCCTGTCGTACATCCGTCGTGAACGTCGCGAGTTCTGGCGCCTTCGTGCTCCAGAGAGCAATCAGACCATCGACATCTTTTCGTTGATAAGCCTCGAAAAAGTTGGTCGCCACACTACGGGCTATGTTTGTTTCGGCTGTCTGAGCGACACCGGCGCTGGAGTACAACGCGAGGGTAAACACTAGAGAGAGAATCAGTAGGAGCGCATTTTTGTAATACGTCATAACTACCTTTCTTGCATGCTGGGATCGTGACGGGTTCGCAGCCGGGAAGGGGAGGTTGCTAGGGCAGTTATTTTAGTGAAACAGGTTTGGGTGGCAAGGTCTTTTTTGCGATCGAACTCTACCGTCAGATAAAAGAATTTTTCGCCGCGTGGCTGTGACCACATTGTTCACGATCCACCTCTGTTCACGATTCGTGAACGCATGTATAATGTGAACGCATGTCGGTGGACTGATGGAACCTCGAGGCTCAATTTCCGGAGGCAGCTACAAAGACATTCTCATTCAGGCGGTTCACAGCCTGGCTGATTCGACAGGTCTGGAAGCTGCGATCGAGGCGATAGAGCCAAGACTGCGCGTGGGTGCGGACGCCATCGTAAATGTAAGTGATGAAAGCAAACGCTGGCGATTTTATGTTGAAATCAAACCTCACTTAAGCAGTCACACGTTAGGGCCAGCTATAGCTGCTGTCACACAGATCAAAAAGCAGCATCACTCTGCTGCGCTTGTGTCGTCATATGTAAATCCGTCTCAGGCGGAAAAACTACGTCAGCTTGGGATTGAGTTCTTTGATGCGGCCGGTAACGCGTCCTTTCAACAAAAAGGCCTCCACGTATTCATCACCGGTCGAAAGCCTCAAGCACAAAAATCTTTAGGTCGTCCTGCTCGTGCTTTCAATCCGACAGGCTCACGACTTATCTTCGCATTGTTATGTCAACCTGGGTTGGAAAACCGACCATATCGTGAGATGGCTAAAGAAGCCGGCATTTCTCTTGGCGCTGTTAATTGGATCATCAACGATCTCAAGTCGCTGGGCCACCTGGTAGATTTAGGCGCTCGTGGCAGACGTCTGGTGAACAAGAAAGAACTCCTGAAACGGTGGACTTCTGCTTATCCAGAACAACTTCGTCCCAAGCTGATGCTGGGACGTTTCAAAACTGCGCAGGCACCTGACTGGTGGCAAAAAGCAGATTTGCCTTCGGACGCATTCTGGGGCGGTGAAGTTGCGGCGAAACTGTTAACTAAATATCTGAGACCAGGAACAGTAACAATTTATTCGGAGACGATCCTTCCGAAGTTGCAAGCGCGACACGGGTTGGTACGCGATCCCAATGGCGAGGTTGAGTTACTACGTAGGTTTTGGAAGTTCGATCATTGGGATGAAAAAAATCTTCAGACGGCGCCGCCATTACTCGTTTATGCCGATCTCGTCAGTACAGCCGATGAGCGGTGTTTGGAAACAGCCGAAATCATCTATGAGCAATACATCGCTGGAGTTGTCACATAAGCTTCCGGCGGAACAAGTCAGTATCATTCGCCAGGTTGTGCGTGTGGCAGAGAGTCAGGGTTTGAGCCTGTTCATCGTCGGCGCGCAAGCGCGAGATCTTCTGGTGCAGTATGCGTACGACTTGCCGGTTCAACGCATTACGAATGATATTGATTTTGGAATCGTCGTCGAGAGCTGGGATCAGTTCATCAGACTCGGAGACAGTTTGATCGCCAGCAAGAGTTTTCAGTCTCACAAGAAGGTGAGACAACGGTTAGTTCACGAAACCGGTCTTTTCATTGATCTGGTTCCCTTCGGAGGATTGGAGGAAGTCAGCGGCCAGATTTCATGGCCTCCCGACTTCTCCATCGTGATGAGCACTGTTGGATTTCGTGAGGCGTTTGATAATTCAGTTCAGGTTCGGATTACTGGCGATCTTATCGTGAGAGTTGCGTCTCTTGCCGGACTCGCACTAATGAAGATCATTGCATGGGCTGACAGGCACTTTGAACGTGATGCCCAGGATCTCGGTCTGATCATGACGCACTATCTCGCTGCCGGCAATGATGACCGCGTTTACACTGAACACGGTGACTGCTTCGATCTACTCAATGAAGAGTTCGATTATGAAAGAGCCAGCGTGCGTATTCTTGGCCGCGATGTTGGCCGGCTATTAACCAGCGGTAGTAGCGCGATAGTTGAGCAAACTCTGTCTCAGGAAACTGATCGTGCGAACCCTGAGGCGCTAGCTGTGGTAATGACCAGGAATGTCACCAACTACCGTGGTGACTACGATGTTGCCTTATCGATGGTGGCTGAGCTGCGAAAGGGCATTTCGGAGACATATCCATACTAAGAGAGTTCGTTATGTCGTGATCGGGCTGGGGTTGAGACCGGCCTCGGCAAGCGATGCGTGGTGGATGAAGCGAAGGCATTACTAATCGCCGAGGTTGTAAAGCAAAAACTACGAAGCATCAAGTTATGAATGGTTAGAAACATTCGCTAAGTTTTGCAGGAGTTCGAAAGGCTTCGAAGTAAGATAGCCGCAGTCTCGTCCAACGCTGACCGGCGAACAAGCACAGGCGCTTTCAAAAGAAACTCACCGCGGCGCTTTCGCGACGTAACCGCGTCGAGATCTAACAGTTAATCCAACTCGCCTCGAGATAACCTCGACCTTTCGATACTCGCCGTTCACCGAAGCATTGAACGGTTGCACCGGTTTGTAACTCATTACGTACTGAGAGTTGATGTCTGTTGCGATCTCGTGGGCCTCCGAAATCATTGCGTCACCGGAACCCGGCAACGAAAGGTTTCCTCCAGTTTCCTCTGTGAGAACCAAAAATTCTTCAGCACGCTCAGCCATCTCCCCTTTGATGTTTTTGCGGAAGAGCAGATCAATATCGAGGAGCGTGCCGCCCTTGTTCTTCATCATCGTTTTCAGGTCAGGCGTGGGATCCCCCGGATGACGAGTACTTGGCAAGGCGTCGATCAAATGCGGGTCGACGGCGCTCTTTACTCTTGCACGTGTTGGAATGGGTTGTGTCCCTTTAACGCCGAGCCAGGCGTAGCTGATGACGTGCAGCGTGATGTTAGCCTCGATCAGTGCTCGATAAGCTTCGGTCAGATCCGGCTGCGCACCATTACCGTCAATGCCATCAGACATCAATATCAGATGGCTATTGCCGGGAGTGACTTCTCTGAACTGTTCTACGGCCGCTAACAGACCCTTCAGCAACACACTGTGCTTATTCGGCAACAATTGATCGAGCGACTTGATGGCCTCAGCTCGCGTGCTGGTCCACGGCTGGAGTAGTTCGACGTGATTGTTAACTTGCATCACACTGACGCGGTGTTCCTGATGCAAGCTCGAGAGAAGTTCTTTGGCTACCAGTCTTGTAAGCCGCGCATCTTTCGCGCGATTGAGATCTCCGCCGGTATCGAGCACCAGCATCACACTGGCCGGCATGCGAAACACACTCTTGAGTGGTTGCACAACTCCGTTTTCCCTCACCATTAGATCGCTTAGTTCGACTGTCGGATCAAAACGGCCGTTGGCATCTTTAGCAACGATCGGAATGCGGACTTCTTCAATGAACGTCTTGACTGCGTCCTGCGGCACGTCAGTCTCGGGTGGCTTTGGCGGTGGGTTGATCTGTGCGTGACACGAGATCGAAATGACGAAAAGCGAGACTGCGATCAGCGTTAACCTCACAGCGGTCTTAACCATGTGTGCCTCCATAAAAAGTCAGACACCGGCACTGTTCGGAAGATTCTCCGCCAGAGAGTACCACGATTATGCGAGCTGATGGTTAATCCACGCTGATGCCCAGACGATCGGCGCACTTGAAGAGTGACAGGCCGAGAATACAGGCAATTACGAGATAGAAATAGAACGTGAAATGCGCGTTGATGAAGTTACCAACCAAGTTCCCCATGTATGGAAGTGCTAAAGGTGAGGTTATGACGGAAACTATCACGCCGACTATACCCGCAACGATCTGGACCACTATTACCATTCCAAACGCCTTGAAGTAAGTGGCACCCATGCGTCGAATCGTGTCCAATCCTACCAGCGGATTTATTACCGAGCCGAAGCTTTGTGTATAGCCCGCAACCGTCAAAGCCATCGGGTAATAGAACAAGCCCCAACCAGCAAACAGCAACAACAAAAAAACTATGGCCACTCCGGCGCCAAGAAACGACAGAAAATCGCCGTAACCCCCAAGCGGATCACTCGCCCTGGCTCTCGACGCTTCAGCGTCACGTGCCATATCGGCCCCGGGTCGCAACTGTTGAAGCTTCCTGTTTGCTTCTTCAACTTTTTTCGGATCGGCTTCCGGGTCGGTGAGCACTGCGAGGTCTTCCTCCGTAAGTGATTCCGCCGCATGATCCCCGCCCGCCATCGACGAAGCCTCAACACCCCCGCCACTCAAAACACCAAATATCAGCGCGAACACAAGAACGATTAGCGGACCCCAGGACACGATCATGATTCCGAGTCCGAGAAACACTGGCAGAACCAGGTCATCCCAAAGTGAAAATGAACTCCAATCCGGCATGAAGCTGCGATGTAACCTGCCCCACGCAACCTGGCTGATGACATGCGAGATACATCCGAACATGATCATCCATGCCACTAAGCTGCCCCGAAAGCCCGCCATCAACAGACATCCATAAATCAGAGCACCGCTGAACAACGCAAACTTGTGTTGCAACGGATAACGAACTGCCCGAAGAAAATCCTCCATTCCAAAGCCGGAACTCTGAAACTCGGCACGCGTGCGCTTTTCTGTGACAGTTCGATACTCATGACAAAGATCACCACACAACGTACAGAGCGGGACCCTGTCCCTAACAAACTTCGTGCACGCCTTGCACAAAACTGCGCCGCATTTTCGACACTCATAATCCGGGACCGCTTCAGGATGGTTGTGACACGCGACTGTCATACTCACCGGCGCAGGAGCAGGAACTCTTGCCGGTTCGACCCACGTCGTTGCAGGCGCTTCAACTGAGTTGCTCACTGGTTCTGCAACAGGCGTCACCTCGCCATTGAAAGCGCCTTTGAGTTTTGGCACTCGGCCCGCGTCTATCCAACTCAGGTTGCCCTTGCTGACTTTATCGGTGGGTAGAACACAACCTTCGAGAATCCACTGTTTCAGCGTCTCGAGGTCAGTTTCGAAGATTCCTTCTGGCGTATTCACACGCCAAACTTCCGGTTGTGCGCTCATGAATTTGTCCCTGGGGTAGCACTTTTTGCGCTGGATTCGCGCGTGCCGTTTCTGGTGGATTGCCCCGGATTGGGTTAGAGGAGGGGCGGCGACCAGCGGTCGCTGTTCAAATACTACGGCCCTGAATTTACGGACGTCAACAATTTCTTTCCGATCCCGGGCAGGGGCTTAATCAGCGTCACTTGAACCCATGTCGAGTCTGCAAATAAGATGTCTTGTGAAACGCATTTAAGAAAGGCGAACACAGTTGAGTATCGAGACTGAATCGGCAGAATCGCGCCCGAATACCGGCGGGCCCTCAAATTTCATTAGAGACATCATTATCGAGGACATCAAGAGCGGTAAACATGAGGGACGGGTACAAACCCGATTCCCTCCGGAACCAAACGGCTACTTGCATATCGGTCACGCCAAAGCCATATGCCTCGATTTCGGATTGGCGGCGGAGTTTGGCGGTAAGTGCAATTTGCGCTTCGACGATACTAATCCGTCCAAAGAAGAGACTGAGTACGTTAACGCCATCATGGATGACGTGCGGTGGTTGGGCTTCCAATGGGACGGCCTCTACTACGCCTCCGATTACTTTCAACAACTTTACGAATGGGCCATCCAGTTGATTAAGGCTGGGAAGGCTTACGTGTGCGATCTCAGTGCTGAACAGATTCGCGAGTATCGCGGCACGTTAACCGAGCCGGGAGTGGAAAGCCCGTTCCGCAACCGTTCTGTTGAAGAGAATCTCGATCTGTTTGAGCGCATGAAGAAGGGAGAGTTTCCGGATGGTTCGCGAACCCTGCGCGCGAAGATCGACATGAGCTCTCCGAACCTTAATTTCCGCGACCCGGTCATGTATCGAATTCTGCACCTGAGTCACCATCGGACGGGGAATGAGTGGTGTATCTACCCGATGTACGATTACGCGCACGGGCAGTCGGATTCGATCGAGCGCGTCACACACTCCTTGTGTACTCTGGAGTTTGATAATAATCGTCCTCTATATAACTGGTTCATCGAACAGCTCGGCATATTCCCTTCGCGGCAATATGAGTTTGACCGGCTGGCGCTCACGCATACTCTGCTCAGCAAACGCAAGCTGCTGAAGTTGGTTGAAGAAGGTCATGTCGACGGCTGGGATGATCCGCGTATGCCAACGCTCTCGGGCATGCGCCGGCGCGGCTACACGCCTACGGCTATTCGTAACTTCATTGCGAGTGTGGGCGTCTCGAAGACGAATGGCATTACTCAGTTACAACAGCTCGAATACTTTCTGCGCCAGGACTTGAATCGAATCGTTCCGCGGGTGATGTGTGTGCAGAAACCTCTGCGCGTGGTTATCGAAAACTATCCCGATGACCTGGTGGAAGAGATGGACGCCATCAACAACCCCGAAGACAGTTCCGCGGGAACCAGAAAGATTCCTTTTTCGAAGACGATTTTTATTGAAGAAGATGATTTTCGTGAAGACCCGCCAAAGCAGTTTTACCGCCTTGCTCCTGGTCGCGAGGTGCGTCTCCGTTATGCTTACTTAATCACCTGCAAGGAAGTCATCAAAGATAGCGACGGCCGCGTTGTCGAGCTTCGTTGTACATACGATCCGGCTACACGCGGCGGTAACACACCTGATGGTCGCAAGGTGAAATCCACTATTCACTGGGTCTCAGCCGCTCACGCTGAACCGGCAGAGGTTCGTCTCTACGACAATCTTTTCGTCAAAGAGGATCCGAACGACGTCGAGGAAGGACACGACTTCACCGAGAATCTGAATCCCGAGTCGTTGCAGGTATTGAACAATTGCATGGTAGAGCCGAGTCTGCGAGACGCAGAGCCCGGGACTAAGTATCAGTTTGAGCGTCTTGGTTATTACTGCGTCGATCGCGATTCGGGGCACAAGCTGGTATTCAACCGCACTATCGGCCTCCGCGACACCTGGGCCAAGATCGAAAAACGCGCAGCTAATTAAGCCACGGATAAACACGGATTTTCATACACGGATTTTTCTCTAATCCGTTTATAAATCCGTGTTCATCCGTGGCCCTCGTATTGACATTCTATATGAAAACGTTTATCTAACTTCTACAGAACGTCTATAGGAGTGCAGTCGTGTCGTTGATTCCTGCCCTGGCCAGCCTCTGGCGCAACCTGTTTCACAAGGACCGCGTGGAACAGGAGTTCACTGAAGAGATCCAGGCATACCTCGATCTGTTGACCGAGGAGAAGATCAGGCAGGGACTCTCGCCTCGAGAGGCGCGACGGAATGCTCTCATCGAGGTAGGGGGCGTCGAGCAAGTCCAGGAAAGAGTGAGGGAAATCAGAATGGGTCAATTCATAGAAACTGTGTGGCGAGATGTTCGGTTAGGCGTGCGAACGCTGGTCCATAGTCCTGTCTTTACAGCTGTAACCGTGCTGTCACTCGCACTCGGGATTGGCGCCAACACTGCGATATTCAGTGTCGTCAATGGTCTGTTGCTTCGGCCTTTACCCTATCCGGAACCGGAGCAGATCGTGCACGTGTGGCACACGCCGCCCCAGCAAAGTTTTCCCGGCCTCGACAAATTTACCGTGTCACCAGCGAACTATATCGACTGGAAGGCACAGAGCAGCGCCTTCGAACAGATGGCGGTTTACGGTTACGCAGGCTTGAGTCTGAGTACCAGTAATGATCCGCTGCCATTGATCGCTGCCACTGTCACTTCGGACTTCTTTTCCGTGTTGCGCTCTAACGCAATGCTGGGGCGCACCTTTACACCTGACGAGGAACGGGCCGGAAGCGACCAGGTCGTTGTGATTAGTCATGGACTATGGCAACGAGCGTTCGGAGCTAATCCCAACATAATCGGTCAAACATTGACCCTCAACAGTCGCAGCTACAACGTCGTCGGCATCATGCCTGCGGGCTTTGAGCTTCCGCGACAGGCCGAGCTATGGGTGCCTCTGGCCTGGGATGACAAGGAACGTCAGGTCCGATCAATTCACGACTACCTCGTGATTGCACGTCTAAAGCCGCACATCTCATTGGACCAGGCGCAGGCGGAGATGAGTACGATTTCGAGCAGGCTCGAACAGCAATACCCTGAGGACAACAAAAGCTGGGGCGCTGTAGTCATCCCGCTCCGTGAGGATCTGGTCGGCGATATCCGCCCGGCGCTGCTGGTACTTTTCTGCGCCGTGGGATTCGTGTTGTTGATCGCGTGCGCGAATGTCGCGAACCTGATGCTCGCCAGAGGCGCCAACCGTAAAAGGGAGATGGCGGTCCGTATCGCCCTCGGCGCCGGACGGGCGCGGCTGGTTCGGCAACTACTTACGGAAAGCGTTCTGCTCGCAGTCACGGGAGGTGTGCTTGGCCTTCTGCTCGCAGTGTGGGGGAGCAGGATGCTGGTGCGATTGGGTAGTCTTCCTAATTCAGGCGACATCGGCATCGACACCTGGGCCCTGGGCTTTACACTTCTGGTGTCGGTTGGCGCGGGCCTCATCATTGGGATCGTGCCCGCTTTGCAGTTTACGAGGAACAGCATCAGTGACAGTCTGAAACAAGGCTCGGGCCGAACCGGCGGCGCCTCAATCAAGCAGCACACACGCAAGGCACTGGTGGTTTCCGAGGTGGCGCTGTCACTGGTGCTGCTCATCGGAGCCGGGCTGATGATTCGCAGTTTCTGGAAGTTGCAAAACGTCAATCCGGGGTTCGACACCAGCAATGCGTTAACGATGAGCGTAGGTTTAACGCCCATCAGGTATTCTGAGCCGCACCAAATGCTTGCGTTTTTTGACCGGGCGATCGAACAGATTCGCGCTGTGCCTGGTGTCGTTGCAGTTGGAACTACCACCACCATTCCGCTGGGCGGAAGTGGATCGACACAACCTTTCACCATCGAAGGCCGGCCCACAGCGGCAATCGCAGAGCAGCCGATGGCGCAGACGCGTTACATCAGCCCTGACTACTTCCGGGCGATTGGCATTCCCTTGAGACAGGGACGTTTCTTCAGCGACCACGATCGTGATAACAGCGTACCGGTCGTAATCATCAGCGAGGCAATGGCGCGCCGGTTCTGGCCGGGCGAAAACCCGATTGGCAAACGGCTAACGGCCTCGTTTCACATCGAACAGGGGGCGCGTGAGATTGTCGGCATAGTCGGTGATGTTAAGGCAAGTGGTCTCGATGTGGATTCGTCGGCAATGATGTATCTGCCATTCAAACAATCGCCGCGACCTTTTTCGAGCTTTGTGGTGCGGACAGCTTCGAATCCGGAAAACTTGATCCCGTCTGTTTCGAGGGCGATCTATTCAGTCGACAAAGAGCAAGCGCTGACTGACGTACAGACGATGGACCAGGTGCTTAAAGAATCGCTCTCCGGCCGGCGCTTCAACATGACGCTGCTGCTCACTTTCGCCGGCGTAGCGTTGCTGTTGGCGGCCGTAGGAGTCTATGGCGTGATGAATTATACAGTCACGCTCCGCAGGCGCGAGCTCGGGATCCGCATGGCGCTCGGAGCAGAGGCACGGGATGTGTTGCGGCTGGTGCTACGCCAGGGACTGACGTTGACAGTGATAGGCGTAGCGGCAGGATTGATAGCCGCCTACGCGCTGACTCGGTTGATGGCAAGCCTTCTGTATGGAGTGACGGCGACTGACTATCTAACGTTCATCACGGTTTCGTTGGTGCTGATCGTTGTGGGTCTTGTTGCTTCTTTCGTGCCGGCGCGACGTGCTACGAAAGTGAATCCGACGATCGCGCTACGTACTGAGTGAAACTATTTTTTGGCCAGGTGTCTGGTGGTGTGTTCCGTCACGCTCGCTGGATCGCGTCTTCGAAGTCTGCCTCATCCAGCAACTTTGCAGTTGGCGTGGATTTGAATGCGGTTGATGTCTCGCTTAGCGGAGTCCTTCGCTTCCACTGCTTCCTCAGCATCAGGGTTCTGATCAGGGTCTGAATGTGCCAGCCGCCGATCGCTATTAGCACGCCGGCAGTGACATAGATCAGCGGGTGCGTAAAATCTCTGAACCCTAAAATTAGAAACAGCAAAAACGATAAAGCAAAGCTCGCGGTTATCGTCATTACACTCAAAACGAGGTTAGCTTTTAGATGTTCTTCGGGCGGACTCTCACGTTTGAGTGGTTTCGACAAATCGGGCAGAAACAATCCACATTGCCGGCAGTACGTCTCGGGCCTCTGGTCGGCTTTTCCACATCTCGGACAAAACATATCGGTTGAAACGATTATCACACCAGAAAAGTTTTTGCGAATGCCTCCGTTGAGATGCCACGGGCATGCTCCGTTGAGATGCCACGGGCTGCTCCGTTGAGATGCCACGGGCCTGCCGTTGAAGATGCCACGGGCCTGCTCCGTTGAGATGCCACGGGCTTGTCCCGTTGAAGATGCCACGGCCCTGCCGTTGAAGATGCCACGGGCCTGCCGTTGAAGATGCCACGGGCTTGTCCGGTTGAGATGCCACGGGCTTATCCGGTTGAGATGCCACGGGCTTGTCCGGTTGAGATGCCACGGGCTTGTCCCGTTGAAGATGCCACGGGCATGCTCCGTTGAGATGCCACGGGCTTGCTCCGTTGAGATGCCACGGGCATGCTCCGTTGAAGATGCCACGGGCGTGCTCCGTTGAGATGCCACGGGCTTGCTCCGTTAAGATGCCACGGGCTTGCTCCGTTGAGATGCCACGGGCTTGCTCCGTTGAAGATGCCACGGGCTTGTCCCGTGGAGTCTCCCGATATCCGCTACACGCTACCTTAAAAATATTCCGCCTGGATGCCACGGCCTTGAGCCGTGGAGGTTCACGCTCGGAGCTAAATAGCTGCTAACGTGAGGCTCCACGGGACAAGCCCGTGGCATCTGGAAAGCTGGTCTTAGATTCTATTAGCTGCGAACGTGAGGCTCCACGGGACAAGCCCGTGGCATCTGGAAAGCTGGTCTTAGATTCTATTAGCTGCTAACGTGAGGCTCCACGGGGCAAGCCCGTGGCATCCAGCTGCTAAGGCTCCACGGGACAAGCCCGTGGCATCCAGCTGCTAACGTGAGGCTCCACGGGGCAAGCCCGTGGCATCCAGCTGCGAAAGGCTCCACGGGACAAGCCCGTGGCATCCAGCTGCTAACGTAAGGCTCCACGGGGCAAGCCCGCTCCGACTTTTTCATATCCGAGAGGCGCAACGAAGCACATGTACCCGACTATGCACGTTGGGACGTCAAGGTCAGTAAAGCCTTTATCTTCAAACGCTGGAAACTGACAGCAACGGGCGAGGTATTAAATCTCCTGAATCGCAATAACCTGCGCTATGCAGGCTTTGACAGCTTCGATACAACCACGGGTCGCGTCTCTGGCCGGCTCGATCGCGTTCTCCCCATCCTGCCGTCTGCCGGTGTGGTAATAGAGTTCTAGCTTTACGCGTTGAAAATTTTATGGCTTACATTGTTGCTTTGGAAGACACTGAGAACTTTAAAGATGATGGGTATACCGCTTGTTGCCGCGGTTGCCAGAGTCCAGGATGAGTTAGCCAGATCCTTTTGCGTCAGGAACAGGAACACCACGGCGGCGATGAATCCAACCATTATCGGGATCTTGAAACTTTCCAGAGCGCTGGCCCGGCGAGCTTGAGTCTCGGCTTTTTGAATCTCGCCCGATTCGTAGACGTCGTGGAAGCATTGCGCGAGGACGAACGCTTTGAACGTTTCGTTCATCAGGCGGATGTCCGGCGCACAAACAATCAATCCTCTCTGCATTAATGGTTTGATATCAGGATCGTTATGACTCAACAGGCGA